>CAYOFE010000065.1:0-15319 GCA_964403135.1 uncultured Chromatiaceae bacterium | reverse complement strand
TACCCGAAGACCAACAGTTTCATCGACGGCGACAAGCAGCAGCTCGCCGAGATAGACGAGTTCTGCAGCCGCATCAAGGCCGGCAAGGACGCGCAGGCGCACGACGATTTCTGCATCATCACGCGCGTCGAGGCCTTCATCGCCGGCTGGGGGCTCGGCGAGGCGCTGCGCCGTGCCGAGGCCTATCACGCCGCCGGTTCCGACGGGATCCTGATCCACAGCGCGCTGGCCACCCCGAGCGAGGTGCTGGCGTTCAAGCGCGAGTGGGCCGACCGCTCGCCGGTCGTGATCGTGCCGACCAAGTACTACGCCACGCCGACCGAGGTATTCCGCGAGGCGGGGTTCTCGATCGCCATCTGGGCGAATCACCTGCTGCGCGCGGCGATCCCCGCGATGCAGAAGTGCGCAGCGACGCTGGTTCGCGAACAAAGCCTGGTTTCCATCGAGGACAATGTCGCGCCGGTCAGGGAGATCTTCCGGCTGCAGGGCGCCTCCGAGCTGCAGGAAGCAGAGGAGCGCTACCTGCCGCGCAAGCTCGATCAGGCGCGCGCCATCGTGCTGGCGGCCTCGCGCGGCTCGGCGCTCGGTGAGCTCACCGCGGAGCGGCCGAAGGCGATGGTCGAGATCCGCGGCAAGCCGTTGCTGTCGCACATCGTCAGTGCCTATAACGGCGCCGGGATCAAGCGCATCACCGTAGTGCGCGGTTATCTCGCCTCAGCCATCGATCTGCCGGGGCTCGGTTACGCGGAGAACGCCGATTACGAGGCGACCGGCGAGCTGGCTTCGCTGGCCGTCGGCCTGGCCGCCGACAGGGACGACAGCCGCGAGCTGTACGTCTCTTTCGGCGACGTCATTTTCAAGCGCTACATTCTCGACCTGCTCGGCGAGGCGCACGACGACTTCGTGATCGTGGCCGATACCGACTGGCGTGAGTCGGTGAACCGGGGCCGCGCGGCAGATTACGTGCGCTGCACTGAGCCTTATTCGCGCCACACCTTCTATCACGATGTATATCTCGCGCAGGCTGCCGAGGACCTGCCGGACAGCCAGCGGCACGGCGAATGGATGGGCTTCCTGCGCGTGGCTCCGGCGGCCCTGCCGAGGTTTCGCGCGGTGGTTGCCGAGATGACGGCGAAGCCCGGGAACCGTCGCGCCAAGCTCCATCACCTGCTGAGCGAGCTGGTGCGACGTGGCGAGAAGATCCGCGTCGTCTACACCACCGGGCATTGGCTCGACGTGGACAGCCTGGCCGACGTGCTGGCCGCCGGGAGCTTTGCATGATCGCGGCGGAGGCGTTTATCGAGGCGGCGGCCGGGCGCGGCTTCGGGCTTTATTCCGGCGTGCCGTGCTCGTACCTGACGCCCTTCATCAATTGCGTGATGGCGTCCGATCGGCTGCGCTACGTCGGTGCGGCCAACGAGGGCGATGCCGTGGCGATTGCCGCGGGCGCATCGCTCGGCGGAATGCCGGCGATCACCATGCTGCAGAATTCCGGGCTCGGCAATGCGGTGAGTCCGCTGACCTCGCTGACCTACACGTTTCGCATCCCGGTGCTCCTGATCGTGACCTGGCGCGGCGAGCCGGGCGGGGCGAGCGACGAGCCGCAGCACGAGCTCATGGGCCGCATCACGCCGCGCATCCTCGAGACCATGGAGATACCCTGGGCGGAGTTTCCGGCGGATGAGTCGGCCATCGGCCCGGTGCTGGATCGCGCGCTGGCGTACATGCAGGCCGAGAGCCGCCCGTTCGCGCTCCTCATGCGCAAGGGTACGGTGAGGCCCACCGGCGCCGAACCGAAACTGCATCCGGCACGTTACCGCCGGCCGCCGCTGCTGACCGGCGCGCGCGCCGTGGCGAGCCGCAGCCTCGTCTTGCGCGCAATCCAGTCCATCGCCAGCAGCGACGACATCCTGATCGCCACCACCGGCTACACCGGCCGCGAGCTCTACGCCCACGGCGACCAGCCGAACCAGTTCTACATGGTGGGCTCGATGGGTTGCGCGTCGAGCCTGGGGCTCGGCCTGGCGATTGCCCGGCCCGACCGGCGCGTCATCGTCATCGACGGCGACGGCGCGGTGCTGATGCGGCTGGGGGCGCTTGCCACCATCGGTGCGGAACGTCCCTCAAACCTCATTCACGTGGTCGTGGACAATGGCATGCACGAATCGACCGGCGGGCAGGGCACCGTTACGCCGCTGATCGATCTTGCAGGGATCGCTGCGGCTTGTGGTTATGGCCAGGTGATGTCGCAGGGCGATGCCGGCGAGCTTCGCGACGAGCTCGGTTTCCGCGCGCCGGGGTTACGCTTCTTTCATGTGCCGGTGCGCCCGGGCGTGGCCGAGGACCTGCCGCGTCCGGCTGTCGCGCCGCAGGATGTGGCCGAGCGGCTGCGCCAGTACCTGGGGCCCCGGGTCTGAAAGCCGCCGTGGCTGCGCGACTCATCCTGCTCAACCCGGGGCCGGTCACGCTGAGCGAGCGCGTGCGCTCGGCGCTTACGCGCGCCGACTGGTGCCACCGCGAGCCGGAGTTCGCCGAACTGACGCGCGACATCAATCGCGGGCTGGCCGGCGTCTATCCGGAAATCGGCGCGAGCTGCGATGCCGTGCTCATGACCGGCTCCGGCACGGCGGCTGTCGAGGCCATGCTCGCCAGCTTTGCTCCGGCCGAACACCGCACACTCGTCGTGGCGAATGGCGTCTACGGCGAGCGCATGGCGAAAATGCTCGAGGCGCACGGCAGGCCCCACGCCGTGATGCGCCATGACTGGACTGAGCCGGTGGACGTGGCGCGGCTCGAGGGCATGCTGGCGGGCGACCGCTCGATCACCCGCGTGGCGATCGTGCATCACGAGACCACCACCGGCCGGTTGAATGACCTCGAGGCCGTCGGGCGGGTCTGCCTGGCCTTCGGTGCGCGCCTGCTGGTCGATGCCGTCAGCAGCTTCGGCGCCGAACAGATCGATGTCGCCGGGTGGAATATCGCGGCGCTGGCGGCCACCGCCAACAAGTGTCTGCACGGTGCGCCGGGGCTGTCGTTCGTGCTGGCCCGGCACGAGCTGTGGCGGGTACCGCCGGTGCGGCCGGTCAGCGTGTATCTCGACCTTTTCAGCTATTACCGCGTGCAGCACAACGCTGGCTTCTCGCCGTTCACGCAGTCCATCCCGGTCGCGTTTGCGCTGGCCGAGGCGCTGGCTGAGCTGCGCGATCAGGGCGGATGGCTGGCGCGGCGGGAACTGTACCGCAGACGGGCCAGGCGCGTTGCCGCCGTGCTGGGGCAGGCGGGCGTGTGCACGCTGCTCGCGCCGCCGGACTATTCCTCGGTGCTGTGGTCCTACGTGTTGCCGGCGGGCCTGGGCTACGCGGCCTTGCACGACGCGCTGAAACGCGAGGGGTTCGTGATCTACGCCGGGCAGGGCGATCTCGGCGCGCGGATCTTCCGCATCGCGCACATGGGCGACATTCGCGACGCGGATCTCGACCGGCTGTGCGCAGCGCTCAACCGGATTCTCACGGTGCGCCCGTGATCACCCGCGCGGTCATCCTGGCTGCCGGCCAGGGCAAGCGCCTGCGCGAAGCGGTGCGCGATCGTCCGAAGGGATTCCTGCGCCTCGGCGCACAGCCGATCATCGAGGAATCGGTGCAGCGGCTGGCGGCGGCCGGAATCCACGACGTGCTGATCGTCACCGGCTTCGCCGCCTCGTATTACGAGGAGTTCGCCCGCCAGCATGCGGGCCTGGTCCGTACCGTCCACAACCCGGAATTCGCCCGCTCGGGCAGCATGTATTCGCTGTATTGCGCGCGGCATCTGGTGCACGGCGATTTCCTGCTGCTGGAATCGGATCTCATCTACGAGCCGCGGGGCTTGCGCGTGCTGCTGGACCATCCGTCGCCCGATGCCGTCCTGCTGTCGGGGCCGACCGGGGCTGGCGACGAGGTCTACGTCGAGGCTGCAGACGGCAGGCTGCGTAACATGGCGAAAGATCGCAGCCGCCTCGGCCCGGATGTCGCCGGTGAACTGGTGGGGATTTCGAAGATCTCGGCAGATCTCTTCCGGGTCATGCAACGCATTGCCGCCGCCGCGTTTCGCGACTCGCTCGTCTTCGACTACGAGACCGATTGCCTGGTGGCTGCGGCCGCCGAACACGCGATCGCCTGCCCGCTGGTGCCCGACCTGCTGTGGGGCGAGATCGACGATCCTGCGCACCTGCGCCGTGCGCGAGAACTTGTCTACCCGCGTATCGCTGCCCTCGACCGGACGCCGTGAGCAGGGGCGGCCCGGCGTTGCCTTTGCCCTGCAATGATGTTAAACAGCGCCCCGCGGCGCGGGCCGCAGGCCTGAAGGACTTACCGGACATGGAACGCAAGGGCAGGGCAGTCGCCGCCACCTGGCTCGCAATTGCGCTGGTCAGCGTGGCGCCGCCGGCCAGCGCTTATCTCGATCCGAGCACCGGCAGTATGATTCTGTCGGCGATCATCGGCATTTTCGCCACCGCCGCCCTGGCGGTGAAGACCTACTGGTACAAGCTGAAGAGTTTCTTCCGCGGCAAGCGCGCTCCCGGGCAGCCCGCGGGTGGCACGAAGGGGCCAAAAGCGGCGCCGGGCGACTGACCGGCGGCCGCGCGGATTCTCGCATGGCCGGCGGGTTCTTCACGGCCTGGCGCAATTACCGCGCCTTCCGCCGGCTGCCACGGTCGGACCGCCGGCTGGTGGTCTATTCGGAGAGCAGCCACGACTGGCATCACTTCCGGCCGGTCCTCGACTACCTGACCGGCACGCTCGGCACGCGGCTCTGCTACGTATCGTCGGACCCGGCTGATCCGGGTCTGCACCAGTCGAACCCGCGCATGCTGCCGTTCTGCATCGGCCGCGGGGTGGTGCGCATCTGGTTCTTCCAGTTCCTGCAGGCCGACGTGATGCTGACCCAGCTGCTCGATCTCGGCAACTTCGACCTGAAGCGCTCCATTTACCCGGTTCATTACATTTACATGTTCCACTCGCTGATCAGCACGCACATGGCCGATCACGCCAATTCGTTCGATCACTACGACACGATCCTGTGCTCCGGGCCGCACCAGATCCGCGAGATCCGCCGGCGCGAGGAGATGAAGGGACTGACCGCGAAGCGACTGGTGCCACATGGCTATCATCGCATCGAGCAGCTGATGGCCGAGCGCCGGGAGCCGCCGCCGATCCGGTCCGACGCGGACATTCACGTGCTGCTGGCGCCGTCATGGGGCGACCAGACCATCCTCAACCTGTGCGGGCTCGAGCTGGTCGATGTGCTGCTCGATGCGGGATTCCGGCTCACGCTGCGGCCGCACTACCAGACGCGCTGGAAAACGCCCGAGGTGATCGACCGGATCACGGCGAAGTACGGGAACCATCCGCGGTTCCGGCTGGTCGAGCAGATGGGCGAGAGCGACTCGCTCTATGATTCGCACGTGATGATCACGGACTGGTCGGGCGCTGGCCATGACTATGGTATGGGGCTGGAAAAGCCGGTGCTCTATATCGACGTGCCGCCGAAGGCGCGCAATGACGAGTGGCCGGCGCTCGGCATCGAGCCGTTCGAGTCGTACGTGCGCGACAAGATCGGCGCCGTGCTGACGCCCGCCGATCTGGCGAAGGCGCCGCGTGTGATCCGCGAGCTGGTGCGTGACCCGGCGCAGTTCCGCCGCAACGTATCGGCATTGCGCCATGACTGGGTCTTCAACCTCGGCCGCAGCGGTGAGGCCGGCGCGAAGGCGGTCGCCGCCATCGTGGCGGAGATTTCCGCTGGCGCCGAAATCCCGGCTGCGGGTCGCTAGCTTGACCGGCCGCCGCCAGCTGCTGCGCTGGGCCGGATGGTTCGCCGCGGCCAATGCCGGGCTGTACGCGCTTGCCGGGCTGCGCTTTCTGCTGCTGGCGCCGAGTTCCGGGGATGCACTCGGGCTCGCCTACACCGCACTTGCCTTCGTCGGTCACTTTGCACTGCTGGCCGCATTACCGATTGGCCTGGTCGCGGTGCCGCTGGCGGGGCTGGTCCCGAGGCGCGCGGTGGTGATGCCGGCAGCGGTGCTGCTCGCGGCTGCCGGCATCACGCTGCTGGTCGTGGATGGCAACGTGTTCGCTTCCCAGCGTTACCACCTGACGCCGCTGACGGCGGTGCTGTTCGAAACCAGCACCTGGCTACTCGTTGCCCTGATCGGCATCGTTGCGCTCGCGTTCGAGGCTATGCTCGCCGGCGCGGTCCGGCGCTGGGTCGAGGGGGCGCAGGCCCGCCGGGGCCGCCTGCTGGCGGTGGCACTATGCGGTGCCTGGCTCGGCAGCCAGGCGATTCACATCTGGGCCGATGCCATCGGCCACACGCCGGTGACCCGGTTGACGCGCTATCTGCCGGCTTACTTCCCGATTCACGCCAGGCGCACTTTGGCGCGGCTTGGCCTCGTGGACGAGGGGACCATGGAACGGCAGCGGCTGTTGCGACGCGCCGGAGAGGGCGGCGGCGGAGCGCTCAACTACCCGCTGCAGCCGCTGCGGTGCGCGGCGCCGGTGGCCGGCATGCCGAACATTCTCATCGTGCTCATCGACGCGTTACGCCCCGATGTCATCGATGCGCGCCTGCTGCCGAATCTCGCCGCAATGCGCGATCAGGGTCAGCATTTCGCCGCGCACAGCAGCGGCGGGAACTCCTCGCGGGCCGGATTGTTCTCGATGTTCTACGGCCTGCCCAGCACTTACTGGGACGCCTTTTACGGTGTGCAGCAGCCGCCGTTGCTGATCGAGCAGGTGCGCGCGGCGGGCTACCGCCTGGCACTGTTTGCGGCGCCGGGGTTCGGCACGCCCACCGACATCGGCCGCACCGTGTTTGCCGGGATTGCCGGCCTGCCGGGCGAAAGGCACGACGTCAGCGCCGTGGCGCGCAATCGCGCCGTCACCGACCAGTGGCTCGCGTGGCTCGGGGCTCACGATACGGGCAAGCCGTTTTTCGGTTTCCTTTACTACGACCCGCCGATGGGCGAGATGTCGGCCGATGCCAATGAGAGTCTGCCGCTCGACGCGCGCTTCGCCGGCAACGCCGATATCGAAAGCCGTTGGCGACAGTACCGGCGTGCCGCGCGCCTCGCCGATGAGGAACTCGGCCGAATCATGGCAGCGCTGCGGGAGCGTAATCTCATGCAACGCACCGTCGTGATCGTGGCGAGCGACCACGGCTATGAGTTCGACGACAACGGGCTCGGCTACGTGGGCCATGCCAGCAGTTACAGCCGGGCACAGGTGCGCGCGACGCTGGTGATGCACTGGCCGGGGCGGTCGCCCACGATACACCGGCACCGCAGCTCACACTTCGACCTGCCGGTGACGCTGCTGCAGGAGATCTTCGGTTGCGAGAATCCGCCGGAGGATTACTCGGTCGGGCGCAATCTGTTCGAGGGCCGGGACTGGGAGTGGCTGGTGACCGGCAGCTACAACTCGCATGCGATCCTGCAGCCTGACCGCGTGATCGTCACGCATCCCGGCGGGTTCGTCGAGGCGCTGGGACCGGACTATCGGCCGTTGCCGGGCGCGCAGCTCGATCCGCAGGTCATCGAGGCAGCCCTGCGCGACATGCGGCGCTTCTACCGATGAGACGGCTGCCGCCGGTTCTGCTGCTCGCGGTGCTGGCGCAGCAGGCAGCCGCCGGGACCGTCGATGTCCGCGCCGGCAGCCAGCAGCTCTCGATCAGCACTGTCACGGGGCTGCCCGTGGCATGGACGGCCTGCGAAGACTCCTGCGAGCGCACCGGAGTGCGGCGCGTGGCGCTGATCGAATCGCGCAGCGGAGCCGTAGCGTGGCGCGGGGCAGCGTTACCCGCCGCGGAATACGCAGCAACCGTCACCGAATCGCCGGAGGGAATCACCGCGGTGTTCACGGCGCAGGCGCCCGGCGGCGCGCGCCTGGTGCAGCGTTACGAAATCAGTCGCCGCACGCACGCGCTGCAGTTGCAGCTCACCGTGCCGGCAGGGGCCAGCCTGCACCTGAAAACCGGTACAGCCTTCGTACCGGAGGCGCTGCCCGGTTTCGGCGGTGCGTTTTCCGGCGTCGACGCGATTCGAGTCGGGCCGGGTGGGCAGGAGATTCTGAGTGCCGAGGATATCGAACCGGGCAAGATCGATATCGAGGCGGGTGAGTGGCTTGGCATACGGTCGCATTTCTGGGCATGGCTGTGGCGCAGTTCGGCCACGACCGCCGCTGAAATAAACCGTGACCAGCCGGGCCAGCCGTCGGTGCAGTGGCAGCTGCCGCCGGGCACGCATGAGCTGCAGTTGTATGCCGGGCCGATTGCCTGGAAAAATCTGCGCGTGGTCGCGCCGGAGCTGACGCAGATGTTGTTTGCGGCGATCTGGCAGCCCCTGCGCTGGATCAGTTACGCACTGCTGTTCCTGCTGGGCTGGATTACGAGCGCGACCGGCAACGTCGGCGTCTCGATCATCCTGCTGTCGCTGGCCGTCAAGATCGTGCTCTGGCCGCTGACGAACATCGCCGATCGCTGGCAGGCCGAGGTCAATCGCATCCAGGGACGATTACAGCCGCGGCTCGACGCCATTCGCCGCGAGTTCAAGGGCGAGGAGGCGCATAACCGCGTGCTGGCGGTGTACAAGGAAGAGGGCGTGCACACGCTTTACACCCTGAAGAGCCTTGCCGGATTCGCCATCCAGGTGCCCGTGTTCATCGGCGCTTTCGATATGCTCGCCGACAACTTTGCCCTGTCCGGCATGCCGTTTCTGTGGATCGACGATCTCGCCAAGCCGGACCGCTGGCTGGCGTTGCCGGTGGCCGTGCCGTTCTTCGGCGCGCACCTGAATTTGCTGCCCTGCCTGATGACCGCGGTGACGATCATTTCGGCGATGTCGCAGGCCGATCCCTCGCTAACACCGGAACTGGCGCGCCGCCAGCGGTTGCGCCTGTACGCGATGGCCGGAGCGTTTTTCCTGTTGTTCTACACCTTTCCGGCAGGCATGGTTCTTTACTGGACCGCAAACAATCTCTGGCACCTGCTGAAGGTCCAGGTCATGCAGCGCCTGCCGGGTCGGGCCTGATGCCAGTTCCATAGATATCATCAGGTTATCTTGTATTTGCGAAAAACCATGTCAGAATGCGGCCAGTGCGCTGGTTTTTGACATGGGGGGTTCCGGGCAGCCGGCGGTGCGTGACCTGCCTGAGGTGCGGGCACGGTGCCGGCGGCGCGCGGTGTCAGTCGCGTTGGACCACACCTCGACTCTGACGAATCTGCAGAAAGCGCTCGGCGGCAATCGCACGCCGGGCGGCCTCGACATCGTTTACACCAAGATCGCCGTCGATCTGCAGAATCTCGCGGCAGATGCCCTCGATGCGCGCCTGCGCGAGGCAACTGAAGCGATTCTCCAGGGCACCGGTTGCGATGCGGTGTTTGTCGCCTTCCTCGACGACGCGGGCGAGCGCATTACCCGGGTGCACAGCGCCTGCGATACCTTCAGCGCAGCAAATCCGCAGGTGCTGGAGGGTCAGGCGCTCGCTGAGTGGCCGTGGCTCGCGAAGCACCTCAACGGTTTGCGTCTGGCCGGGGTCGCCGACACCTCGGCGCCGCAGCCGCCGCAAGCCGAGGACGCCAGTCGCCTGAAGGCGCGCAATATCGCCGCGCTGCTGTGTTCGGGCTTGGAGGTCTTCGGCGGCCGGGCCGGTTTCATTGGGTTGTGTTACGACCATCCGCAGGTGTCTTGGGACGTCGATCACCAGCTGCTGCTGAAGCTGATGGCGTCGAGCATTTCGTCGGGGCTGGAGCGAATGAAAGCCCGCGCCGAGCTCGCTGATTTCGCCGAACGCGAGGCGGTGATGATCCGCGCCGCGAACGATGGCACCTGGGATTTCAATCCCGAGACCGGCGACATGCATTTCTCGCCGCGCTGGCTCGCCATCATGGGCTACACGGAGGAAGACCTGCGTCACGCGCCGCCCGACTGGCGCAAGCTGGTGCACTCCGACGACCTGCCACGCGTGCAGGTGGTGTTGCGCGACCATATCGCGGGCAAGTCGGAGATCTTCGAGAGCGTGCATCGCATGCGTCGCAAGGATGGGGAGTGGCGCTGGATGCGGTGCCGCGCCAAGGCACTGAACGACGCCGAGGGAAGGCTGCGCAGGCTGATTGGCGTGGAAGCCGACATCACTGAGCAGAAGGTCTACGAGGAGGCGCTGTTCCGCGAGAAGGAGAGCGCGCAGATCACCCTGCAGTCGATCGGCGACGGCGTGGTTACCACCGATGCGCAGTGCCGCGTCGAGTACCTGAATCCGGTGGCCGAAGGGTTGACGGGTTGGCGGCTCGACGAGGCCGCCAGCCGTAACATCGACGAGATTTTTCGCGGCTTCCACGAAGAAACCTGCGAACCGCTGGAAAACCCGCTGTCGGTGGCGATTCGCCGCGAGCGTGCCATCAAGTCAGTGCGCCCGACGTTGCTGATCCGCCGCGATGGCAGCGAGATTTATATCGAGAGCACCGCCTCGCCGATCCGCAACGACCGCGGCGAAGTGACGGGTGCGGTGCTGGTGTTCCATGACGTCAGCGAGGCGCGCGAGCTGAATCGGCGGCTGTCCTATCACGCCAGCCACGATCTGATCACCGGGCTGGTCAACCGACGTGAGTTCGAGAACCGCCTGGAGCGGGCGCTGAAGAGCGCCAAGGCGCGCGAGACCTCGTACGCGCTGTGCTACCTCGACCTCGACCAGTTCAAGATGATCAACGATTCCTGTGGGCACGGCGCGGGCGATCACCTGCTCGGCCAGCTCGGCGCGCTGCTGAAGTCCAAAATCCGCTGGCGGGACACGCTGGCGCGGCTCGGCGGTGATGAGTTCGGCGTGCTGCTCGAGAGCTGCAGCATGGAGGAGGCGCTGCGCGCCGCCGAAAGCCTGAAAGTGGCAATCCAGGAGCACAAGTTCGCCTGGGATGACCGCACGTTCCGGCTCGGCGTGAGCATCGGCGTGGTGCCGATCACTGCCGAGATGCAGGATGTGGCGGCACTGCTCAGCGCCGCCGACAGCGCCTGCCAGGCGGCGAAAGGTGCCGGCCGCAACCGCGTCTACAGCTACCAGGAGAACGACATCGACCTGATGCGCCGCCGCCGCGAGATGCAGTGGGCGGCCCGCATCAACACCGCGCTGGAGGAGTCGCGCTTCGAGATCTTCCGCATGCCGATCCAGCCGCTGCAGCGAGATGAGTGGGGCGCGCACTATGAGCTGCTGCTGCGCATGCGTGACGAGCAGGGGCAGCTGGTGTCGCCGGACCTGTTCATCGCCGCCGCCGAGCGCTATGGCATCACGCCGCGTATCGACCGCTGGGTGGTGGAAACCGCGTTCCGCTGGCTGGTGTCGGACGTCGACGAGCGCGAGCGCCTCGCGCTGTGCTCGATCAATCTTTCCGGGCTGAGCCTGGTGGACGACGACTTCCTGCCGTTCGTCACGCGGCAGTTCCAGCGCAGCGGGCTCGACGCGAGCAAAATCTGCTTCGAGATTACCGAGACTTCGGCGATCACCAACTACGCGCAGGCGAGCCGTTTCATCAATGCGCTGAAGGAGCTCGGCTGCAAGTTTGCGCTGGATGACTTCGGCACCGGGCTGTCGTCGTTCGGTTACCTGAAGCACTTCCCGGTCAATTACCTGAAGATCGACGGCAGCTTCGTCAAGGAAATCCTCCACGACCCGATCGATCGCGAGATGGTGCGCTCGATCAACGAGATCGGCCACCTCACCGGCAAGAAAGTCATCGCCGAGTACGCCGCCAACCAGGAAATCATCACCATGCTGAAGGGCATGGGAGTGGACTACGCACAGGGCTATGGCGTCGCGGAGCCCAAGCGCGTGGTGATGACGGCACAGGCGGTCAACAGCTGACGTACGGGTAATCGTACCCTCCACGGTCATCGGACCGCCCCCGAGCTTTTCTTGCGCCGCCTGACAGGGCACCATGCCCTGGTGACCAAGCGACGCACGATTCGTCTCGCGTGGGTGGCGTTCCTGCTGGGCGTGGCGCAAATGCCATTGGCCGGGGACCGGGACGACTGGCTGCACTACGCGGGCGGGCCGGGCGGATCGCAGTACTCCTCGCTGGCGCAGATCAACCGCGATAACGTCGGCTTGCTGCAGCTGGCGTGGAGCTACCGCACCGGCGATAGCGAGCGGCATCCCGATCGGCGATCGCTGGCGGCCCTGAACGTCACGCCGATCCTGGTGCCTGAGGCGGCGGGGCAGTCGCTGGTGTTCTGCTCGGCGATGAACCGGGTCATCGCACTGGATCCCAGCACCGGCGCCGAGCGCTGGGACTACGATCCGAAAGTCGTCCTCGGGCCGGCGGGTAACAAGTTCCTGTGTCGCGGCGTGGCCTACTGGGAAGACACCGCGGCATCCGCCGCCGCCGGTTGCCGCCACCGCATCTTCACCGGCACCAAGGACCTGCGGCTCATTGCGCTGGATGCCCGCACCGGCCAGCCTTGCGAGGACTTCGGCTCCGGCGGCACTGTGGACATCCGGCCGGACATCTATGACGACGCGCCTGATCTCAACGAGGGCGATGTGCAGTTCTCCGCGCCACCGGTCACGGTGGCGGACCTGGTGGTCATCGGCAGTGCGGACAACACCAAGTTCTGGCGGGCGGACAGCCCCCGGGGCGAAGTGCGGGCCTTTGACGCGCGCAGCGGGGCGCTGCGCTGGAGGTTCGATCCCATTCCCCATGACGCTCCCGATCCGCAGGCGCTCGGCTGGACCCGGGAAGCCCTGGCCCGGACCGGCGGCGGCAACGTATGGAGCATGATGTCGGTGGATCCGGCGCGGGGACTTGTCTTTCTGCCCACCGCCACCGCGGCCCCAAACAACTTCGGCGGCCACCGCCCCGGCGACAACCGTTACGCCAACTCCTTGGTGGCCCTGCGTGCTGCCGATGGCAGTGTCGCCTGGCACTTCCAGATCGTGCACCACGATGTGTGGGATCTCGACCTGCCTGCGCAGCCTATCCTGGTGGAGCTGGAGCGGGCCGGGAAGAAGGTGCCGGTGGTCATCCAGCTCACCAAGCAGGGTTTGATTTTCGTGCTGCACCGGGAGACCGGTGAGCCGGTCTTCCCGGTGGAAGAGCGGCCCGTGCCCACCGACGGTGTGCCCGGCGAGGTGCTCTCACCCACGCAGCCGTTCCCGGTGCGCCCCGCGCCCGTTGGCACCAGCAGGTACACCGTGGACGACGCCTGGGGTTTCACCGCCTTCGACCGCGCCGCCTGCCGCCGCATCCTCGCCGGGTTCGGCCGCGCCGGGCTTTACGAGCCGCCGAGCTTCGAGGGTACGCTGCTGGTGGCCTCCGCCAACAACTGGGGCGGCGCCGCCTACGATCCGGAGCGTTCGTTGCTGGTGCTGCCGGTGTCGCAGGCGCCCATCTCGATCCGCCTGAAGCGCATCGCGGACGTCACCGAGGAAGAACTGAACGAGCCCCGGCTCGGCCCGATGGGACCGCCCACGCCGATGGCCGGCACGCCTTACGCCTTCAAGTTCGCTCCGGTGCTCTCGCCCATGTTCTCGCCCTGCACGGCGCCGCCATGGGGCGAGCTCATGGCGATCGACCTGAAAGGCGACACCCGCACCGTGTGGCGTTTCCGCCTGGGTACACTGGACAAGCTCATGCCCGTGCCGCTGCCGCTGCCTTTCGGTACGCCCCTCGCCGGTGGGCCTGTCGTGACCGCGGGTGGCCTCGTCTTCATCGGCGCCAGCGCCGATGAAAAGTTCCGCGCCTTCGACGTGGAGACCGGCAAGAAGCTGTGGGAGACCAGCCTGCCAGCCTCAGCAATGGCCACCCCCATGACCTACGAAGTAGCGGGCAGGCAATACGTGGTGGTGGCCGCCGGTGGCCACATCGTCACGGGGTTCCGCAACGTGTCGGACCACCTGGTGGCGTATGCGATACCGCCGGCGCGGGCCGGCGCATCGCGCCTGCGATAGACCACGCCTCGCAGGAACGGCTTTCGCCAGCACCATGGGTTCCGCCTTCGCGCGATGGCTGCTTTCGCGGCAGGCCGGGGAAGTGGCGATCCGTATCCGGCCCGACAGGCTGGCATCCTGGGATTTCGCCCAACGCATGAGCCACTGAAGGGCGCGCCTCAGGAGCACAGCGACAGCTTCGCGAGCGCGATAACCGCGCGGAACTCGCGCACCCCGCCGAGCCGCGCGATGCGTTGCCGCCGCGCCGGGTCCAATGGCGGCCATGCCCCGACTCTACGCCAGGCGCCGTTCGGCAGCGAGCATCGAAGGTCCGGCGGTGCTGCGGGCGCTTCGGGGAAGCTCCCATTCGTACGCCGAGGAGTATCATGAACGAAAGCGCCCGCCAGAGCCAGGTTAACCCCTCTCAGCAGCAACGCCGGTATCGAGGAGGAAACGCCCGTGAGCTTTGTCAGCGAGATTCTCAAGACCAAGGGCTATGACGTCTGGTCCATCCGGCCGGATGCCACGGTATTCGACGCCGTCAAGCTGATGTCCGAACGTGGGGTCGGCGCGCTGCTCGTCATGGACGGCGAGAAGCTGGTCGGCATCGTCACCGAGCGTGACTATGCGCGCAAGGTGATCCTGGAGGGGAGATCATCCCGGGAGACGCCCGTCAGGGACGTCATGACCAAGCGCGTGCTGTGCGTCACGCCGCAGCAAACCGTGCAGGAGTGCATGGCGTTGATGAACGACAAGCGCGCCAGGCACCTGCCGGTGCTGGATCACAAGCGCGTGGTAGGCGTGGTTTCGATCGGCGACCTGGTGAAGGCGATCATCGAGGAACAGCAGGTTCTGATCGAGCACCTCCAGCACTACGTCAACGGCTGAGACGGCATTCGCCCTGCATTCGCCACGTCGCGGGTTCGATCTGGCCCGAGGCGAGTCAGCGCCACTGTCTCCGGGCCGGTAGCGACGGATGCATGAAGTAAAAGGCCGGCGCATGATACGCGTTTGTCGCGCCCGTCGCGGCCGCGGACGGCAGCAGGGTGGACCGCCGCGCCGACGTCGAGGGCAAGGCCGCGGCAATCACTGGAAAGACCTACGGCGTTTGGGGCAAGTCAAACAGCATCGCAGGCATTGGCGTGTTCGGTAAAGCCAGCGCGACGTCGGGCGCACCACCGGCGTGAAGGGCGTGTCCAACACCACCGACAACGGGATCGGTGTGTACGGCGAAGCCACCAGCGCACCGCGCGATGCGACCCTGAGCAAGGGCGGGATCTCGTTCTACCGGAAGCCGGCCGCGAATTGGCTGAAAATCCGGGTGAAATACCCGGACGGCACGCTGAAGACCGGCAGCATCGCACTGACCTGAGCGC
>CAYOFE010000064.1:7072-15384 GCA_964403135.1 uncultured Chromatiaceae bacterium | reverse complement strand
CGCTACGGCTTCGTGCTGCCCATGGACGAGGCGCAGGCGCGCGTCGCGATCGATCTTTCGGGCCGCTCGTTTTTCGTTTTCCAGGGTGACTTTCCGCGACCGGAAGTGGGCGCGCTGCCCAGCGAACTCGTGCCGCATTTCTTTCGCTCTCTCGCTGAGGCCCTCGGTGCAGCGGTGCAGATCACTGTCGAGGGGCAGAACACGCACCATATGATCGAGGCGTGCTTCAAGGGTCTCGGTCGCGCGCTGCGCCAGGCCCTGGCGCGGCAGGGCTACACCGTACCGAGCACCAAGGGCATCTTGTGACCGGAACGGTTGCCATCATTGACAGCGGCGGCGCCAATATCGCCTCGCTGACGTTCGCGCTCGAGCGGCTCGGGTGGCGCGGCGTTCTGACGAGCGATATCGTTGCCATCCGCAGCGCCGAGCGCGTCATCCTGCCCGGAGTCGGTGCGGCCCGCTCGGCCATGGACCGTCTGGCGGCGAACGGGCTCGACCTGCTGATCCCCACGCTGGAGCAGCCATTGCTCGGCATTTGCCTCGGTATGCAATTGCTATTCGACGCCTCCGACGAAGATGAGACCCGCTGCCTTGGCGTCCTGCGCGGCACAGCGCGACGATTCGTCGCCCACCGCGACCGACCTGTACCGCATATGGGATGGAATCGAGTGCACCGCCAGCGAGATTGCCCGCTGCTCCACGGCATCGAGGATCAGGCGCACTGTTATTTCGTGCACAGCTATGCACTGCCACTGACCGAGGACACGGTCGCGGGCGCCGACAACGGCTGGCAGTTCAGCGCCGCCCGCGCGCGCGGGGAATTCTTAGGCCCACAGTTACACCCCGAGCGTTCCGGCCCGACCCGGGCGCGCCGGCGCACGGATTTCCTGACTCGCTGCTGAACGCATGGACATCATTCCGGCAATTGACCTGCTGGCTGGCCACTGTGTGCGACTGTATCAAGGCGACTTCCACATGGTAACCACCTACCGGCAGGAACCCGTCGCGCTGGCGCGGCGCTACGCCGCCGCCGGCGCCAGTCTTTTGCACGTGGTGGACCTGGACGGTGCGCGAAGCGGCACCCAGGCTAACCTCGATACCATCGCGCGGCTTGCGGGCGAAGCCGGGATGCGAATACAGGCCGGGGGCGGCATCCGCAGCGATGCGACCCTCGACCGGCTGCTTGACGTCGGCGTCGAGCGCGTCGTAGTGGGCTCATTGGCCGTCACGAATCCTGGGCAGGTGACAGACTGGCTGCGCCGCGTAGGACCCGAACGGCTGGTGCTCGCTTTTGACGTGCGCTGCCTGGCTGGCGGCCTCGATCCGCAGGTAAGCACTCACGGCTGGCGCGATACCAGCGCGGTGTCCCTCTGGGACATCGCCGAGCGCTATGTGGCGACCGGCGCGCGGCATATCCTCTGCACGGACATCGGCCGTGACGGCACGCTTTCCGGCCCGCACACCGCCCTCTATGCCGAGTGCGTTCGGCGTTTCCCGCAGGCGCTCTGGCAGGCATCCGGCGGGTTATCGGGCGCGGGCGATCTGGCCGCGCTCCGCGCCACCGGCGTGGCCGGTGTGATCACCGGGAAGGCGCTCCTGGACGGGCGGCTGACTCTGGAGGAGGTACGGCAATTCTCGCGCGGCGCATAATTCCGTGCTTAGACGTTCGCAACGGACAGGTGGTCAAGGGCGTGCAATTCCGTGACCACCGCGTGATGGGCGATATCCTCGAACTGGCACGCCGCTATCGTGATGAGGGGGCCGATGAGATCGTCTTCTACGATATCACCGCCAGCCCCGAAGGCCGCACGGTGGATCGCGCATGGATAAACCGCGTGGCGGCCGTGCTCAATATCCCGTTCTGCGTGGCGGGCGGCATACGCAGCGTGCGCGACGCCGAGGAAATCCTCAACTACGGCGCCGACAAGATCTCCATCAATACCCCGGCCCTGGCCAATCCGGCTCTGATCACCGAACTGGCCCGCCGTTTCGGTTCGCAATGCGTCGTGGTGGGCATCGACAGCCGGGAGGCGAACGGCGAGTATTTCGTGTACCAGTTCACTGGCGACCCCAACCGCACGAGGCGGGCGGGATATCGGACTGTCGACTGGGTTCGTGAGGTGCAGGACCGCGGGGCCGGCGAGCTCGTGCTGAACTGCATGAACCGCGACGGGGTGCGACGCGGTTACGATGTCGGGCAGCTGGTGATGATCCGTGAGATCTGCCAGGTGCCGTTGATCGCCTCGGGAGGCGCCGGTGCGATGGAACATTTTGCGGCGGTGTTCCGCGACGCCCGCGTGGATGGGGCGCTGGCTGCCAGCGTATTTCACACTGCCGCGATCAATATCGCGGAACTGAAGTCATACCTGCGCGAGCAGGGCATCGAGGTGCGTGCATGAGCGGATCGGGTATTGCTTATCTGGAGGAGCTGGAACGGGTCATCGAGCAGCGCAAGGCGGCGCCCCCGGACCAGAGCTACACCGCGCGGCTGTACGGCGCGGGGCGCTCGCGCATTGCACAGAAGGTCGGCGAGGAAGCCGTCGAGCTGGTGATCGCCAGCATGCAATCCGACCGAGCGCGAATCGTCGCGGAATCGGCCGACCTGCTCTATCATCTGCTGGTTCTGCTCCGCGCGCATGACGTGACGCTCGAGGACGTCGCCACCGAACTCGGGCATCGGCAGCGCTGAGTCGACCGCTGGTGCCCGCTGTGACCATTCGCTGGGTACTGCCGAACACCCGCTGTTCGAGCAGCAGGTCCGTGGCGCAGCAGCTGCCGGGCGGCGAGCTGACGGCCCCAAATCGCCGGCACTGGCATTAGATCGCGATCTCGACGGCCGGCTCGCGCAGGTTATAGCGCGAGCTCATCACATAGCCGTAAGCGCCGGCGGTAGCAACCACCAGCACGTCCCCCTCCGAGCAGGCCGGGATCAGGCGGTCGGTGCCCAGCCGGTCGCCGGATTCGCAAATCGGCCCCACCACGTTCACGGGATCACCAGCAGGCGCGCCCCAGCGGGAGATATTGGCGATCTCGTGGTAGGCCCCGTAAAGAGCCGGCCGGATCAGCGAGTTCATTCCGGTGCTGATGCCGACGTACTGCACTTCGCCCTTGCCCTTGGTCTGCGTTACGGTGGTGATCAACACGCCGGCCTCGGCCACGACATAGCGCCCGGGCTCGAGCCAGATGGCAAAGCCCGGCCATGCAGAGCGGATCTCGGCGAGCCCGGCGTCCAGCTTGGCCAGGTCGAGCGCGCGCTGATCGCGTTTTTCCGGCACGCCAAGCCCGCCGCCGAGATCGAGGAACGCCAGGTCCGGAAAATCTGCCGCCGCGGCACCCAGCACGCGACCCACATCCTGCCAATTGTCGGACCGCAGGATGCCGCTGCCGGTATGGGCATGCAGCCCGACCACGCGCGCACCGGCCGCGCGGGCCAGCGCCGCAGCCTCGGACAGCTCGAACAGCGGGATACCGAACTTGGAATGAACGCCGGCAGTCTTGACATGTTCATGATGGCCCCGCCCCTGGCCGGTGTCCACGCGCAGGAAGATCTCCGCGCCGGCGAATATGCCGCTCCACTGGCGCAACGGGTAAACATTGTCGAGCGTCACCCACACGCCCTGCCGCAATCCGTGCTCATACTCGGAGCGCGGCGCAAAATTCGGCGTAAACAGGATTCGCCGTCGATCGATGTCCGGAAACAACTCCAGCACGCGGGTAATCTCGCCTGGCGAAACGCACTCGAAGCCCATCCCCGCATCGTGCACCAGGCGCAAGATCTCCGCGTTGTTATTCGACTTCATCGCGAACAGCAAACGATCGACGCATTTAAGACTCTTTAGCTGCGCGATAGCGTGCTGCACGCTCGCCAGATCGTAGACGTAGGCCGAGGAATGCCGGCGTGCCAGCGCGATCAGCTCGTGGCGGCGGCGCGCCCACCACGGGTCCGGCAGCGCTGCTGCCTTCGGTGCGCCAGCCTGCAGCTCTTCCCAGGTCGGCCCGAACACGGGATCGCGCGGTGAGGGCCGGATCAACGATGCATGCAGCCCCTGAATCAGTCGCCGCGACTGGCCCTCCTCTACGACGAAGCTCAGGTTAAGGTCGCTCGCCGCCTGGCTGACGAGGTGTACCGGAAACTCTTCGAACACGTCGAACGCTGGCCCGAGTTCGTGCAGCATCGTACGGATCTTCTGCCCTACCAGGCTCACCACTTCGACATTGTCGATGATCTGCACCCGGCACAGTCGCTCCAGCCGCTGGCGCAGTTGCTTGAGAACGTTTGCATCGATGGAATTGGCACCCGGATCGAGCGTTACCGTGACGTTGCTCTCCGAGGTGGATACCAGATCTACAGACAGCCCAAGATCACTGAAACAACGGAAAGCGTCGGCAAGAAAGCCCACTTCCTGCCACATTCCCACGGTTTCCATGGACACGAGTGTCACGCGAACGCGTCCCGATATAGCCTTCAGCCGCGGGGCATCGCTGCCCGAATCGCCGGTGATAAGCGTTCCGGGAAGCGCCGGGCGCGCAGTGTCCTTCACGCGCAAGGGGATGCGGTGGTGGCGTACCGGGCCGATACAGCGGGGATGCAGAACCGAACCGCCGGTTGAGGCAATTTCCTGCGCTTCGGCATAACTCAACACGCGCAGCAGGCGCGCGCCCTGCACCATGCGAGGATCTGCCGTGAACATGCCCGGCACATCCGT
The DNA here is from genome assembly GCA_964403135.1 of uncultured Chromatiaceae bacterium. Classification (GTDB taxonomy): domain Bacteria; phylum Pseudomonadota; class Gammaproteobacteria; order Steroidobacterales; genus QUBU01. The sequence goes on along the minus strand of CAYOFE010000064.1, from coordinate 10,678 downwards.
CCAGATCTCCAGGCCAGCCGCCTGCAGCCGGGCTGCAAAATAGGCACCCGAGGTATCCGATCCGCCACGCCCGAGAATGACGGTCTCGCCGCGCTCGTTGCTGGCGATGAAGCCCTGCGTGATGATCACGCCATCGACTGCTGCGCAACGGCTCTGCAGCGCCTCGTCCGCGTCGAACTCGCAGGCGGCATTGACGTAGCTGCTGCGCTCGCTGACATTCGGGCCGGCAACCGAGCGCAGGACTTCACGGGCATCGAGCCAGGTCACCGCTATACCCTGCTTTCTCAGATAGGCCGCACCCAAACGCGTTGCCATGAGTTCGCCCATCGCCATACAGCGGGCATGTATCCGCGGGCTGACCTCCCGAATCAGTTGAATGCCGGCAAAGAGCTGATCGAGTTCGGCGAGCTGTGCACCGACGATAGCCTGACCGTCCAGCTCCAGATCCCCGGCCAGATCCAGATGGGCCTGGCGGATAAAATCGAGCTGCCTCTGGTGTTGACCTTCCAGGGCGCGATGCAGTCCGTCCTGAATAGCGTTGGAGATCTGGGCGAGTGCCGAGTGGACGATCACCGGGCGATAGCCCGCATTGATGCGCTCCCCGATGAGATCGCGGATAGTCTGCCAGTTACGCGCAGACGAAACACTGGTTCCGCCGAATTTCATTACCAGCCAGGCCGGCGTCCTGCTGTCACCGCGTACCCGCGGAAAACTGTCTGCGTCCAGCGTGTGCATGTCGCTAAGGGGTCTAGAAACGCGTCGTCACCGCCCCCAGCGAGGCGGAACTGACCAGGCGGGCGAACTTGGCGAGTACACCGGGGCCCGACGGCAGCGCCGGCGCCTGCCACTTGCGGCGGCGCTCCGCCAACTGCGCCTCCGCCACGCCGAGCGTTATCGTGCGCGACTGCGCGTCGATCTCGATGACATCACCGTTTTCGACCAGCGCAATCGGACCGCCGACCGCCGCTTCGGGGGCCACATGACCGACAACGAAGCCGTGACTTCCGCCGGAGAAACGCCCATCGGTGATCAGCGCCACCTTGTCGCCAAGGCCTTTACCCATGATGGCGGCAGTCGGACTGAGCATCTCGCGCATCCCCGGGCCACCCTTCGGACCCTCATAGCGAATGACGATCACGTCGCCCGGCTCTACAACCCCGCCAAGAATGGCCTTGAGCGCCGCTTCTTCGGCGCCGAAAACGCGAGCTCTGCCCCGGAAACTCAATCCTTCCTTGCCGCTGATTTTTGCAACGGCACCTTCGGGAGCGAGATTGCCGCGGAGAATCACCAGGTGACTGTCCGGCTTGATCGGATTGTCGAAGCCACGCACGATCTGCTGACCCTCGGGATAGCGCCCGACCCCGGCCAGATTCTCGGCAACGGTTTTGCCCGTGACGGTTAGGCATCCGCCGTGGAGCAGCCCCGCATCGAGCAGCATCTTCATCAGCGGCTGAATGCCACCGATGGCGATCAGCTCGGACATCGCAAAGCGGCCGCTAGGGCGCAGATCCGCCAGCACCGGGACGCGTGCTCCGATGCGCGTGAAGTCGTCCAGCGACAGCGCAATACCCGCCTCGTAGGCCATGGCGATCAGGTGAAGTACGGCGTTGGTCGAGCCGCCCAGGGCGATGACGGCGGTAATTGCGTTCTCGAATGCTTCGCGACACAAGATATCGGAAGGACGAATGCCACGACGAACCAGCTCGACCACGGTTGCCCCTGCGCGCTCGCAGTCCCGCTGCTTCTGAGCGGAGATGGCGTCCTGTGCCGAGCTGTCCGGCAGACTCAGGCCGAGCGCTTCGATCGCCGAAGCCATGGTGTTCGCGGTGTACATGCCTCCGCAGGAGCCGGGCCCCGGAATCGCGGTGCGTTCCACTTCCAGCAGCTGAGGTTCGCTGATGGCACCGCTTGCCAGCGCGCCAACCGCTTCGAACACCGAAACGATGTCCCGGCGCTGCGCCCCGGGGCGGATCGTGCCCCCATAGACGAATATGGAGGGACGGTTCAAGCGCGACATGGCCATAACGCATCCGGGCATGTTCTTGTCGCAGCCGCCAATCGCCACAAACCCGTCGAAGCCCTCAGCAGCAACGACGGTTTCGACGGAATCGGCGATGACTTCACGCGACACGAGCGAGTAGCGCATGCCGGGGGTGCCCATCGAGATGCCGTCGGATACCGTGATGGTGTTGAAGATGACGGCCTTGCCTCCGGCGTCGTTCGCGCCCTTGGCAGCCTCGCGCGCCAGCTGGTCGATGTGCATATTGCAGGGCGTGACCATGCTCCAGGTCGAGGCGATGCCGATCTGGCTCTTGCGGAAATCCGCATCGGTGAATCCGACCGCCCGCAGCATGGCGCGGCTCGCCGCTTGCGAGACGCCGTCGACTACTACGCCCGAATAGCGGCGTTCGCCGCCCTTAAAATCGCTGTCTGTCATAGCTGACTTACCCGTAAATTCAGTTGGCGGCATGAGCCACCGGCCGTTCCAGCCAAAAGGCTGGCAAGTCTATCACCGGATTGGTCCGCGGCAATTGACGGCCGAAGCCCACCGTCACTCAGTCGCCGAGAATCTTGCCCGGGTTCATGATCCCCGCCGGATCGAGCGTTCCTTTGATGGCCCGCATCAGCTCCAGCTCGACCCCACCGCGCAACCGGGCCAGTTCCGAGACTTTCAGCAGGCCGATACCATGCTCGGCGCTGAAGCTCCCGCCGAGCCGCGCCGCCACGGAATGCACTTCCCGGCTCAAGATGGGCCAGAGATCCAGAAAACGCTGCGGGTCCATCCCAGCCGGCTGGCTCAGGTTGAAATGCAGATTACCGTCTCCGAGGTGGCCGAAAGGCACCACGCGCACGCCCGGAACCAACTCCATCACAAGGCGACTGGCATCCCGCAGAAAATCGCCGATGCGTGACACCGGCACGGAAATGTCGTGCTTGATACTGGCCCCGCCGATTTTCTGCGCATCCGAAATATTGTGTCGGAGCGCCCAGAAGGCGTCGCGCTGGGCGCGGCTGCGCGCCGCCACGCCGTCCTGAACCACACCTTGCTCGAGGCACTCAGCAAGAAATGCATCGAGTTCCTCTTCCGCCGTAATCTGCTCGCGGGCGCTGGCGATCTCAATGAGCACGTACCAGGGTGACGATGCTGGCAACGGATCCCGGTTACCCGGGAGGTACTCGAGCACGAAATCCAACGCCAGCCTGCTGATCAACTCGAAAGCGATCAGGTCATCGCCCAGCGCCAGTCGTGCACGGCTGTGCAACGCCACGGCGGCATCCGGCTCGGCTACGGCCACGAATGCAGTCGCCATGCCACGCGGCCTGGGAAACAGCTTGCATGTCGCCGCGGTAACGACGCCAAGCGTACCCTCCGCGCCGATAAACAGCTGCTTCAGGTCATAACCGGTGTTGTCTTTGCGAAGCGCGCGCAGACCGTCGAAAATCCGGCCGTCGGGCAGCACCACCTCGAGCCCGAGGACCAGATCGCGAGCCGTGCCAAATCGCAGCACATTGATGCCGCCGGCATTGGTCGCGATGTTTCCCCCGATCTGGCAGCTGCCTTCGGCAGCCAGGCTCAGGGGAAAGAACCGGTCCGCCTCCTCCGCT
>CAYOFE010000064.1:0-7062 GCA_964403135.1 uncultured Chromatiaceae bacterium | reverse complement strand
CAGTGATCGTGTAATTATCCGGATCCAGCTCGCGGATCGCTGACAGTCGACGCAACGACAATACGATCTGCGGGCGCTCGATTGTGGAGCGAGCGACTGCCCCGCCCACCAGTCCGGTGTTTCCTCCCTGGGGCACAACGCCTATACCGCGCCGATTGCAGATACGCACCACCTTCGCAACCTCGGCGGTGGTCGCGGGTAGTAAAGCCACCGGCGCTCTGCCCTGATAAAGCCCGCGCCACTCGGACAGGTACGGCGCCAGATCGGCGGGGGCCTCAACACAGCCGGCCGCGCCGACCGCGTCACGGAACTCACTGAGCGCGGCAGGATCGAGTCGATCAGTAGTGTTCATGGCGAGGGTTTCGGCCAGAGGCCCCCGGCTTGCGCGCGTCGGGGGCATTGCAGTACGGTGCTCCAAGTGCGCATGTTAGTTCCCCATGAGGTGGGGAGCAAAATGGAAAGCCCTCCCGACGTGAGCATGCCGGCGAATCGGCCCGGCCGAAGCAGTCAACATCCTGCAGATCCGGCATGGTTGAGTCAGCTTCTGGATACGGGAGCCGATTTCGACCTGCGGCAGCGAAGCAATCTCCACGAACTGGATCGCCAGTTGCATCGCCATTGGAACCTCGGCCGGAACATGGTGTTGGCCTGGTGCCCGCACGACAGCAGCGCCCTCTTGCTGGTGGTTCCGCACTATGCGATCGCTCAGTACGCCGCCGCCGACCGGCAGCGGGCATCTGCGCCCGACGACGACCGGCGCGACTTCATCATGCGCCTGCTCACCGGACCGCGTCGTTTCAGCCTGCGCCAGATCCAGAATGCGTCGAAGCTGCTGAATACCCAGCTCTGCGAGGTTGCGCTGCGCAGCCCGCTGCGCGGCGATCCTGCGGAGGCGCGCGTCATCGATCGGCTGGTGCGCCGTTACGGTATCAGTTTCGTGCCGAACCGCGCTGTGGCGCTATTCGACATTGTCGGTTTCAGCCTGCTCGAACCATTCGAGCAAATGACACAGCTGAACAGTCTCGCGCACTCGTTGAATTCGGCCCACAGCCGCATGCTAGGCAACCGCATGCCGGTCAATTTTGCCCGCTCGACCACCGGCGATGGTTTCTATATCTGGAACCGCGATCTGAGTATCGAGGCCAATACCAGCCTCTACCACTTCATGCACCTGGCACTGGCGGACAACGCCATCGCGAGGCGCAAGGCTCGGGGGCGCACGGTCCCTTTGCTACGAGCCTGTTTTCATGTCGGCGGCTGCTATGAGTTTTACCAGGCGGAGGGGCTGAACCCGACGATCTACAGCCACATCGTCGGCGACGCCACCATCGACCTGGCAAGGATGATCGACAGAGCGATGCCAGGACAGATACTGGTCGGCGACTTCACCGCCGCGCTCCCCGCCACGGAACAGGCCGATTGCGATTTGATCCGTCTCGACACCATCCACTTCGTGAGCCGCGCCCAGGCGACCCTCGAGCGACTGAACGGGCTGGAACTCTCGGGCGAGCGTATCGAATCGATCAAGTGCTACCTGACGGGCCGGGCGCGGACGGACGGTACGTTTACCGTGCGGCGCATCGAGATCAGCGACAAACACGGCCTGACGCACAACGTCTTCAATGCCAAGATCAATATCTACCGGCGAGCGGCAGAGCCGATTTTTCTGGGGATTGAAGACCGCCTGCTGCGTGAGGACAACGTGCAGGCGAGGACCGTCGGCCATGTCGTGCCGGCCGATGTGGCCCACTAGACCCGCGATCGCCCTGCCCGGTCCACCTGCGTGGGTAAATGTTCGGTGTAGCACCTCCACCGTGCGGCTACGGGCCTGAGCGGCTAACATGCCTAATCGGTCCTGCAAACAGAACCTCGCGATGCCTGGATTGACAACAACCGCCGAATCACCCCGCTACCAGGCGCTGGCGCTGCAGGTCCCGACCGTTTCGGTGGGTCACCTGTCCGACCGAACTGCGGCTCGCGAACTGATGGCGGCCAATATACGCCGGGTAGCCGACGCGATAAGCGCCAGTATGGCCTTCATCCGTCAATACGACGGCAGCCAAGTGCGTCTCGTGGTCGTTCCCGAATACTTCCTGACGGGGTCGCCGCCGGCCGGTGGCAGTATCGCCGAGTGGCGCAACAAGGCGGCCCTTGACCCGCAAGGGCCGGAATATGACGCACTTTGCCAGGTTGCGAGCGCCAATAGAATCTACTTCGCCGGCAACGCGTACGAAGCTGATCGGCACTTTCCGGATCTGTATTTCCAGACCAGCTTTGTCCTCGATCCCGGCGGCCGGCTCATCCTGCGCTACCGGCGACTCATCTCACTGTACTCCCCTTCGCCGTACGACGTCTGGGATCGTTATCTCGATATCTATGGCGAAGACCTCGTTTTCCCGGTGGCAGACACGGAAATCGGGCGACTCGCGGCGATCGCCTCCGAGGAGATCCTCTATCCGGAAATAGCCCGCTGCCACGCCATGCGCGGGGCCGAGGTATTCGTGCATTCCACCAGCGAAATGGGCAGCCCGATCGCCACCGCCAAGGACATTGGCAAACGAGCGCGCGCGGCCGAGAACCTCGCATACGTCGTCTCGGCGAACGCCAGCGGTGTCGATAACACCTTGCTGCCGGCACAATCGACGACTGGCATGTCCAAAATCATCGACTACGAAGGCCGGATTCTGGCAGCAGCGTCGCCCGGTGGCGACAGCATGGTGGCCAATGCCACCGTGGACCTCGGTGCGCTCCGTACCCGCCGCCGACAGGCGGGTCTCAGCAATACACTGGTTCGCCAGCCGTTCCAGGCGTTTGCCGAAAGCTACCGGACCGGCGCGTTTCGCGCTCCCGGTCAATTAATGCACGGAGCCCGCGACGAACCACTCTCGGCGGAGACACTGCGCGCAATGCAGCGCAGCGACATCGAGCGCCTGGACCGCAGCGGCTCGATCTGACAGAAACCGAATCGTTTCAGCGCCGCAGCTTACGCCCTCGAATCCGATTACCGGGCTTCTGGTGAGCGTGGCCAACCGCCTCCTGGCCGGATTCGTGGGCGTGCTCATGAGGGTTTTCATCCGCATAGTCGTAATGCGGGTACTCGAAGTCGGAGGGGTGATTGTGACCGTCCTCAGAGCGAATCCACCGGTACAGGTTCGGCTTGTTGCGCCGGATCTGCGCAGCGGCGCGCAAGCGGTTTTCCTCCGGCGTGGTCCATGGGTTGAAGTGAAAATAGTTGTGGAGCTGGCTGTCGGTGCGTCCGAACCCGAGCACGCCCAGCTCGCTGGCGAAGGCGCCGTGATTGATCCAGGCCGGACGCCAGAAGTAGCCACCGGTCGGCAGGTCGCCGAACTGCATCATCCACGACGTACCGTAAATGTGATAGCTCTCTTCGGCGCAGTCATGGTAGGAGATATTGTCCTGCCAATAGTTCGGCGTCATGCAGTAGAGCAGCGAGTGGGCGTGCGTCAGCGGATCGGAGCGCAGCATCTTGACCATGCACCCTGGCGCCACAGCCGGGCGAATGAAATCCGCCGCCTTCCACTGCAGCCCCTGGTAGGCATCGACGATGACCAGCTTGTCGCGCTCTGCGCGCGGATGGTCCACGTCCGACTCGAGGAAGCTCGGTTCGCCGTAGTTGTAAAATAGCAGCCCCTCGGCGCCTTTCGGCGAACTCATGGCCGGCATCGATACGCCAGCAGGAACGAAGAAATAATTGCCCTTGCCGTAGGTCGTATCGCCGTACTTGAGGGAACCCTCCAGGATAAAAAGCTCCATTTCCGAGTAACTCATACCGGGGGGCTGCCGGTAACGCGCCTCGAAACGCACGGTCAGGGAACAGGCGCCGGTGTCGGTGTCGAGGCTCAACACTTTGTAGTGCATTCCCTTGGGGAAGCCCGGCAACGTCATCTTGCGGAATTCCACGTCCCGATCCACAAAGGGTTCGATATGCGGGCGGCCCATCAGTCAGTCTCCATATTATGGTCGGCAAAACAGGGACGCCGCCGGGCCTGCAGGCGACCCCGGCGGCGATCACTCCGCGGCGCCCGGCACGCAAATGCCGCGGCTTACTCCGCGGGCCGGCTTCCGGCCGGCTTCAACGGTACGGTCTTATGGACCCAGTTCTTCGGATCCTCACTACGTGCCGGTGCTGGAATCACCAGCACATGATCCTTGCTCAGCTGTTCGAACTTATCCATGTCGATTTCCCAGCCCTTGTTCGCCCACCTCCAGCAGCTCTTGCGGAAAGCAACCTCCATGCTGTCGGTTTCGGTGAGAAACTCGTCGACCAGCGTCGGCGGAGTCAGCGTTGGGCGCAACGTCTCGACCACCGAAAGGTCTTCTTCCACTGCGAGCAGGATGCCCTGCATGCGCTCGGCATCGTGCTCCGGCTCCTTCAGATAGTTACGCGCCTGCCAACCGATCGCGCGACTGCGCTTCTGGTCGATAGGTGTTCGGGCGGTGAAATTGATCTGGCTCATGCCTTCCTTGAAGGTCGGCTGGATCCGGTGGCAGAGGCCGACGAGGCTGAACTCCAGTTCCACCTGCGTCGTGCGCCGCTCCACGGCCAGCAGCTCGGCTACCTTGCCGTATTTCTGATCGGGTTTCGGCGCGGGCTTGGTACGCGCAACGCGGGCACCCCACTCCTTGAGCTCGATAGGGATGTGCTCAAGCTTTGGATTACGCCGGCTGCCAAATACGCGGTGCACAAACTGCGTATGCGCAGTGTCGAGGGAGTTCTCCTCAAAACGCATCCAGTTCGCCTTGGCTTCGAATCCATAAGGGATACGATGCCATTCGTCGGTCTTGTCGTATTCGGGGAACAGGTCGGGGATTTTCGGGCGCTCGCTCTCGGGCAGATCGCCCAGGAACACCCACACCCACCCGTACTTTTCCTGCGTTGGATAGGAATCTACGCGAACACGCTTGGGGATATTGGTTTCGGGCCCGAGCGCGGGAATGAGCGTGCAGGCACCGGCGGAATTGAACTCCCAGCCGTGGTAGGGACACACGATGTTACAGCCGTTCATCGGCCCACCATGCAGCAGCGCGCCGCGATGGCAGCACACGTCGCTCAGGCATACCGCTTTGCCCTTGTCGTCGCGGAACAGAACAAAGTCGCAAGCCAGCATGCGCACGCCGAGTGGTTTCTTGGCCGTAACCTCATGCGACGCTGCTGCCACGTACCAGTTATTGATGAGCATGTTCGAATCCTCCAGGTGCCGTCCTGCTGATCATCCATATTGTATTGTCATATTATTATAACAATATAATACGTACAAGACCCGGCTTGTTTTTCCCCGCGCCATCAGGAATAGCAGCGGCCCCAATTGTGACGGGACCCACGGTAACCTTGTCACTGAAGGAGTCGAATTCAGTTATTCCGGCCAAGATTGGGCGCCACCCGTGGTTACGACCTGCCTCATCATCATCGCGCTGGCGATCACGCTGATCGGCATACTTGAACTCACCGACCGCTGAGTAAGCTTGGTCGGGGCGAGAGGATTTGAACCTCCGACCCCCTGCACCCCATGCAGGTGCGCTACCAGGCTGCGCCACGCCCCGAATCGGACCCAGAGAGGAGGAACGAGCCGTCTGTGGCGGGCTATAGGCCTTGCAGACAAGGCCTGGATCATCTGGGGTCACCAGCCACAGCGGCGCAGTATCATAACGCAGGCCGCAGTAATAGCGAAACCCGATCTCAGGACGGGAGTCAGCGCCGTAACAGCTTGAGGATTTCTTCGAGTTCCATGCGCATCTGGCGGATGATCTGCTGGCTTTGTGAGACGTCGCTACGAGCCTCCTCGCCCGTCAGTTTTTGCCGCGCACCGCCGATGGTGAAGCCGTCCTCGTAAAGCAGGCTGCGGATCTGCCGGATGATCAGCACATCCTGCCGCTGGTAATAGCGGCGATTGCCCCGGCGCTTTACAGGCTTCAGTTGCGGGAATTCCTGCTCCCAATAGCGGAGCACGTGCGGTTTAACCGCACAAAGGTCGCTGACTTCGCCGATCGTAAAGTAGCGTTTACCCGGAATTGGTGGTAATTCGTCGTTATTCCCCGGTTCCAGCATAGGCTTCTACTCGGGCTTTTAGTTTTTGTCCGGGGCGGAATGTGACCACCCGCCGCGCCGTGATTGGGATCTCTTCGCCCGTTTTCGGATTGCGACCCGGCCTGGTTTTCTTGTCCCGCAGGTCGAAATTGCCGAAACCCGACAATTTCACCTGCTCTCCGCTCGCCAGCGCCCCGCGCAGGTCCTCAAAGAACAGATCGACGAGTTCCCTGGCCTCGCGCTTATTGAGGCCGAGTTCATTGAACAAGGATTCGGCCATATCCGCTTTTGTCAGAGCCATGGTCACTTATTCTCGAATTCTGGCGTCAAACTCGCGGCGCAGGGCCGCGATTACGGATTCAAGCATCTGGTCGACGTCCGCATCGGTAAGGGTGCGGGATGCGTCCTGCAAAATCAAGCCCATAGCGACGCTTTTTTCCCCGGGCCCGACCTGCGGGCCGGTGTATATGTCAAAAATTACGATATCCCGCAGCACCGCGGGTACGGAATCGCGCACGGTTTCGATCAGGGCCGCCGCCGATACCTCGCGTCCAACAACCAACGCCAGGTCGCGACGTACCGCCGGAAACCGCGATATACCCTGGTAGGCTGGCCGGCGGCCGGCGAATGCCGGCTCGAGTTCGATTTCGAACAGCAGTGGAGAGCCAGTGATATCCAGACTTGCCCGCAAGAGCGGATGCAATTCCCCAAGCCATCCAACGGCGCGATCACAGCACAATATCTGCGCACTTCGCCCCGGATGCAACGCCGGGTGCCGCGCAGACCTGAAGCCAAACTCGGCCAGCCGACCGGTCAGCGCGAGCAGCGCTTCGAGGTCCGCCTTAACGTCGTAGATGTCGACGGGCGTCGCAGGAACCCCCCATTGCTCGGGCAGCCGTGCGCCAAGCACGGCTCCCGATAAAACATTCTGTTCCTGTAGTCCGCCATCCTGTTGCACGAAACGCACACCGACTTCGAACAGCCGCACACGATCATGCTGGCGATTCCTATTGTAC
>CAYOFE010000063.1:0-15429 GCA_964403135.1 uncultured Chromatiaceae bacterium | reverse complement strand
ACCTGGTGCGCCTCGGCGGTGAACGCACCGAGCAGGGCGCGGTCGGCAATCACGTTGACCATGCGCGGAATCCCGCCGGAAAGCCGGTAGATCTCACGCCTGGCGGCGTCGGCGAACAGTTGCCCGACGCCGCCCGCCACCTTGATCCGGTGGTTGAGATAGGCCGCCGTTTCCTCGCGCGACAGCGGTTCCAGGTGATAGCGCCCGGTAATGCGCTGTGCCAGCTGGCGCAGGTCGTTTCCGGCCAGCAGCTCCCGCAGCTCGGGCTGGCCGATCAGGATGATCTGCAGCAGCTTCTGCTTGGCGGTCTCCAGGTTGGTGAGCAGCCGCACCTGCTCCAGCACGTCGCGATGCAGGTTCTGCGCCTCGTCGACGATCAGGATCGTGCGCCGGCCCCGGCTGTGGTTCTGCAGCAGGAACAGGTTCAGTGCGTCGGTGAGGGCCTTGATGCTGTCGTGCGCCGCCGGCAATGGCACGTGCAGTTCCTCGCAGATCGCGGCGAGGAATTCCACGCTCGACAGCTGCGGGTTGAGGACCAGCGCCACATCGGCGTTATCCGGCAGCTGCTGCAGGAGTGTGCGCACCAGTGTGGTCTTGCCCGTGCCGACCTCGCCAGTGAGCTGAATGAATCCGCCGCTCTCCTTGATGCCGTAAATCAGGTGGGCGAGCGCCTCGGTATGCCGCTCGCTCATGAACAGATAGCGGGGGTCCGGCGTGATCGAAAAAGGCTTTTCGTGCAGCCCGAAAAAGCTGGTGTACATGGACAGGCGCCCGACGCGATTGGCCTATTCTAGCAGCCCGCCTCAGCTTCCCGCGGCGCTGGCCTGGCCCGCCGGCGCAATCAGGTTGCGCAGCATGGTGCGCAGCCCTTCAGCCCGGGCACCGAATCCGTCGATCGCGGCCAGCGCGGTACGTGCCAGTGCTGCGCAGCGCGCTTGCGCCTCGGCGGCGCCGAAACGACCCGGGTAGGTGATGGCATCGGCCCGCGCCGTGCCGGCGCGCCATTCTTCGAGATCGCGGCTGATCCGGCTGCCAATGCCGAGCGCATCGCTGAAGCGCTCGAGCGCGTGCAGTTCCTGCTCGCCCGTGCCACGGGCGCAGGCGGCCGCGCAGAGCACACTGGCACGGATCAGCCGGCCCGGCCGCAGCCGGTAGCTGTGCTCCAGTTCAGCGCGGTCCGGCATGGCGTTCCCCAGATACAGGCTGCGCCCGCCGGCAAGACCGTTGGCGCCGCAGGCTTCGGCCAGCAGCCCGACCATGTAAGTCTGGGCAGAGGGCCGCGCCTGCAGCGCCGGCGCCGTTGCCAGCACCTGGAAGGCCAGCGGTTGCAGGGCGTCGGCGGCGAGGATCGCAATGGCCTCGGACCGGCGACCCGCGGAGCCAAGGCCGTGATGGATGTGCAGGAACGCGTGTATCAACTCAACTGCAACCGCCGGCGCATCGAGGAACTCGGGCGGCGCCCGAACCGCTTCGCCTGCGGCATACACCAGCAGCGCTCCGGTTCTCTCGCCGATACGGGGTATGGCGGTGCGCATCGTCTCGTGCAGATGGGCCGGCGTGGCTGCCGCGGACGGCAGTGCGGCCTGCAGGGTCCGGTCCAGCCGCTTCTCGTATTCGGCTATCCGGTCCATGAAAGGGCGGCCAGCCGGCTGGCCTGATGCAACATCGTCGACCATAAAGGCGTGTAGGCTAGCCACTGCCGGAGCAAATGCCAAAATGTCGTTATCGGTCCCTGTCGTTGCCGTCGCGCACCCGAACATAGCCCTGATCAAGTACTGGGGTAAGCGTGACGCTGCGCGCAACCTGCCCGCAGTGGGTTCGTTGTCCGTGACACTTGACGGGATGCGTGCCCGTACCCGCGTCAGCTTCAGCCCGGGCCAGCGGCACGACAGCGTAACGCTGAACGGCCGTGTGGATGCCGAAACTGCCCGGCGGGTCACGGCGTGCCTCGATCTGCTGCGACGCGAGGCGGGCACCGACTGGGGCGCAACCGTCGTTTCCGACAACGATTTCCCGACCGGGGCGGGACTTGCCTCCTCGGCGGCCGGTTTCGCCGCGCTGGTGACGGCCGCGGCGCGCGCCCTGCGGCTCGAGCCGACGGCGGAGCGACTGGCCGAGGTTGCCCGTATCGGCTCGGGTTCGGCGCCACGGTCGCTGTTCGGGGGATTCGCCCTGATGCGTAACCGGCCCGATGGCGGCGTGAGCTGCGCGCCGTTGCTGGCGCCCGACGACTGGCCGCTCGAAGTGGTCATTGCGATTACTGCAACCGGGCCGAAGGCGGTCAGCTCGCGCGACGGCATGGCCGCGAGCCGCGACAACTCGCCGTACTACGCCGAGTGGGTGCGCAGCCACGAGTCGGATCTCGATGCCGGCGAAGCGGCGGTGCAGCGGCGCGACTTCGCGGCGCTGGCAGAGCTCGCCGAACACAACTGCCTGAAGATGCACGCCGTGATGATGACCACGCGCCCGCCACTGCTGTACTGGGAGCCGGCCACGCTGGCCTGCATGCACCGGGTCCGCCAGTTGCGCGAGTCCGGCGTGCCGGTGTTCTTCACCGTGGACGCCGGCCCGCAGGTGAAGGCGGTCTGTGCGCCGGGTGCTGCGCCGGCCGTGCGCGAGGCGCTTGCCGTTGTGCCCGGTGTGGTGCAGGTGGTGATGAGCCGCCTCGGCGTGGGCGCGCGGGTGGTCGGCGCGGATGAGTGAGGCGCAGGCGCCCGGCAAGCTGCTGATCGCCGGCGAGTACGCGGTGCTGCGCGGTGCGCCCGCCATCGCGATGGCCGTGAATGTTCACGCGCGGGCGAGCATCCGGCCCGCCGCAGGCGCCCCGCGCCTGGTGGTGCCCGATGCCGGTTCGTGGGCATTTCACTGGCGGGACGACGCGCAGCCGCAGTGGCTGAACCCACCCGATGCGGGGCAGGGGCGCGTGCTGGAGGCCGTTGTCGCGGCGCTCGCTGCGCGCCGGCTGCTGCCGGCAGCGATGCCCGCTCTGGAAATCGAACTCGATTCCCGCGCATTCCAGCATCGGCACCCGGACGGTGCGCGCGAGAAGCTCGGGCTCGGCTCGAGCGCTGCGGTCACCGTTGCGGCGGCGCGTGCGCTGCTCGCGGCCCTCGATCGCGGCGATGCACCGCTGCTCGATATCTGCCTCGACGCTCACCGCCAGCTGCAGGGCGGGGCAGGCAGCGGCATTGACGTGATGGTGGCGGTGCACGGCGGGGTGGTCGGCATCGACCACGCGGGGAGCGTGCTGCGGCTCTCCTGGCCCGAGGGATTGCACTGGCTCGCGGTGTGGTCGGGCCGTGCAGCCTCCACGCCTGAGTTGATTTCGCGCTTCGATGCGTTCGCAATCGAACAGCCGGCGGAGTTCCGCCGGCAGCTCCGGCAGCTCGATCAGCGCGCGCGCACGGTCCTCGCCAGCTGGCAGCAGGGTGGGGCTGGCCGCATCCTCGCGGCGGTGGATGCCTACGGCACGGCGTTGCGCGAGCTCGACGCGGCGGCCCGAATCGGCATCTGGACCGCGGAGCATGAGCGCCTGTCGGCCTTCGCCCGCGAGGCTGGCGCCATCTACAAGACCTCGGGCGCCGGCGGCGGGGATTTCGGCATCGCGTTTGCCGCCGATGCCGCGACGATCGGGCGGCTTCAGGCGCGGCTGTGGACAAGGGGTGCCGGGTCGCAGTTTCGCAGTTATTTCACTTGACTGTTGCGATGACGAAGTTGTGTCCCTCAAGTCGTGCAAAAGGTTCACGGCATTCGGGATGGGCTCCGGCGGCGGCGCGTAGTCGTTTCTTTTTCTGATCTTTGAGCGGGGTCATGTCGAGGCAGCGGTGGTCCTCTATCCAGTCGGTGAGCTGCAGATGTCGGGACCTAACCAAACCGCGATCACTATCGCGACTGGCGTCGCTCCCACAAAAACCATCGCGACTGGCGTCGCTCCCACCGGGCAAGCGGGGCGGCCGGCTGGCCGCCCCGCCATGGCCTCACTCCACGGTAATCGTGATCTGCTCCGACGCCACCGGCGGATCGTGCGGCACATGGTTCACATCGCCGAGCAGCAGCTGCAAGGTGTGCTGGCCCGGCGCCAGCGTGACCTCGGCCTCCGTCTGGGCCTGCCCGTAGTGCAGGTGCTGCTCGTCCTTCGCGACCGGCTGGTTCAGATCCTCGGGCAGGCCGGTGTCGATCAACAGGTGGTGATGACCGCTGTTCGGCTGGGCTGTGCCGGCCGGGACCAGGTCCATACCCTCGATCGAGAACTGCACTTTCACCGGTGACTTCACCGTGGCGCCATTCGCCGGGCTAACGATGGCGACTTTGGCGCCCGCGGGAGCGGGGTTGCGCGCGGCGGGCGGCGGGGCGGGCGGAGGCGTTGGTGCCGGCTCCGTGGCGGCGGGTGGCGTGGAGGGAGCCGCCGGCTCGGGTTTGCCGCCGCACGCGGCAACTCCGAGTGTCAGCGACGACAGGGCGATGACCGAGATCCAGGTTCTCATGGGCATTTTCTCCTTACGACGATGTGGCCGGGTTCCGGCCGATGTCCTCGGGATCGAAAGCGTCGACTCCGACCAGTTCCATCACCAGCGCGTCGAAGCGGCGCAGCTGCTCGGCTTCGGTGGCGTTGACGATGCCCTGGCGCTCGGCGGCCTCGATCTGCTGCAACGGGTGTTCGTCGCGGATCAGGCCGTTGCGCGACGCATCGCGTAGCCGCTCCTCCAATGGTAGCAGCGCTTCGGCTTTCTCGATCGCCATCTGCAGGCGGCCGAGCGGGTTGCCCGGCTCGTTGGCGTCGTAGATGCCGCTGCAAAGCCGCGCGCGGGTCTCGGTCGGGCGCGTGATCAGCTCGACGATGCTGCCGCCGAGGTTATCAGCGGGCGCCGAGTACATGCGTCCGCGCGGAAACACCAGCATGCGCAGTCCCATCGCAACCCAGTGGTTCGGGAAGTTGCGCAGAAACCCGTGCAGCTGCTCCTGCGCGTGATAGAGCAGCGTCCGGCACGACCATTCGACCAGCGGCAGGTCGGCGGCCGGCCGCTTCTGGTTCTCATAGTGCTTCAGCACCATGCTGGCGAGATACATGGCGCTGAATACGTCGCCGAGCCGCGCCGAGAGCGCTTCCTTGCGCTTCAGTCGGCCGCCGAGCGTCAGCATCGCCACATCGGCGCACAGCGCAAATGCGGCGCTGAAGCGGTTGATGTGCTGGAAGTAGCGCGCCGTCGGGCCGTCGACCGGCGCATTGCTGTAGCGGGCGTGGGTCAGCGCCAGGAAAAACGAGCGCGCGGCGTTGCTGATCGCGTAGCCGATGTGGCCGAACAGGTGGCGGTCGAAGTCGTGCAGCGCCCGCTCGAAGTCGGGCTCCTGTGCCGCCGCCATTTCCTTGAGCACGAACGGATGGCAGCGCACCGCGCCCTGGCCGAAGATGATCAGGCTGCGCGTGAGAATATTGGCGCCCTCGACGGTGATGGCGATCGGCACGCCCTGGTAGTTGCGGCCGAGGTAGTTCTTCGGCCCGAGAATGATGGCCTTGCCGCCGTGCACGTCCATCGCATCGTTCGCCACTTTGCGGGCCAGCTCGGTGCAGTGGTACTTGAGGATCGCTGACGGAACGGCGGGCTTTTCGCCGCGGCCGAGCACGGTCCCGGTGACGGTAACGGCGGCGTTGATGATGTAAGTATGGCCGGCCATGCGCGCCAGCGCCTCGGACACGCCTTCGAACTGGCAGATCGGCAGGTGGAACTGGCGCCGGATGCGTGTATAGGCACCGCTCGCGTAGGTGGCCGCCTTGGCGCTGCCCATGGCGTTCGACGGCAGCACGACGGCGCGACCGGCGGCGAGCTGTTCCATCAGCATTTTCCAGCCCTGCCCGGCACGTTCGCGCCCGCCAATGATGAAGTCGACCGGCACGAACACGTCGCGGCCACGGGTCGGGCCGTTTTGAAACGGGATATTGAGGGGCAGGTGCCGCCGGCCGATCTCGATGCCGGGCAGGTGGGTCGGCACCAGCGCCGCGGTAATGCCGTATTCGTCCTGCTCGCCGATCAGGTGCTCGGGATCGTAGAGCTTGAAGGCCAGTCCCAGCACCGTGGCGATCGGCGCGAGCGTGATGTAGCGCTTGTCCCAATTGAGCCGGATGCCGATGACCTCGTTGCCGTCATAGACTCCGCGGCAAACGACACCCGTGTCGAGAATGGAGGACGCATCCGAGCCGACGCGCGGGCTGGTCAGCGCAAAACACGGGATGTCCTCGCCGCTCGCCAGCCGCGGCAGGTAATGGTTCTTCTGTTCGTCGGTCCCGTAGTGGAGCAGCAGCTCGGCCGGTCCGAGCGAATTGGGCACGCCGACGGTCGAGGCGGCGACCGCGCTGCGGCTCGCCAGTTTCGCCAGCACCGCCGCCACGGCGAGCGGTGAGAACTCCAGCCCGCCGTAGCGCCTGGGGATGATCATGGCAAAGAAGCGATGCCGGCGGATGAACTCCCACGTTTCCCTCGGCATGTCACCGAGCTGGTGCGTGATCTGCCAGTCGTCGAGCATCCGGCAGAGTTCCTCCGCGGGCCCGTCGAGAAACGCCCGCTCGGCATCGGTCAGTTGCGGCGCGGGCAGCGCCATCAGCCGCGACCAGTCGGGCAGCCCGGTGAACAGCTCGCCGTCCCACCATACGGTGCCCGCTTCGAGCGCCTCGCGCTCCGTCACCGAGATGTGCGGCACGAGCGACTTGTAGAACCGCAGCAGCGGCGCGGTGACCTGCTCGCGACGCAGCTCGCCGAAGTTCAGCGCCACCAGGCCGCCCCACAGGGCGATCAGGATCAGGATCCACAGCCAGTGCGCCACGCCAAGGGCGATGTAAACCAGCAGCGAGAGACCGAGCGTGGTGGTGGCGGTGCGCAGGTCGACGCGCCGGTAGGCGAGGGTGAGGGCGACCGCCGCGAGGGCGATTGTCCAGAACAGCCAGGCGAGGAAATCGAGCACGGGCAGCGACCTCCGTCTCAACGGGCCAGAGCGCACGATGAACCGCGGCGCTCAATATAACCGATGCGGGCGCGCCGTCCGTCGGACTGCCGGCGGTTGGTGGGAGCGACGCCAGTCGCGATTGCATTTTCGCGGCTTGCGCCGCTCCCACAGCCATGGCCCGGTGGGGGAAAAGGAAACAGACATCAAGTCTGTCCCCTTTGGTTCACGTACCGATGCCGTCTCAGCGGCCGCCGGCGCTGTCGCTCAGCGCGGCAGCAGGGCGGCGACGGCCTCGCGTTCCTCGCGCAGTTCCTTGTCGGTGGCAGACATGCGGGCGCGGCTGAAATCGCTGATGGGCAGCCCCTTCACGATCTCGTACTTGCCGTTCGTGCAGCGGCAGGGGAAGGAATAGATCACGCCCTCCGGGATGCCATAGCTGCCGTCCGCGGGCACCGCCATGCTGACCCAGTCATCGCCGGCGGTACCGAGCGTCCAGTCGCGAATGTGGTCGATAGCCGCGGAAGCGGCTGATGCGGCGCTCGAGGCGCCGCGCGCTTTGATGATCGCCGCACCGCGCTGCTGCACGGTCGGAATGAATTCCGCGGTCAGCCATTCCTGCTGCACCAAGTCGGTGGCCGGGCGGTCGTTGACCAGCGCGTGGCTGATGTCCGGATACTGGGTTGCCGAGTGGTTGCCCCAGATGATCATGCGCTTGATCTGGCTGACGTGCGAGCCGGTCTTCGCCGCGAGCTGCGCCAGCGCGCGATTGTGATCCAGGCGCGTCATCGCGGTGAAATTCGCCGGGTTCAGGTCGGGAGCATTGCGCTCGGCGATCAGCGCGTTGGTATTGGCCGGGTTGCCGACCACCAGTACTTTTACATTGCGGCTGGCGTGATCGTTCAGCGCCTTGCCCTGGGTGGAGAAGATCCTGGCATTGTCCCGCAGCAGATCGCTGCGCTCCATGCCCGGGCCGCGTGGCTTGGCGCCAACCAGCAACGCGTAGTCGGCGTCGCGGAACGCCACTTCGGGATTGTCGGTGGCAACCACGCCTTTGAGGGTCGGAAACGCGCAGTCATCCAGTTCCATGACCACGCCGTTCAGGGCCGGCAGCGCCGGGGTAATTTCCAGCAGTTGCAGGATCACCGGCTGATGCGGCCCGAGCATCTGGCCCGACGCGATACGAAATGCCAGCTGGTAGCCGATCTGGCCCGCAGCACCGGTGATGACGACTCTGGCAGCCTGGGTCATGGCGAACTCTTCTTTCGCAGTTTCAATCAGCAACGCCGGGTCGCACGAGACGCCGGGAACGGCGATACGACCGGGCGAACGGAGGCGGGATTCTACATACCCGACCGGCGCGCTGCCATGAGCGCCGCGCCGGCCGCCGTGGGCGGCGCAACCGGCGCCTTGCCGGGCCTACTTGTTGCCCTGCGCCTTGAAGGCCCGGACCTGCTGGTTGAACCGGTCTGCGAGTTCGAGCTTGGCATCCTCGGCGGCGTTATGGCGCTTGGCATGTACCTGGCGTTGTTCGTCGGTGATCGCCTCGCCCAGCGCTTTCGCTTCTTCGTCGAGGCAGGCTTCGTAGGCGTCGATCGCAGCAATGAAATCCTTTACGGCCTGCTGCCCGGCCACCATCTCTTCCTTAGTGGCTGTTGCCCCGTCCGGGATCTTGATCTCTTGCGGATAGGTGCACGCGGCCCGTGCGTCGGCTGCAACGGCCAGTGCGGCGATGGCCAGGGACAAGGCGAGGTTTCGGCAGGCGGCAGTCGTAATGTTCATGGATTGGCCCGGGTGAGTTCGAAGAGCGGGATTATGCCGCAGCCAAGCGCCGGCTCCGCGAGTGGTGGCGGAGCGTGGCCATAACAGGCTGAATGGAAAGAGGAAAAACAGGTATTGCCGCGATGGCCGCTACAATCCCGCACATGTTCGCCCGGCCTGATCGGACCGCGTTTCGCCCGCCGTGGCTGCTGCGAGGGGCGCACCGGCAATCGCTCCTCGCGAGCATCGCGATCCGCCAGCCTCTGGTGGCGCGCCGTGCGGCGGATTTCCTGTCTCGATCCCGCAGCGAGATCATCGATTGCGGGGCCGGGGTTCGCCTCGCGGCCGAACACACGCCGCCGCCGACCGCGGCAGGCCGTGCCGTCATTCTCATCCACGGCTGGGAAGGCAGTGCGCAATCGATGTACATGCTGTCGGCGGGCGCCGGGCTGTGGCGGCAGGGATTTCGGGTGCTGCGCCTGAACCTGCGCGACCATGGCGATTCTCAGCACCTCAACCGCGGTCTGTTCCATTCCTGCCGGCTGGACGAGGTGATCGGCGCGGTCAGCGCGGTGCAGCGACGTTTCCCGGCCGAGCGGTTGTCCCTTGCCGGATTTTCGCTTGGCGGGAATTTCGCGCTGCGGGTGGCGGCAGCAGCCGGCGCCACGGGGCTGGCGTTGCACCGAGTGGCGGCGGTTTGCCCGGTGCTCGATCCGCGCGATACCCTGGCGGCGCTCGACGGCGGTCTGCCGATCTATCGGTATTACTTCATCGGCAGATGGCGCCGCTCGCTGGAGCGCAAGCGCGCCGCCTTCCCGCACGATTACGATTTCGGCGACCTGGCGCGATTTCGCACCCTGCGCGCGATGACCGACTTCTTCGTCCGCCACTACACGGAATTTCGCAACCTGGAGACCTACCTCGCCGGCTATGCCCTGACCGGTACGCGGCTGGCGGGGCTCGAAGTCCCCGCCGACGTACTGATCGCCGACGACGACCCGGTCATTCCGCCAGGCAGCCTCGCCCGTATTGCCCGCCCGGCGAAACTGCAGGTGATGCGCAGCCGGTTCGGCGGCCACTGCGGCTTTATTGCCGACCTCGGCCTGAACAGCTGGGCCGATGCGTTCGTCGTGCGTTCGCTCGACCGCCCGTGATGTCAGTCGTGATAGCCGTAGCCCAGCCCGTTCACTTCCACGACGATGCCGTTTTCGAACCGCACGACCCGCATCATGCGGTGTGGGCCGAGATTGTAAGTCCATTCCTCGACTACCACTTCCTCGTACGAGCGGTCGTGGATCAGGAGTTCCTCTCGCCGCAAGCTGCCGCCGTCGTCGGTCAGCGCGATTTCCCGGCGCGTATTCGGCAGGCCGCTGCGCACGATGGTGCGCGTCTGCGTGGCCGTCGGCTCGCCGCAATACTTGAGGACGCGAGCCTTGTGATCGCCTTCTTTGACGAGTTTGCCCTTGCAGCGCATCGCCAGCGCGGGTTCAGCCAGCAGGGCCAGCAGCGGCAGGAACAGCAGGGGCGTAACACGCACTTTTCTGGCTCCCCGGGGACTATGATCCCGTATCGGTAAATTCGACCGTCATCCGGGTGGACGGTTCCGGCCAGTTCTTTATGTCGAGCCGCCCGTGTACGCTTGAACCTGGAGAGGCCGGCGCTCGCCGGGCGCCTGCCCCGCGGTAAACACAGTGCCAGGATAATCAGCGGTGAAGCGGCTATTCGACGCGCGTCTGAACGCTCTGAGCGCAGCCGGGGACGGCACCCTGCTGCAGGGCGGGCTGCGTGGCATGGAGAAGGAGAGCCTGCGCGTGACCCCCGAGGGGTACATTGCAGCGACCGATCACCCCCGGGCCCTGGGCTCGGCGCTCACCAACCGCTACATCACGACCGACTACTCCGAGGCGCTGCTCGAGTTCATAACGCCACCCGAGCGAACTACTGCTGCGGCGCTGGCGTTCCTCGCGGACATTCACCAGTTCGCGTATCAGCACCTCGGCGATGAGCTGCTGTGGGCCATGTCCATGCCGTGCAGGATACGCTCGGAGCGGGACATCCCCATTGCCCGGTATGGCAGCTCCAACGTCGGAACCCTGAAAACCGTATATCGGCGCGGGCTCGGGTTTCGCTACGGCCGTTACATGCAGGCGATCGCGGGCGTGCACTTCAACTATTCGCTGCCCGACTCGTTCTGGCCGGCCTATGCCGAGATGGAACGCCGGCGCGACAGTGCCCAGATGATGAAGTCCGATGCCTACCTCGCACTGGTGCGAAACGTGCGCCGACTCGACTGGCTGCTGCTGTATCTGTTCGGCGCTTCGCCGGCCGTGTGCAAGTGCTTCCTGCCCGACGATCCGCGTGGCCTCGACAGCTTCGATGACGCCACCTATTACGCCCCGCATGGGACCTCGTTGCGGATGAGTGATCTCGGCTACAAGAACACCAGCCAGGCGGAACTGCAAGTCTCGGCAAACAGCCTGGAGGAATACATCCGGGATCTGACCCACGCCATTTGCACGCCGCATCCGGACTACGAGCGGCTCGGCGTGGTGGTTGACGGCGAATACCGCCAGCTCAATCCGAACCGGCTGCAGATCGAGAACGAGTACTACAGCACGATCCGCCCGAAGCGCTCGGCGCTGAGCGGCGAGCGGCCAACGGCGGCATTGCGCCGCGGCGGCGTCGAGTACGTGGAGCTGCGCGCTCTCGACGTGAGCCCGTTCGACCCGGCGGGTGCCGGCGAATCCGAGCTGCAGTTTGCCGAGGCGTTCCTGATCTACTGCCTGTTGCTCGATAGCCGGCCCATCGACCGTGCCGAGCAGCTCGAGCTGGACGCTAATCACGTGGCGGTGGCCCGCCGTGGACGAGAGAGCGGGCTGCGCCTGTGGCGCCACGGCAGGGAAGTGGCGATGGCCGACTGGGCGCGCGAGGTGCTTGATGGCATGGTCGGTATCGCCGAGATGCTCGACCGCGGTTCCCGCGGCGGATACGTCGCTGCGGTTCGCGAGGCAGTCGCGCGGATTGCGCAAACCGAGCGCACCCCCTCGGCACGTTTGCTGGCGGAGTTGCGCAGCCGCGGCTGCACTTTGGCCGAGTATGGCCTGGAAATTTCGCAGGGGATCGCCGAACAGTTCCGCGCCATTAATCCCCGCGACAACCTGCACGCTGCGGAGCTGCGCCGCGAAAGCGCCGACTCGCTGCGGCGCCAGCACTGGATCGAGACTCACGACCAGATGTCGTTCGCAGAATACCTCGCCGAGTACTTCGGCTGAGCCTGCGCGGTTGTGCCGCGCCCCCGCCGACATTTACCATGGCGACAGGGGTCTTTTTGTGCCGAATCGGGGCGGAAATTGCGCCGTATTTTCTACGCATCGTTGATTGCAGGTCTGGCGCTGACGTTGCTCGCAGCCGGCCTGATGCCATTGCCTGAGCATTACCGCTATCGCTCCAGCATCGGCGTGCTTACTAACGGTGGACGGCAGGAAGATTTCACCATTGACTGGCCTCGTGACCGTGTCACGGTTGCGCCGACAGGATCGCTGCAGAGCGCCGGCGGCGCATTGATGCTGCAGGCGGCGGATGGCGCTTGGGCCAGCGCCGAGTTGTTTCGCCTGCGCGACGTGGCCGGCAATGTTATCGGGCTGGCGAGTCGCACCACCTCGACTGTATCCGGGGCGCGTGCGCAGCCGGTGCAGGCAACCGACTGGATGTTGTACGTACCGAGCCGTGGCGCCCTGTTCCTGAGGCAGTTCAACGCGATCGACGTGGCGCCACGACCGCGGGCGAACGGCGCCGGCCTCGTGGCGGCGCCGGACCTGGCGGCCTTCTGGTCGGCAGGCACGAAGTTTCGGATCAGCGCCGGCCCGCATGCCGATGGTGGCGGAGAGGTGTTGCGCGGCACCGGGGAATTCGCGGGTCTGGTCGGCAGTTACGACGAAACCTGGGAGCTTGCCGAAGTGGCCGCTGACGGCGCGACCCGCGGGCGCATCTCGTTATCCACGCGAACCATGGCGGCCCGGTAGTGCGCACGGTTGTCGGTATTGCCGGCTTTGTCCTCGGCGTTACGCTCGCGCTGCTGCTGTTGTTGTTAAACCCGGTTGTGCTGACGCACCCGCGGCCGGCTACGCCGGTTGGCAGCGTCCGCAGCCTTGGCTGGGGTTCCACCGCGTCAGGCGGGATGGCGCTGAGGCCGCTGGCTCTGCTGGGGATGAATGCTGCCGACGGACAATTCGCCGATCCCGGCATTCGCCATACCCGGGTCGAGGTCGCGGCAGATAGCAATGGCAGCGGCGCAGCGCCGGCTCTGGTCGTCCGGCTCACGGGCCTCGCGCGCGGCAACTCGCTGCTGCGCGCCGAGCTGGGAACCGTGACGCACACAAATATTGTCTGGCCCGGGCGCGGCAGCGTATTCCTTTCGGGTTCGGAAAATTTCTGGGCGCCGCTGCGCGCCGGATTCTGGTCGGCGCTGCGCGGCCAGGGTTTCCGACCGGCGGCCGACCGCTATGTGTTGCCGCCGATGCCAGGTGCTGCCGGTAGTGCCGCGTCGGTTACCGGCGCGACGGGCGAGTACGCCACGGCGCGCGGAAATTATCGGGAAACGTTTTTGCCCGACAGCGCGCGGCCGGGCGACTTCGCCGCACGCCGCGCGGTGGAATTCGCCACCGAGTAGCCGGTCAGCCCGGGCCGCGGTGGCCAGCCAGCGTTTTGAAATCGATGCGCACATCGGCCACGTCGTCGGGCGCCAGTCGTGCGCCTTGCGCCACGAGCTTTTTCGACATCATGAACTCGCGCGGGCTGTTGACGGCATCGACCGCCATCAGCCGGTCGCCATCGAAATAAAACACCATGAAAGAGCGCTCCGCCGGGTTGCCGCGCACCACGGCCGCGCTGTAGTCCGTCGCCAGCCCGACGATCTGCAGCTTCAGGTCGTATTGATCCGACCAGAACCAGGGAATCTGCGCATAGGGCACCGGGTTGCCGCAGATCGCCGCGGCCGCGGTCTTCGCCTGCTCCTGGGCGTTCTGCACCGACTCCAGCCGCAGGCGCCGCCCGAGCAGGCTGTTCGGGTGGTTGGTGCAGTCGCCAGCGGCAAACACGCGCGGATCGCTGGTGCGGCAGTGCTCGTCGACGAGGATGCCGTTCTCGCAAGCGAGTCCGCCCTCGTCGGCAAGCAGGGTATTGGGCAAAATGCCGATACCGGCGATGACCAGGTCGGCCGGCAACTCGGTATGGCCGTCGCAGATTACCGTGAGCCCCTCGCCGGCAGCGCGAAATTCCGTCACGGCGGTATTGCAGCGCACGTCGACCCCGGCTTTGCGGTGCGCATCCTCATAGAACTCCGAAACCGCCGGCGCAACCGTGCGGGCCATCAGCCGATCGGCAATTTCGATGACGGTGACTTTCAAACCGTGGGTAACCGCGACCGCCGCCACCTCCAGGCCGATGTAGCCGCCGCCGATGACCACCACGCGCTTGCCCGGCGCCCAGCGCTTCTGGATGCGGCGCACGTCCTCGATGTTGCGCAGGTAGAAAATGCCCGGCAGGTCAGCCCCCGGCGCGTGCAGATACCGGGCCTGGCTGCCGATGGCCAGCAGCAGCCGGTCGTACTCGAGCCGATCCCCTCCGGACAGATGCACCTGGCGGCGTTGACGGTCGATGCGCTCGGCGCGTGTGCCGAGGCGCAGCTCCACGCCATGCTCGGGATAGAAGTGCTCGTGGCGCAGGAACAGCCGTTCCATGTCGAGTTCGCCGGCGAGAAATTTCTTCGACAGCGGCGGACGCTGGTACGGCAGGTACGGCTCTTCGCCGACCAGCACCAGCCGGCCAGCGAAGCCCCCCTGCCGCAGCGATGCGACAGCCTGGCCGGCGACGTGGCCGGCCCCGACGATGACGACGGTATCGGTCATAACGATCCGAGGACGGAGACAGGCCCGAGGCCTGTCCCCATCGCGGTTGATGCTCCCCCGGTAAACTCGCGGCGATTATACTCGCTCGCCCTGCGCCACTCCGGGCGCTGCGGAGCGTAGAAGCAATGCCCAAGGCCATTCAGATCGATCGCTACGGCGGACCCGAGGTCATGCAATGGCGCGAGGTGCCGATCGGCGCCCCGGGGCCGGGTCAGGCACTCGTCCGACAGACGGCGGTCGGCCTCAATTTCATCGATACCTATCACCGCACCGGGCTCTATCCGCTGCAGCTTCCGGCCGGTCTCGGCACCGAGGCGGCAGCGATGCTCAAGGGCCTTACGGCGTGGTATCTGCTGCGGCGGAGCTACGCGGTGAAACCGGGCGATACGGTGCTGTTGCACGCGGCGGCCGGGGGCGTGGGCCTGATCGCGAGCCAGTGGGGCCGGCACCTCGGCGCGCGCGTGATCGGCGTGGCCGGCAATCCCGCCAAGGCGGAGCTGGCCCGTGCCAACGGATGTGCCGAGGTGTTGCTCGCCGACGATACGGATTTCGTTACGAAGGTGAAGGCGCTGACCAGCGGCCAGGGCGTGGCGGCGGTGTACGACTCCGTGGGCAAGAGCACGTTCATGCAGTCGCTCGACTGCCTGCGCCGTCACGGGGTCATGGTGACCTATGGCAACGCCTCGGGCCCGGTGGAGCCCTTCTCGCCGCTGGAGCTGTCGAAGCGGGGTTCGCTGTACGTCACGCGCCCGGTGCTCTGGGACTTCATCTCGACCCGCGCGGAGCTCGAAGCGGGCGCCGGCGAGTTGTTCGACGTGATTGCCCGCGG
>CAYOFE010000062.1:0-15445 GCA_964403135.1 uncultured Chromatiaceae bacterium | reverse complement strand
CTAGAGTTGCAGGCAACGTCCCAGCCGCCGCCCGACGCGCACGGTCATCCCGGCAGCCATGCCGGGGTCCCATTCGACTGCGCCGCGCGGTACGACCACGATGACAGTGGAGCCAAGATTGAACTGTCCGAGCAACGCGCTGCGCGGCAGGTCGAGACGTGGGTCGCTGCCGCCATAATCCCAGCGCTGCGCGCGACGCGGTGTGCGTGGCAGGACTTCGCCGGCCCATACCGTGGAAATGCTGCCGACGTTCATTGCCCCCACCAGGATCACGGCAAATGCTCCGCCCGGGCCCTTGCAATGGCAGATCAGCCGCTCGTTGCGGGCGAACAGCCCCGGCACCTGGCTTGCCGTGGCGGCGTTGACCGACCACAGCGCACCGGGCACGTAGTTCATGGCGTGCACGCGGCCGCCGAGCGGCATGTGCACCCGGTGGTAATTCCAGGGCGCGAGATAGATCGTGGCGAACGCTCCGCCGCGGTAGGTGCGCAGTGCATCGGTGTCTCCGCCGAACAATTCGGCCAGGCCATAGGTCTGGCCTTTCACCTGCAGCAGCTGATCGTCTTCGATACGGCCTATCTGCTGGATCGTTCCGTCGGCCGGGCTGACGACCGCCGCCGGTTCGGGATCGGGGGGTCTCGCGCCGGGACGAAGTGCGCGCGTGAAAAAGTCGTTGAAGCTTGCGAATCCCTGCGGTGTGGGCAGCGCCGCTTCAGCGACGTCCACGTCGTACAGGCGCACGAAGCCGCGGATCAGCGCATCCTTGAGCAGCCGGTTGCGGCTGCGACTGAGCGCATGCACGGCGCGGCCGAGCAGGCGTGCCGGCAGCAGCCGCTGCAGTGTCACGAACAGTCTGTCCTGCGGCGTGTTGTGCATCGCATGCCGGCCAAGCCACGATAAGCTAAGCTGCATCATTTTACACAGGGCCCGCCAGCGGTCGGCCGCGCCATGTCAGATCCGGGTACGGTGGCTCAGCTCCTGGACTGGGCCGAAGCGCGACTCGCCGCGGCGCACATCGTCTGCGGGCACGGCG
Source organism: uncultured Chromatiaceae bacterium (assembly GCA_964403135.1). Classification (GTDB taxonomy): domain Bacteria; phylum Pseudomonadota; class Gammaproteobacteria; order Steroidobacterales; genus QUBU01. The sequence goes on along the minus strand of CAYOFE010000062.1, from coordinate 14,412 downwards.
CGGCTACGCCTCGCGACGAGGCGGCCGCGATCATCTATCACGTCATGGGCCTCGACCACGACGATCCCGGCGCTTACCGCCGCCGCGTCGGCACTGGGGAATTCAGGCGGATCTCGGCATTACTGCACGCCCGGGCGACACGACGCACGCCGGTGCCTTATCTGCTCGGCGAGGCCTGGTTTGCCGGTTTGCCGTTTTACGTCGACGAGCGCGTGCTGATACCGCGCTCGCCTTTCGCGGAGCTGATTGCGACACGGTTCAGCCCCTGGCTCGCGCTCGGCGATGACCCGAGAATACTGGAGATTGGCACCGGCAGCGGCTGCATTGCCATCGCCGCCGCTCTGGCGTTTCCCCGCAGTACGGTGGTTGCGACGGATATCTCTGCCGACGCTCTCGAGGTGGCGCGTCGCAACGTCGAGCGCCATCGGGTGGCGGACCGCGTGTGGCTGGTACAGACAGACCTGATGAGCGCAGTGACCGGCCGCTTCGACCTGCTGCTCAGCAATCCACCGTATGTGCCCGATGGGGAACTGGTGGACATGCCGCCTGAGTACGCGCAGGAGCCGCGCCTGGCGCTCGCCGGTGGCGCCGACGGTCTGGCGCTGGTACGCCGAATACTGCAAGATTCCCCGCATCGTCTGCAGCGCGATGGTTGGCTGGCCGTCGAGGTCGGCGCCGGCATCGAGGCACTGGAACGTGCATTTCCGCAAGTACCGTTCCTGTGGCCTGAGTTCGAGCACGGCGGTGACGGCATCGCGATGGTCTCGGCAGCGGAGCTGGCCCGCGCCGCGCGGCAAGCGAATCAGGAGTGAGGCGCCATCATGGCTGGCAATACCATCGGCAGTGTTTTCACGGTCACCACCTTTGGGGAGAGCCACGGCCCGGCGCTCGGTTGCATCGTCGACGGCTGCCCGCCGGGGCTGCCGCTCGCCGAGGACGATATCCAGCAGGACCTGGAGCGGCGCCGTCCAGGCCGCTCGCGCCACACGACACAGCGCAAAGAGCCGGATCGTGTGCGCATCCTCTCGGGCGTGTTCGAGGGCGTCACGACCGGCACGCCGATCGGCCTGCTGGTCGAAAATGTCGACCAGCGTTCCCGGGACTACAGCAATATCAAGGACAAGTTCCGCCCGGGGCACGCCGACTACACATATCACCAGAAGTACGGCATTCGCGATTACCGTGGTGGCGGCCGCTCGTCGGCCCGCGAGACGGTCATGCGCGTGGCGGCCGGGGCCATTGCGCGAAAATACCTGCGCGAGCGGCTCGGCACCGAGATCTGGGCATACCTCGCGCAGCTCGGGCCTTTGCGCCTCGGCGTGGTCGATCCGTCGAGCATCGACGATAATCCGTTTTTCTGCGCCGAGCCGGCGCGCGTGCCCGAGCTGGAGGCCTATATGGATGCCTTGCGCAAGGAGGGCGACTCGATCGGGGCGCGCATCAACATCGTGGCGACGGGAGTACCTGTCGGGTTGGGTGAACCGGTGTTCGACAAGCTGGATGCCGCGATTGCACACGCCATGATGGGCATCAACGCCGTGAAAGGCGTAGAGCTTGGCGACGGCTTCGCGGTCGTGGAGCAAAAAGGTTCGCAGCACCGCGACGAGATCTCGCCGGCCGGGTTCCGGAAAAACTCATCGGGCGGTACGCTCGGCGGCATTTCATCCGGCCAGGACATCGTGGTCAGCATTGCGCTTAAGCCGACATCGAGTATTCGGCTGACCGCCGATACGGTCGATCGCAGCGGCACGGCAGTCGGCATCGAGACCACCGGCCGCCACGACCCCTGCGTCGGCCTGCGTGCGGCACCGATCGCCGAAGCGATGCTGGCGCTGGTATTGATGGACCACTACCTGCGTAATCGCGCCCAAAACGCTGATGTCCGCTCGGGAACGCCGGTAATCGGGGCCAGCGCGCGCTCCCCGGCGTGACCGGCGTCACATTTCGGGCGGAGCTCCTGCCCGGTGGCGATTCTCAGCGCGGCGCGCAAGCGTCGGGATTTTGGTACCGGAGCGTTTTTAGGCTATAGTTGCCCCGGCTTTTCAGGGATTTGCGATATTTTGTGCGCCTGGCGTTGCCGAGCCGTCGCGGCTCGCTCGCCTGATTATTCGGGGACCTGCGATGCCACGAATTCCCGCTCTGACGTGCGTCACGATGGCGGGGCTGCTGCCCATCTGGGCAGGTGCCCTCGGGCTTGGCGACGCCCAGACCCGTTCGGCCTTGAATCAGCCCTTGGCAATTGAGATACCGCTGCTCGCCGCGGCGGACGGCGAAGTTGCCGGACTCGACGTAGCACTTGCGTCGCCAGCGACCTTCGACCGCTACGGTTTACAGCCGCCGGTCGGGCTGGGCGAACTGAAATTCCAGGTGATTCAGGCGGCCGGCGGCGGCACCATCCGTATCACATCGACCCAGCCGGTCGTCGAGCCCTTCGTAACTTTACTGATCGAGGTGCGCTGGCCGCAGGGCCGGCTGCTGCGCGAATACACGGTTTTGCTCGATCCGCCGGCTTTTGCGGCCGGCGCCGTGCAGCAGCCGGTGCAGGCGCCGCAGGCGGCGGCAGCGCCTGCGGCGGCCATCGATCGGTCGGCACCTGACGTGCCGCCTCCTTTGGCGCCGGCGGCGACGGGTGAGCAGACGCATACCGTGGTCAGTCGCGAGACGCTGTGGGGTATCGCCAGCCGCTACCGCCCCGATGCCGCGGCGGACATGAACCAGATCATGATGGCGATCTACCGCGCCAACCCCGACGCTTTCGCCGGCAACATCAATCGCCTGCGTGCCGGAGCCGTATTGCGCATCCCGAGCGGCGATGCGCTGCGGACAGGCGCTGCGAATGCCGGCGCCGAAGTACAGCGGCAGAACGAAGCGTGGCTGAGAGGTACGGAAAGCCCTGCCGGCGGCGGCGCGCGGCTGCAGCTTGTGCCGCCGGCTGAGCAGAAGCCAGCGTCGGCGCCAGTGCCTGCCAAAGCAAGCCCGCCCACGGCGGGCGCTTCCGATATACAGACCGCACTGGCCGAAAGCCAGCGCCTGCTGGCCGTGCGCGATGCCGAGCTTGCCGCTCTGCGCGAGCAATTGGCGGCCTTGCAGTCCAGGCAGGAAGCGGCCGCCGTCCCCGCCAAGCCTGAGGTCGTTGATGCGGCCGTGGCCGCAGCGACGCCCGAGCCACGCGCCGAACGGCCGGTCGCGTCACCGGCCAGGCCGGCCGCATCCGCCGGTTCGTGGTCCGACGCGTTGAGTGAGTTCGCGGGCTCGGCCTGGCTGTGGGTCGGCCTGCTCGTCGCCCTGGGCGGGGCATTGTTCGTGGTGCGACGGCGGGCATCCGCCGAACCCGGCTGGCGCCGGGGCCCGCAACTGGCTGGCGCGGCGGCGGGGGGGCTGGCCGGGATCCCGATCGATGATGACGAGGCGACCGAGGCCTCGGCGCGCCAAGGCGTGGTGGGTACCGCCGGTGTGGTCGAGCGGCGCATGGCGGCCAGGCCGCAGTCCGATTTCGAGGAAGAGTCGCCGCTGGAACGCACTATCAGCACCGAGGGGCCAGTCAACCTCGATCAGGCCGATCCGCTGGCCGAGGCTGATTTCCACATGGCCTACGGGCTCTACGACCAGGCAGCTGAACTGCTGAATCAGGGCTTGGCGCTGGAACCGGAACGTCGCGACCTGCGCATGAAGCTGCTCGAGGTGTGCTTCAACTGGGAAAACCGCGACGCGTTCCGGAGCGCAGCGCAGGGCCTGCGCGAGCACATCAGCAGTGATGCAGATCCCGACTGGAAGCGCGCGCTCGTCATGGGCCAGCAGCTTTGCCCGGGCGATTCGTTATTCACAGGTGGCGGGTCCGCCGCTGCCGGCGACCATGACCTGCCGTCGGCTGGCGACGGCGACTTGCAGGTGGATGTGCCCTTCATCGAGGAGGCCGCATCCCTCGATTTCGACCTCACCGAAGCGCAAAGCCCGCAGGTGAGCGAGCCCGAAAGTGAATCGGCCCGCTACGCCCGGCCGGCGTGGGTTGCAGCCGGCGGCGGGGGCGTGACGGTCGAGACACCGACCATCAGGTCGTCAGCCGCTCAGACCCTGGAGACACCGACCATTGAAGCACGCGCCGGGCGGCAAGGTACGTTCGAGATGCCGACGATCGAGTCGCCGATCGCCGGTCAGACGGCTGAGACACCGACCGTGGAGTCATGGTCGCGGGATCTCGGTGATTCGGCACGCGTGGCGGCGCTGCAGGTTCCGCGCGGGGCCGAAGACCGGGTTGACGAGATCGACCTCGATAACCTTGGACTGGACCTTTCGGGGCTTGACGACGCCGCGGACGATATCACCACCGGCTTGCAGGAGGCGTTGTCCGCCGACCCCGAGCGCATCGATCTCAATTTCGACGGTGAACTCGGTGACTCCGGGCTCGACCCGACGGCCGACATGGCGGGTATCGACGCTGCCGAACCCAGCGAGCCGCTCGAGCGATTGACGGCGGCGATGGAAAAGAGCGCGACATCCGGAGGCCTCGACGATACCGCGGAGCAGCCGGCACCGGGACTGGCCAAGGTGGCGGGGTTGGCCGGGGTGGCCAAGGACAGCGAGGTCGCCGACCTGGGCGTTTCCCTGGCGGCCACGGCCGAGATGGAGCAGCCCGCGGCGCGTGCTGACACAACGACTGCGGGCTTGCATTCCGTGCGTTCCCGCGCCGAGGAACCGACCATGACCGAGGTCGGTACGAAACTCGACCTGGCACGCGCATACCTCGACATGGGCGATCCGGATGGCGCTCGCAGCATCCTCAACGAAGTGCTCGAGGAGGGCGACGCTGCGCAGCGCCAGGAGGCCCAGCAGATCCTCGACACGCTCGGGGACTGACCGGCAAACTTGACTGCGAAGCAGCCGGACCCCGAGCGCCGTGCGACGCGGCGTATCGCTGTTGGCATTGAGTATATCGGCACCAGCTACTGCGGCTGGCAGAGCCAGCAACACGCGCATAGCGTGCAGCAGCAAGTCGAAGCCGCCCTCTCGGCGGTTGCCGACGAGGCGGTGTCCGTCGCCGCAGCCGGGCGCACCGATGCCGGCGTGCATGCCTTGGGACAGGTAGCGCATTTCGACACCGTGGCCTGGCGCGAACCGCGAGCCTGGCTGCTTGGCGCCAACAGCCAGCTGCCGGCCGATATCAACCTCACCTGGGTGCGAGAAGTCGACCCGGCGTTCGATGCGCGCCGCTCGGCGCAGGCGCGCACCTATCACTATCTGATTCTGAACAGTCCGGTTCGATCGGCATTGGCGCACCAGCGCTGCTGGTGGCTGCCCGGGGTCCTCGACCTCGATGCGATGAGGAGCGCCGTGCCCGGCGTGCTCGGCGAGCACGATTTCAGCGCCTTTCGCGCCGCCGAGTGCCAGGCGTGGACCGCGATCCGGGAGCTGCAGCGCCTCGAGCTCAGGCGCCACGGCGATCATGTAGTCGTCGAGTGCCGGGCAAACGCTTTCCTGCATCACATGGTGCGCAATCTCGTCGGTTCGCTGGTGCGCATCGGTCGTGGCGACCAGTCGCCGCAATGGCTGCAGGCAGTGTTGGAGGGTCGCGACCGGCGCGCTGCCGGCATGACCGCGCCGGCCTGCGGCCTTTACCTGAGCCAGGTGCATTATGCAGAACGATTCGGGATTCCGCAGCCGCGCAGCGCCTGGTGGCGTGATCTGGCCTGAGCAACTGATTATGATGCTGCCCTCATGAGCTGGTTCGAGAAGGTCATACCGTCGCGCATCAAGACGGAGCGCAAGTCGCGCGCGGTGCCGGAAGGCATCTGGATCAAGTGCCCGGAATGTGGCGCACAACTGTACCGCGCCGAACTCGAACGCAACCTGTACGTCTGCCCGAAGTGCTCTCATCACATGCGCCTGTCGGCGCGTAGCCGCCTGGAGATCTTTCTCGACGCGGACTCGGGCCGCGAGATCGCCGAGCACCTGATGCCGCAGGACCCGTTGCGCTTTCGTGATTCGAAGCGCTATCGCGACCGCATCCGCCAGGCGCAGAAAGAGACTGGCGAGAATGATGCGCTGGTCGCCATGACGGGCCTGTTGAAGGGCCAGCCCGTGGTCGCCTGTGCTTTCGAGTTCCGTTTCATGGGCGGGTCGATGGGTTCGGTTGTTGGCGAGAAGTTCGCCCGCGCCGCCACGTACAGCCGCGAGAACAAGATGCCGCTCGTCAATTTTTCGGCGAGTGGCGGGGCGCGCATGCAGGAAGCGTTGTTTTCGCTGATGCAGATGGCAAAGACCAGCGACGCGCTGGCCGCGCTGGCCGAGGCGCGCATTCCTTTTATCTCGGTCCTCACCGATCCCACTACCGGTGGGGTCTCGGCGAGCCTCGGTATGCTGGGCGACATCAATATCGCCGAGCCAAAGGCCCTGATCGGCTTTGCCGGACCCCGCGTTATCCAGCAGACCGTCCGCGAGACGCTGCCGGAGGGCTTTCAGCGCAGCGAATTCCTGCTCGAGCATGGCGCCGTGGACATGATCGTCGACCGGCGCCAGATGCGCGATGAAATCGCAGCGTTGCTCGCCAAACTGATGAAGCGCCCGGCCCCCGAGGGCTGAGCGGGGCGCTGCCGATGCGGGGCAGGACCCTCGACCAATGGCTCCGCTGGCAGGAGTCGTTGCACCCTCAATGGATCGATCTGAAACTCGACCGCGTGCGCGAGGTCGCGGAGCGTCTTGGCGTCGGTCGGCCGCCCGGGCCGGTGTTTACCGTGGCCGGAACCAACGGCAAGGGCTCGACAGTGGCGCTGCTGGAGGCGTTTCTGCGCTCAGCCGGCCTGCGCACCGGCACCTATACGTCGCCGCACCTCGTGCGCTACAACGAACGGGTAGCGGTGGATGGTGCGCCGGCAACCGATGAAGAGCTGATCGCGGCCTTCGAGCGGATCGAGGCGGCGCGCCGCGAGGTGGCGCTGACGTTTTTCGAATTTGGCACCCTGGCCGCATTTCTGGTGTTTGCTGCGCGCGGCTGCGAGGCCTGGGTGCTCGAGGTCGGCATGGGTGGGCGCCTCGATGCCGTCAACCTCATCGATCCCGACTACAGCCTGATCACCACCGTGGCGCTCGACCACCAGGAATTCCTCGGTAACGACATCGAGACCATCGCTGCGGAGAAAGCCGGTATCCTGCGTCGTGGCCGACCGGGCTTTTTCGGTGATTGGCCGGTCCCGGCAGCGGTGCGTCGGGTAGCTGGCGAGACCGGGGCGCAGCTGCGCGTGCTCGGCGAGCATTTCGACTTCACTCCGGCACAGCCCCACTGGTCGTGGCGCGGCGAGCGAATCGCACTGGACGGGCTTGCTTACCCACCCGCTGCAACGGCTGCGCAACTGCGCAATGCCAGCCAGGTGCTGGCCGCCATCGAGCAGCATGACGACCGGTGGCTAGCCGATGCCGCCAGGCTTGAAGCGATTCTCGGCGTGCGTCCTCCGGGGCGCTTTCAGCGTATCCAGGCCGAGCACGAATGGATCCTGGACGTCGCGCACAACCCACAGGCGGCCGCCACGCTGCGCGAGCAGCTCGCTACGTTGCCACCAGCGGCCGACACCACGGTCGTTGTCGGCATGCTGGCCGACAAGAGCCTCGAAGGCTTCGTGAGCGAACTGCAGAATTGCGGCGATCGATGGGTCAGCTGCACCATCGAAGATCGCCGCGCAAGAAGCCCGGGAGGGCAGGCGGCGGAACTGCGCGCTCTCGTCAGCGGCGAGGTGATCGAAGGCGGGCTGCCGGGGGATGCCCTTGCCGTGGCTCGGGCCGCGACGCGCCCCGGTGGGCGGATTGTCGTCTGCGGGTCTTTCCGGCTGGTCGGTCCAGCGCTGCACGCCCTTGGCTTATACTGAACGCTTCTGCGGGGTGCGTGCGCAAATGGAACGTCAACTGCTGGAGCGAATGGTGGGCGCCGTTGTGCTCATCGTGGCCCTGGTCGTTATCGGCCCGGCAATACTCGATGGGGAGCGGTCCGGTTCGGAGGGCCTCGACGTGCCGGGCGAGGAGCAGCGCACACATACGGTCAGGCTGAACGATCGGGGTGCACCTGGAGGGTTGCCGCCACGATCGGCCCCCGCGACACCTGAGGCTCCGGGAAGTGCGGGCCCGGTCCCCATCGCCACTGAGGCGCAGCCGCCGGGCAGAAAACCACCGCTCGCCGTGGTCGGCGGTGCGTCGTTGCCTGTCGAGCCCTTGGCCAGCGGCGCTACTTCACCCGCTGACGATACCGATCGGTTCGCCGCCGAAAAATCGGCCGCCGCGAAGGTCGTCTCGCCCGGCGCTGCACCATCGGAGCGGAGCCGGCCGGTGTCGTCGGCCTCGCCTGGCTGGTTCGTGCAGGTCGGCACATTCGGCCAGCGCGAAAACGCTGACCGCCTGGCAGCGCAATTGACCGGGAAGGGGTTCCCCGCGTCCGTCAGCGCCGTACAGCGCGACGGCAAACCGCTGCATCGCGTGCGTGTGGGACCCGCCGACGGGCGCGCCGCGGCGGAGTCGCTCGCCGCGCGGCTCGCCACGGCCGGGCATCGTGGCCAGCTCGTGCCGCCGTAGGACGGCGCAGTTGACGATCCCGCCAATGCTCGACCTCGCGTTGCTGGCCATCGTGGCCCTGTCGGGCCTGGTGGGGGTGTGGCGTGGATTCGTGCGCGAGGCGATGTCGCTCGTGGTGTGGGTCCTGGCCTTGTGGCTCGCCTGGCGCGTCGGGCCGTTATTGGCACCGCAGCTCGCCGGCCTGATCGAGCATCCGGTGCTGCGGCTCTGGGCAGCGCGCGGCCTGTTGCTGGTGGCCTCGGTACTCGCAGGCGGTATCGTCACGCTGCTCGTCGGCCAGCTGATGCACGCGACCGGCCTGGGTCCGACAGATCGCGCGGCGGGACTCGTCTTTGGCGTCGTACGCGGGCTGTTGCTTGCGGCCCTGGGGTTGCTGGGGCTGCAACTGGCGGGATTCGATGCGGAACCTTGGTGGCGCGAGTCGAAACTGATACCGTATGCATCGCCCGTGACCGACGCGTTACGGGACGCTGCGCAGCAGGGCATGCAGCGCCTGCAGCTAGCTCCGGTAACGCCGCCGCCATTCGCGGGCGCAGACCGTACCCAGACCTGAGCTTCAGGAGAACCAGCAGCGTGTGTGGCATCGTCGGCATCGTGGCGCAGCGGCCGGTCAACCAGTCCATCTACGACGCGTTGACCGTGCTGCAGCATCGGGGCCAGGACGCGGCCGGCATCAGCACCGAGGAAGGCGGCACGCTTTATACGCGCAAGGCACTCGGACTGGTGCGCGACGTGTTCCAGGAGCGCCACATGTTGCGCCTGCGGGGCAACATGGGCATCGGTCACGTGCGCTATCCGACCGCAGGCTGCTCCAGTTCCTCCGAGGCGCAGCCGTTTTATGTGAACTCGCCGTATGGCATCTGCCTCGCCCATAACGGCAACCTCACCAATGCGCTGGAGTTGAAGGACCAGCTGGTGCGCCAGGACCGACGGCACCTCAACACGGGGTCCGATACCGAGGCGCTGCTCAATGTGCTTGCCGACGAGCTGCAGCGGCACCGCGGTGCAAGCCTCACGCCGAAGGCGGTGTTTTCCGCCGTGTCGGGAGTGCATCGTCGCTGCAAGGGCGGCTACGCCGTGGTGGCCATGATCATCGGCCACGGTATCCTCGCATGCCGCGATCCGGACGGGATCCGGCCGCTCTGTCTCGGCCGGCGCGAGACTCCGGAAGGCACCGAGTACCTTGTGGCTTCAGAAAGCGTGGCGCTCGACGCCCTCGATTTCGAGCTGGTGCGCGATGTATTGCCTGGCGAGGCCGTCTATATCGATCGCAAAGGCGGTTTCCACAGCCAGCAGTGCAGCTCGAGCCACAGCTATACGCCGTGCATATTCGAGTACGTTTATTTCGCGCGGCCCGACTCCATCATCGACCGGATTTCGGTATACAAGGCGCGCTTGCGCATGGGCGAGCGGCTGGCCGAGAAAATCCTGCGCGAACGCCCTGACCACGACATCGACGTCGTGATTCCAATCCCCGATTCCAGCCGTACCAGCGCGCTCGAGGTGGCGCACCGCCTCGGTGTCAAATACCGCGAAGGCTTTATCAAGAATCGCTACATCGGTCGCACGTTCATCATGCCGGGGCAGGAGATCCGCAAGCAGTCGGTACGCCGGAAGCTCAACGCCATAGACCTGGAGTTCCGCGACAAGAACGTGCTGCTGGTGGATGACTCGATCGTGCGCGGCACCACGTCCAAGCAGATCATCGAAATGGCCCGTGAGGCGGGCGCCCGACGGGTCTATTTCGCCTCGGCCTCGCCGCCCGTGCGCTTTCCAAACGTCTACGGCATCGACATGCCGGCGGCATCCGAGCTGGTTGCCAGCGGGCGCAGCGAGGCCGAGGTGGCGCAGCTGATCGGCGCCGACTGGATTGTCTACCAGGACCTCGATGACCTGGTGAAGGCGTGCCGTTACGACAACGGCGATATCAAGGACTTCGACACCTCGTGCTTTTCCGGGCATTACGTCACCGGCGATGTCACACCGGAATATCTGGGTCGCCTGGAACGGGAACGCAACGATGGGGCCAAGGCACGTCGTGCGGCCGCGCAAGTGCCCGACGACGACGAAGCGGGTGAAGTGGAAGTTGTCGCGTCCCGCGCCGGGGCGGCCTGAGGCTCGCGTGCGGTCCGCGCCCCGCAGCGGTGCGCCGCTTGCCAGGGTGCCACGATGACGGCACCGCGTTTTTTCATCATCGATGATCATGCCGATTTCCGGCGGTTGCTCGGGCATCACATCAGGACGCGCTGGCCCGAGGCGGTCGTGCAGTACTATGATCCGCTGGCTACCGGACTCCTGCCCGAGGGGTTTTCCGGAGCCGGAGCGGATGTCGTATTGCTGGGGCATCCGGCCGGGCAGGGCAATGCGCTGGACTGGCTGCGCAGCTTTCGCCGGGTGGCGCGCTTTCCGCCGGTGATCTTTCTCGGCGGCGGCGAGGAGCGGCAGATTGTTGCAGCGATCAAGGCGGGTGCCGAGAATTACCTGAACAAGTCCTCCCTGAGCCATGCCCGACTGATCGAGGCCGTCGAGCAGGCGCTCGGCTCACAGGCCTCGTCGCGTCCGGCCAGCGGGCCCCTCGCCGATGCAAGCCTGCGGTTTCTGCGGCGCTACGAATTGGTGCGCGAGCTTGCCGGCAGCGATATCTCGACCGTGTACCTGGCGCGGGACCGCGCCAGCGGCCAGGAAACCGCGCTCAAGGTGCTGCGCCAATTGCACGATGCGGCCGGCGAGAAGCACTTTGCGCGATTCCTTCAGGAGTACCAGCTGGTTGCCCGCGTCAGCCACCCGAACGTGGTGCACATCCGCGATCTCGGCATCGCCGATGACCACGCCTACATCGCGATGGAGTATTGTGCAGGCGGCAGCCTGAAGCGGCGCATCAGCGAGGGCATCGACAGCGAACAGGCGTTCGACTATCTGCGCTCGATCGCCGGGGCGCTCGGCGCGCTGCATGAGCTGGGCATCCTGCACCGCGACCTGAAACCGACCAACGTCATGTTTCGCGACGACGGCAGCCTGGCCCTGATCGACTTCGGTCTCGCCAGGCATGCCCATTTCCGGGGGGAGATGACTGGCGCGGGAACAATCTTCGGCACGCCCTATTACATGAGCCCCGAGCAGGGCGGGGCGGGGCCACTCGATAACCGCAGCGATCTCTATAGCCTCGGCGTGATCTTCTACGAGATGCTGGTCGGGCAGAAACCTTTCGATGGCCCCACGGCCATGTCGGTGATCATTCAGCAGCGCGAGGCGCCGGTGCCGAGATTACCTGCCCATCTCTCCGGATTTCAGCCTGTCGTCGACCGCCTGCTGGCAAAGAGGCCGGATGATCGTTTCCAGGACGTGGCGCAGCTGCTCGCCTGGCAACCGGAGGCTTCAGCCGTCAGCAGCCGGGCGCGTGCCTAGTCGTGCGGCAGACTTCGTAGCTCTGGCCCGGCCGCGGTCCAGCGCAGCATGCTGCCCTGTTCGTACCATGCGCCGAGCACGATTCGCGTGGCAGTGGCCCCGTCCAGCAAAAAGCGGTGAATGGCCGGCCGATGGGTGTGTCCGTGAAGCAGGTGGCGCACCCCATGCTGGCGCAGGGTCGCGGCGACCGCGCTCGCGTTCACGTCGGTGATGTACTCGGGCTTGCCGGAGGTGCGCGCCTGACTGCGGCGGCGGACCTGCGTCGCGACCCAGCGGCGCAGGCCGAGCGGCAGAGCGAGAAACGCGGCCTGCAGGCGCGCGATGCGCACGCGGCGGCGAAAATTCTGGTACTCGACATCGTCACTGCATAGTACGTCGCCGTGCATCAGGAGCACGCGCTGGCCTTCGATCTCGACGATAGTTTCATCCGCGAGCAGGTGCACGCCGGTCTCGGCGGAGAACCGTCGGCCGACGAGGAAGTCGCGGTTACCGCGTGCGAAAAAACAGGGCACTCCGCTCGCCGTAAATGCGCGCAGGGCCGAAATGATCTCGCGATGATGCGGATCGGTATCGTCATCGCCGATCCAGGCTTCGAACAGGTCGCCGAGGATGTAGAGCGCGCGCGACTCGCGCGCTTCTTGCGCGAGAAACCGCAGGAAGGTTCGGGTGATATCCGGCCGGGAAGCGTGCAGGTGCAGGTCGGAGATGAAGATCGTGCCGGTCACTGGTCCGAGCCGGAAAGCACGACGGCGCGCTGGATCACCACAGCCTCGACCGGCACATCCTGCATCTGGTTGCGCACCGTGGTCGCGCGGTGGCCGATGTCGTCGACGACGCTGAGACCTTCGACGACCCGTCCGAAGACGGCGTACCCCCAGCGCGTCGGCTTCGGATCCAGCGTCACGTTATCGGCCAGGTTGATGTAGAACTGCGCATCGGCGGAGTGCGGGTCGCTGGTGCGCGCCATGGCGATGGTGCCGCGGTGGTTGCTGAGGCCGTTGCCGGATTCGTTCGGGACCGGCGGCCGGGTGGGCTTTTCAACCATGTCCTTGGTAAAGCCACCGCCCTGGATCACAAAGCCATTCACCACGCGGTGAAAGATCGTGTTCTCGTAGAAGCCGTCTCGCGCGTACTGCAGGAAGTTTTTCACCGTCAGGGGCGCGCGTTCTGCGTCAAGCTCCACGACGAAAGCGCCGGCGTTGGTCTCGATGCGTACGCGCGGCATTTCGGCGGACTCCGTGCGCGCGCTCGCCACGCTCGTCATCACGATCAGTGCATGCAGGCAGTGCCTCATTGCTAACCTCTCGACTGTCGCATCTTTCATTACGGCTTCACGCCGCAGCCATGGGTCCGGAATGTGCGTCGAGCAGGGTCTTGCCCGCCTCGCACGCCCGCAGCGTGTTCTGCATCAGCATTGCCACCGTCATGGGCCCGACCCCGCCCGGCACAGGGGTGATCCACGCCGCCCGCTCGCGCGCGGTGTCAAAGTCCACGTCGCCGGCCAGCTTGCCATTTGGCAGGCGCGTAATGCCAATATCGAAAACGATTGCGCCAGGCTTGATCCACTCGCCGGGGATCAGCGCCGGCTTGCCCACGGCTACCGCGAGGATGTCAGCGGTCCCGACGTTCGCCCGCAAGTCCCGAGTGAACCGATGGCAGACGGTTGTGGTGGCGCCCGCCAGCAGCATCTCGAGCGCGAGTGGCCGGCCGACGTGATTCGAGGCGCCGACGATTACGGCGTGACGGCTTTTGGCATCGACGCCGATGTGCCGCAGCAGCGTCATGATGCCGAACGGCGTGCAGGGTCGTAGCATGGGTATGCGCTGGGCCAGCCGGCCGACGGTGTAGGGATGAAAACCGTCGACGTCCTTTACCGGACTGATGTGCTCGATCACGGTTGGCTCGCTGATGTGGGCCGGCAGAGGCAACTGCACCAGGATTCCGTCTACCGCCGGGTCAGCATTCAGATCGGCGATCAGCTTGAGGAGCTGAGCCTCCGTGGTGTCTGGCGGCAGGTCGTAGTCACGCGAGGCGATGCCGGCTTCTTCGCAAGCGGTGCGTTTGTTGCGCACGTAAATCTGCGAGGCCGAATCGCTGCCCACCAGGATTACGGCAAGCCCCGGGGCGCGGCGGCCTGCGGCAAGGCGCGCATCGATCTTCGCGCGGACCTCCTCGCGAATCTGGCGGGCGATGGTGCGTCCATCGATGAGTTGGGCAGGCATCGGCAGGGGATCCGGCGCGTTATGGTGGCACACGCTGGCTGGCAAACATACCAGAGCGCGGCGGGCGGCAACACTGCGGCGGCTGTCCCGGTTTGACGGCCATGGCGGGTCTCCTTATCATCCTGCGCCCCGATGACGGGGCGGCTATAATGCAACCGCCTGCGGGTTAACCGGCTGGCGTCGGGGCATGGCGCAGTCTGGTAGCGCATCTGCTTTGGGAGCAGAGGGTCGGCGG
>CAYOFE010000061.1:2143-15554 GCA_964403135.1 uncultured Chromatiaceae bacterium | reverse complement strand
GACCGCCGCCGCGGGCTCCCCCGCCGACCCGTACCGGCCGTTGGTGCTGCTCAGCTACCTGCTCGACTTCCGCACGCCGGTCGGGCAGGGCACGCGCATGGCCCATATCGCCAACCTGCTGTTCCACATGGCAACGACGTTGCTGGTATGGCGGCTCGCGAAGCGGCTGACCGGGCCGGCGGGCGACTGGCCGGCGGCCGGGGCGGCGGCGCTCTTCGCCGTGCATCCGGTGCACGTCGAGTCCGTGAACTGGATCAGCGGGCGTGCCGATGTACTCGCCGCGCTGTTCTTCGTGGCCGCCTCGCTGGCTGCCCTGCAATGGCGCGACTGCCGGTCGAAGGCCGCACTGGCAAGCATGGGCGTGTGCGTGCTGTTCGCGCTGATGGCCAAGGAAATCGCGCTGGCAGCGTTGCTGGTGATTCCGGCGCTGTGGTGGCTCGCGCCGACCGCTCTGTCCGGATCGCCGGTGCGCACGGGCGGCGTCGAGGCGCCGGGGATCGCGGTGCTGGTCCTGGCGTGCGCCGTGTACTTTGCCGCGCGCACGTTCGCCGGCGTCGGTGCCGGCACTGCGCTCGACATCGGCCCAGTGCTGGTCGTGCTCGGGCTCGCTCGCACGATTGGATGGTACCTGCTGAAACTTATCGTGCCCTGGCCGCAGCACAACCTCGTCGGCTGGGAACTGTTGCCCGGTGTCGCGGTGGCAGGCTTGCTGGTCCTGCTGGCCGCCGCCGGAGTCGCTCTCGCCGCGCAGCGCTGGCGCCGCGATCGCGACGGCGTGCCGTTGCTGGCGCTGGCCTGGATGCTGCTGACGCTCGCCCCTTCGCTGTGGATCGCTCTTTCCGCCGGCACCCGCGCGCCGGTAGCCGAGCGCTACCTGTATCTCCCTTCGGTGGGCGCCGCCCTCGGTGTCGGCTGGGCGCTGGCTGCCTGCCGTGCCAGATGGACCCGCTGGGTGACGGCGGCGCTGGTCGTGGCCTATGCCGCCGGCGCCTTTGCGTGGGGCCTGACCTGGTCGAGTGACGTGCGGCTGTGGAGCGACACCGTTACGAAATCACCGCGCGATGCATTTGCCTGGCACAGCCTCGCGCGCGCCTGGCGCAATGCCGGCGACGAAGAGCGGGCGCTGGCCACCTACCGACAGGCGATTGATGTCACTGACGATGCCTACGAGCGGCCCAAGCTGCTGTACGCCATGGCGGAGATCTACCTCGGGCGCGGCGATTACGCGCGCTCCGGCGAGCTGCTCGCGCGGGCGGACCGCGAGGCGCCCAACTTCGTGCGCTCGGGCTACGCGCTGGGGCTTATCGCGATCCTGCAGGCCGGCGATTCGCCGGCGCCGGAGGCATTCGCGTCACGCGCGGCCGCCGCGCAGCGTTTTCGCCGCGCGCTCTCCGCCGCGCCGGATCTCCTCGAAGCGCGCGTCGCGCTGGCGCAGGCCAGGGTGTCGGAAGCGGCCGCGCAGGAGGCCGCCGGCAACGCCGGCGCGGCCGCCGGCTGCTATGGGGCGGCCGCCGGCGATCTCAGGGCGCTCGAGAAACGGATCCATCCCGTTCAGCTCGCGGCGCATCTGCGCAATGCGGAGCCCGGACTGGAGCGGGACGTGCCGGCGCTGCGGGGGCGCGCGGAGGCTGCCGCGCGCAGGCTTCGTGAAGCCGGCGTCGCAATGTCGCGGTGCCCGTTGTAGTCACGCCAGGCGCCGGTGCACCGTGCTAACCTTGCGCCGAACGCAACGGATCGCCCGCCGATGACGCGAATATCCCTCGTGATACCCGTGTACAACGAGGCTGAGAGCCTGCCCGATCTGTTTGCCGCTCTCGAAACGTCGCTCGCCGGCATGGACTACGAGATCATCTGTGTGGACGACGGCTCGCAGGACGACGGCATGCGCATCCTCAGGGAGCAGGCCGCGCGCGATTCCCGCCTCAAGGTCATCGAGTTCCGGCGCAATTTCGGCCAGACGGCGGCCATCAATGCCGGCATTCGCCACGCCACCGGTGAGGTGGTCGTGTTGATGGACAGCGACCTCGAAAACGATCCGGCCGACATCCCGCGCCTGCTCGCGAAGCTGGAGGAGGGATTCGATGTGGTCAGCGGCTGGCGCCAGGAGCGCTGGCGCGACCGCTATCTCACGCGCCGTCTGCCGAGCCAGATCGCCAACCGCCTCATTGGCGTCGTCAGCGGGGTCAGGCTGCACGATTATGGCTGCACCTTGAAGGCCTCCGGTCGCGTGGTACTGGGTGAGGGCGCGCTCTCGGGCCTGTTGCCCCGCTTCTGCCCCGTCAACTGCCAGTGGCCGGGGGGGGGGGTGGGGGAGCTGCCGGTGGCCTACCGGCAGCGCCGCTTCGGCCGCAGCAACTACGGGTTGTTCCGCACCTACAAGGTGCTGCTCGACCTGCTGCTGATCCGCTTCCTCGACCGGTTCATGAGCAACCCGATTCACTTTTTTGGCGGCGCCGGATTCATCAGCTTCTGTTTCGCCGGGCTCGCCGGCGCGCTGGCGCTCTATTACAAGCTCACCGGGCAGAAGGACTTCATCCAGACGCCGCTGCCGGTCGTTGCCGCGATGTTCTTCGTGGTCGGCTGCCTGATGGTGCTGCTCGGCGTGCTCGCCGAGATCCTCATGCGCACCTACTACGAGAGCCGCGGCGCGCAGCCCTACGCCATTCGTTCCACCATTAATTTCTGAACGCATGACCGAACCGGTATCCCCGGACCAGTCCACCGCCGATGCGTTCGACGGGTCGTGGAACCACCTGCCGGCGGGCTCGGTGTACAGCGCCGCCCAGTTCGAGGAATGGCTCGCCCCGCTGACGCGCGACGACGTCGCGGGGCGGCGTGTGCTCGAGCTCGGCTGTGGCGGCGGCAGTCTGCTGGTGCACATGGCCGGCTGGGCGCCGCGCGAGCTGCTCGGCGTGGATCTCGGCGCCAGCGTGGCCACCGCCGAGAGCAACCTGCGTCACGCCGGCGCGCGCGGCTGCCGCGTGGTGCGCCATGACCTGGTGTCGTTTCGCGCTGCGGAGTTGTTCGATCTCGTGTACTGCATCGGCGTTCTGCACCACCTGCAGGACCCGCGCGCCGGCTTCGATGCGGTGCTGGCGAATACCGCGGTCGGAGGGCGTTTTCACTGCTGGGTTTATGCCTGGGAAGGTAACGGCGTGGTGCGCTGGATCGTGGACCCGCTGCGGCGAATCGCCTCGAAGCTGCCGTGGTGGTTCACCAAGTACGCGCTGGCCACGCCGCTGGTAGTCCCCTATTACCTCTATGCGCGCCTGCTTGCGGCGCTGCGCTGGCGGGTGCTGCAACGGCTGCCGCTGTACGCGTACTCGCTGTGGATAGCGCAGCGCGATTTCGCCTTTTTTCGCCACGTTGCCTTCGACCAGCTGGTGACGCCGCGGACGGTGTACATCAGGCGCGCCACGGTCGAGGAGTGGTTGAATGCCGCCGGGGTGGAGCCCGGCAGCGCGTACATCGTGTTCCGTAACGGCAACTCATGGAAATTCGGCGGCCGCCGGCGGCGCTGATGCGAGGCGCGTAAACAGATGTGCGGCATCGCCGGCTTCCAGGGCCAGGGCACGCGCGAGGACGCGCTGCGCATGATCGGGCGGATCGCCTACCGCGGCCCCGATCGCCAGCAGGCTGCGACGATCGGCGCGACCGGACTTGCGCACGCGCGCCTCAGCATCATCGACCTGAGCACGGCGGCCGATCAGCCGATGTTCGACGCAGCGCGCGAGCTGGCCATCGTGTTCAACGGCGAGATCTACAACTTCCGCGAACTGCGCGAGGAGCTGGCGCAGAGCGGCCGGCACGCGTTCCGGACCGGCAGCGACACCGAGGTGCTGCTGGCGCTGTACCGCGAACACGGCCGCGCGATGCTGCCGAAACTCAACGGCATGTTCGCCTTCGCCATCCACGACGCGCGTGGCGACGAGCTGTTCCTGGCCCGCGACCGCATGGGCAAGAAGCCGCTGTATTACGCCGAGCTGCCCGGCACGTTCGTCTTCGCCAGCGAACTGAAGGCGGTGCTCGCTCATCCCGGCGTGCCCGCGACGCTCGACCCGCTGGCGCTCAACGAGTATCTCAGCTTCGAGTACGTGCCGGCGCCGCGCAGCATCATCGCCGGCATCCGCAAGCTGCTGCCCGGCCACTGCCTGCGCGTCTCGGCTGGCCGGGTGCAGAGCGACGAGGCCTGGTGGCGGCCCTCGTTCGCCAAGCGCGCTATCGCGCCGGACGAGGCGCTTGCGCAGTTCGACGCCACGCTCGGCGCTGCCACCGCGCGGCGCCTGGTCAGCGACGTGCCGCTCGGCGTGTTCCTGAGCGGCGGAATCGACAGCAGTGCGGTGGCGTGGTTCGCGCAGCAGGCCTCGCCGGCACGGCTGCGCACCTTCAGCATCGGTTTCGAGGAGGAGAGCTACGACGAAAGCCGCTATGCGGAGCAGGTGGCCGTGGTACTCGGCACCGAGCATCACCTCGAGATGCTGCGCGAGCGCGACAGCCTGGAGATCGTTCCGGGGCTCTACGAGCTGCTCGACGAGCCGTTCGCCGATGCCTCGCTGATCCCGACGCACCTGCTCAGCCGCAGCGCGCGCCGGCAGGTCACGGTCTGCCTCGGCGGAGACGGCAGCGACGAGCTGCTGGCCGGCTACCCGACGTTCGGCGCCGATGCTCTCGGCCGCCTCTGTGCGCGGCTGCCGCGCCCCGTGCTCGGCGCCCTGCGAGCCTTGGCGCGGCGACTGCCGGTCAGCGACGCCAACATCAGTTTCGATTTCCGGGTGCGCCAGTTCCTGCGCGGCCTGCCAGGCGGGCCGCGCAGCATGCACACGCTGTGGCTCGGAGCTTTCACTCCGGCTGAAAAGAATGCCTTGCTAGGCCCGGCGCTGCGGGCGCGGATCGGCGCTGCTACGGGGCTCGAGCCGCTCGATAGTCTCGGCGATGAAACCGGGCTCGACGGGTTGATCGGCACTTATCTGCGCACTTATCTCCTCGACGACATTCTCTTCAAGGTGGACCGCGCCAGCATGTACGCTTCGCTCGAGGTGCGCGCGCCATTCCTGGACGTCGAGGTGGTGGAACTGCTGAACAGCCTGCCTGACCGGCTGAAGTTGCGGCGCGGCCGGGGCAAGTGGCTGCTGCGGCGGCTGATGCGCGGGCGGCTGCCCGATGCGGTGATCGACCGGCCGAAGAAAGGCTTCGGCATTCCGCTCAGCCGCTGGCTGCGCCGGGAGCTGCGCCCGCTGTGCGAGTCGCTGCTCGATGCCCGGCGCATTTCGCGCGAAGGCATTTTCGAGGCGGCGGCCGTCACGCGGCTGATGCAGGAGCATTTCAGCGGCCGCGCCAATCACCGCAAGCTGCTCTGGACGTTGATGTCGTTTCAGCTCTGGCAGTCGCGCATGCAGGCGGCGGCGTGATGGGCGTGACGGCCGTCGGAGCGCTGACCGGCTTGATGCTGGCCGCATGGTGCCTGTGCTTTGCGCGCCGCCGCGCCAGCGAGATGCTCGTCTATGCGGGCTTCGCCACAGCCGCGCAGATCGTGCTGACGCAGCTCTGGCTCGGCGCATTCGGTGCGCTGGCCGCCGGGCCGCTTGTGGGCATCAACCTGCCGCTGTCCGTTGCCCTGGTGGTGGCGGGGTGCTGGCGGCTGCGGCGCGCGCCGCGCGGGCGGCCGTGGCCGGGTCGCATCCGGCGCGCGAGGGCGGCGTTCTCGCCAGCGCTGCTGGCGCTCGGGGCGCTCGCCGCCGTGGCGCTCGCGTGGCTGCTGGCAGCCGCCTGGCTGCTGCCTCCGCGTGGCATCGACGACATCAATTATCACCTGCCGCCGCTGTATCGGGCGGTGCAGACCGGCCGGCTCGAGCTGCTGTCGATGCAGGTGCGCGAGGGTTTTGCGCTGCCGCTGAACGCGGACCTGCTGTTCCTGTGGCCATTGGCCCTGATGAAGCAGGACCGCTTCGTCGACCTGCCGCAGATTGCGGCGGCGCTGTATGGAACACTGGTGCTCTATGCGCTGGCGCGTCGGCTGGGTGTGCGCCGGGCCGACGCGCCGGTGATCGGGCTCAGTTTTCTGTTCGTGCCGGTGGTGCTGGGGCAGGCGGGCAGCAACTACATCGACGTTATCGTCGCGGCGATCCATGTCACGCTGATCTATGCCACGGTGCGCTTCTACCGCAGTGGCGATCTGCATCACCTGGTGATCGCCGGCTGCGCCACCGGCTTCGCGATTGGCGCCAAGTACACGATGGTGCCGCTGGTGGCGATCCTGCAGCCGGTCGTCATCGCCGCGCTGGCCATGCACCGCCGCCAGGCGGCGGTTCGCTACGCGCTGTACCTCGTGGTCACGCTGCCGTTCTGGTGCTGGTGGTACTGGCGGAACCTGAGGGTGTTCGGCGATCCGATGTACCCGTTTCGCATCACCTGGCGCGGGCTGGAGGGCGCGCCAGGCTCGCGCATGCAGACGACGCTGGAGAACGCCGGTCCGACTGCGTTCGCGGACTTCCTCGAGCACCCGCTCAATGCGCTGCTGTATCCGCTGCGCGACCCCGGCTTCGGCAGCTTGCACGGCGGCTTCGGCGTGGCGTTCTGGGGGCTTGGCGTGCCGGCGCTCGGGTACTGCGCCTGGCGCGCCGTGGTCGCGGCGCGGCGTCGCGACTGGCTGCCGCTGCTGATTGCGGCACAGGTGCTGATGATCTTCGCGCTCTATCTCGTCACGGTGCATCGCGACGGCATGCAGTGGGACCAGCGCTACATCCTGGCGGTGACCGCCTTCGGGCTGTGCGCGCTCGGCCTGGTTCTCGCCAGGCTGCGGCGGGAGCTGCCCGGTGCGGTGCCGGTGCTGCGCGCCGCGCTGATCGGCGCTGGCGCGTTGTCGCTGGTGCATCTCGGCGCCTACGGCCTGCCGCATTACCGGATCGCCGCGGCGGTGGCCGACCGCGCCGACGGCACTTACACCAGCGACTACCGCTATTACCGGCACACGCCCGGCATCCTCGGCCACTTCGCTTTTGCCTGGGACCCGCTCGATTACCTGACCCGCGGCGGGCCGGGGCTGGCGGTGTACACGGCGTTGCCGTACCTCGCGTTCTCGGTGACCGCGGGCTTTGGCAGCGAGGCGCAGAACCGCATGCTGAACCTGCAACCGGATGCCACGGGCGAACCCGACGCGGTGGTGTTCGCCGAGCGCTGGCCGGACCTGCCGATGTACTTCGCCGGTGCGCCGCTGACACCCGAACAGGTGCGGGGCAGCGGGCGCTTCGAGCTGATCATGCAGACCGAGCTGGTGCAGTTCTGGCTGCGCAGCGCGCTGCTCGAAGAACCGGCTTTTCGCCGTCGCCTTGCCGATTACTACCAGAAAGCCTTCGCCGCCGACCTGCCGATGTTACGCGCGCTGGCGCGTGCATTGCCGCCCGACGTGCCGGTCGTGACCTCCTCGCCGCTCGGGCCGGCGCTGAAAGGCCTGTCGCTCGCCGGCGAGCTCGGCTCCGCGGTGCACCTGGTGCGCCCGGGCGACGAGCGCGGCGAGGTCGTCCGCCGCGGGCTGCAGCGAGCGATCACCATCGAGCGCCCGCTGGCGGGATTCGAGGCGCGGCCGCTGACGGGTCCGGGCCCGGTGCTGTTGCTGGAGAACAGCGCGCGATGACCGCGGCCCGCGTTTCGCCGACGACAGCACCGTGGGCCGCGTGGTTCGGTTTCGGGCTCGCATGCGGATTCTGGGCCTGGTGCGTGCTGACCGGGGCGAATGACATGAGCGACCCCGCGACGGCGCTCGCGCGCTACCCCCCGGCGCTCGGCATCGGGTTTGGCGTGGCGGTATTGCTCGCGCTCGGGCTGCGATTAACGCGGGCAACACGCCTGCTGCCGGCATTCGCGGTGGCGTCGCTCGCATGCTACGCGGCGGTTTTCAAGGTGGTGGCCGGCGACACTGCGCTTGTTGCCGCTGTCGTGCTGGTCGCGGTGGCTCTCTGGTTCAGCCTGCGTGCCCGGTTGAGCATCGGCGGCCCGCTGCTGGTCACGCTGCACGCGCAGGGTACGCTCGGTGGCCTGTATCTTGCGGTGCGCCTGCAGGATCAGCTCGCCGGCTGGCCGGGCTTCCTCGAGGCCATGCGCGCTCTTGCCGCGCTCGTACCATAGAGCTTCGCTGTGTCGCTTGTTGTAGGAGCGACGCCAGTCGCGAGGGGGATCGCGGCTTGCGCCGCTCCCACCGGCGCGACAGGGGGATCGCGGGATTCCTGTGGGAGCGACGCCAGTCGCGAGGGGGGGTCGCGGCTTGCGCCGCTCCCACCGGCGCGACAGGGGGATCGCGGGGTTCTTGTGGGAGCGACGCCAGTCGCGAGGGGGGATCGCGGCTTGCGCCGCTCCCACAATCACGACAGGGGGATCGCGGGGTTCTTGTGGGAGCGACGCCAGTCGCGAGGGGATCGCGGCTTGCGCCGCTCCCACAGGCGCCGCTCCCACAGGCGCCACTCCCACAGGCGCCACTTCCACAGGCGCGACACCGATGCGCCTAGAGCCAGATCGAATCCCAGAAAGCATAATCCCCGATTTCCCTGACCAGCCCGGCGCGAACCGGGTTCAGGACAATGTACGTGGCCATCTCGCCGGCCGACTCGTCCGAGCGCAGCGCGTGGTCGTGGAAGCTTCGCTGCCATACCGGCGTGTGCACTGACCGAGCCCGATTGATCTGCAGTCCGCTCCGCGCCTTGAGAAGTTGCATGACCTTGTGCAACGGCTCCTCGCCGAGCGCGAAGAGCCAGTGCAGGTGGTCGGGCATGATGACAAAGGCCAGGCTATCGACAAGCCGGGTCTCGTGCAGGTCGCGCATGGTCCCGATGACCAATCGCGCCCGCCAGAAGTCTTTGAAAAGTGGCCGGCGTTGCCAGGTTGTCGTGGTTACACAGTAATAATGCCCGCGCAGCGATATGCGGCCGCGGCGCAGCGCGGCGGAGCCAGGGCCGGATAATCGCACCATGCGTGCGATATGAGCAGGTGCCGGGGCGTGCGTCGATGCAGGAAAGTGATGGAAGCGTGCAGATTGTCGGAACAGCATGTGTGGGAGCGACGCCAGTCGCGAGGGGGTCGCGGCTTGCGCCGCTCCCACAGTCACGACAGGGGGATCGCGGGGTTCTTGTGGGAGCGACGCCAGTCGCGAGGGGGGTCGCGGCTTGCGCCGCTCCCACAGCCGCGACAGGGGGATCGCGGGGTTCTTGTGGGAGCGACGCCAGTCGCGAGGGGGGGTCGCGGCTTGCGCCGCTCCCATAGCCGCCGCTCCCACAGCCGCCGCTCGCTCAGCCGCCACTCCCACAGGCGCCACTCCCACAGGCGCCGCTCCTACTCGGGAATGCCTTGGCGGATGCGCTGCTGGAGAGCAGCCACGTTCGGCCGCTCGCGCGCCGCCGGATCGACGGACAGCGCTCGTTCGAGCGACTCGCGTGCTGCGGAGAATCGCTCGACGGCTGTTGCCGTTTCGCCCATCTGCCTCGTGAGATCGCCAAGCCACACCAGCAACTCCGCGTATTCGATACGCAGCGCAGCGGAAGGGGCGCTCATCTGCACCGCTGCCGCGTAATGCACGCTCGAGCGCTCCAGCATCGCGCGCACCAGCGCCGCGGAGTCCGGCGTGAGCGGAATATCGCGTGCCTGCACGGCCAGCGTGCGGCCCAGGCCGTGATGCGCATTCGGCAGCGCCCAGTGCAGCTTGACCGCTGCCTCGAGGTGCTGCCTCGCGCCGGCGTAGTCGCGCCGGCGAAGATAATAGTTGCCGAGGTTCGCCTCGACCGTGGCGGCATTCTCTGCGGTGTTGTGCAGGCCGCTTGCCTGCTGCCAAAGCTCAAAGGCGCGGTCCAGTTCGCCGCGGCTTGCGTAAGCGACCGCCAGCTCGTTGAGCGGCAGCCCCTCGGCAGGCATTTTCTTCACCGCGTCGCTCCACAGAGATAAGTCGTCCTGCCAGGCGAAGCCGCGCGCGACGGTGGCGACGCCATAGGCGATCACGATCGCGCCAACCAGTCCGCCGGCAATCTTGCGCTGGCCGGTCTCGGCGAGCGCGATGCTGCCGCCGGCGACGGCCATGGCGAGCGCCACCGAAGGCAGGTACAGGAACCGCTCCGCCATGCTGGTCTCCGCTACGCCAAGCAGCGCTGCAGCGAGCGCTGGTGCCACTGTCGCACCGAACCAGGTGAGCGCCAGCGCCGGCAGGCCGTCGCCGCGCGCGGTCCAGCGCCGCCACGACCAGGCCGCGATTGCGCATACGGCAAGGGCAGCGACGATGCCGGCCCACACCGGCGGCAGCGCCGCGTCGGGCACGAAGTTCGACTGTGGCCACGGCCACACGGGCTTGATGACGAGATAGGCGAGCGAGCGGGCCAGGGCTTCGGCGCCGGAGGCGAAGTCAATCGCGATTGCCGAGCCGCGCGCCCCGGTCCCGGCACTGATGCGCAAGGCGAGCGCGGCCGCCGTGGCCATGACAAGCGCCAGCGCCAGGCCGGTCCAGGTGCGGAATGCACGGCCCGGCATGGCCTCGGTCGCCGGCGCGAGCCACAACGCCGCCGGGATGACGGCCAGCCCCGCCAGCGCGACTTCCTTGGACAGCAGGGCCAGCAGGAACAGCAGCACGACTCCGGCCAGCGCGGGCACGGACTTTTCGTCGCGCCAGCGCAGCGCCAGCACCACCGCCGGCAGCATGAACATTGCCGCGAGCAGGTCGGTGCGGCCGTTGATCCAGCTCACCGACTCGGTGTGAATGGGATGCACGGCGAACACGCTCGCGCCGGCCAGCGCGCCGAGCGCGGCTGCGGCTGTGCCCGCCAGCAACCGGCGCAGCAGCAACCACAATCCCAGCGTGGTGACCGCGTGAAAGGCGACATTGGAAATGTGATAGCCGGCGGCCGTGCCGCCGAAAACCGCCCGGTCCACCATGAAGCTCGCAAGTGGCACGGGCCGGTAATAATGCTCCGGCCACTGGTGGATGCCCGCGGGTGGCCACAGCGGGTGCCACCACTCGGTCAGCGCCGGCATCTGCGTCTCGAAGACGATGGTGTCGTCCCAGACGAACCCGCCGAAAGGCGCGGGAGCGTAGGCCGCGACTGCAAGCAGCACCGGCAACAGCCAGGACCATCTTTGGCGAGTATTGTGGGCCTGGTCCTGCCCGCTGCTGCTGGCGTTCATGCGCTGTAACTTTAAACGGGAAGTGATGGCGGGTTAAGCTTGCGCGCATGAAACCGCGTAGAGCCTACGCCGACGGCCCGTTCGGCCAGATTCACTACGCCGTGTGCGGCGAAGGCACGCCGCTGGTGCTGCTGCACCAGTCGCCGACCGACATGGTGCAGTTCCAGCGCGTCATGCCGCTGCTCGCCGACGCCGGCGTGCGCGCCATCGCCATCGACCTGCCCGGCTTCGGCAGTTCGGATGTACCGGACCATCCACCGACCATCGCCGAGTACGCGCCCATCGTGCCTGCAGTGCTCGATGCGCTCGGCATCTCGCGGGCCAGCCTGCTGGGGCACCACACCGGCGCGATCATTGCGACGGAAGCGGCGCTGCAGTTTCCGGCGCGCACGCACAAGGTCATCCTGCATGGGCCGCTGCCGATGACCGACGAGGAGCGCGCCATGTGGCGGCAGATCCTCGCCCGCGAGAAGGAGTGGAACCTGCGCTGGGACGGCAGCCACATCGTCGAGCAGTGGGGCTTTCGCTTCGGCGCGCAGGCGGCGTGGACCGACATCGAGGCCTTCCACGCGAACTTCGTGCACGGGCTGCTCGCCGGGCGGACCGTGTGGTATGCGCACGATGCCGTGATGACCTACCGGCACGAGGAGGCGATGGCGCGGCTCGCAGCGCCGTGCCTGATCCTCGCCAACACCGGCGATGCAATCTACGGCTTCTCGCAGCGCGCCCGCCAGCAGTTTCCGCAGTTCAGCTACGCGGAATTGCAGGGCGGCACGATCGACGCCATCGACGAGTTGCCGCGCGAGTGGACTGAGGCGGTGGTGGCGTTCCTGACGTCGTGAATCGCGGCTTGTGGGAGCGACGCGAGTCGCGACTGACATTTCGCGGCTGGCGCCGCGCCCACAGGCCAAGGCATCGCGGCTGGCGCCGCTCCCACAGGCGCCGCGCCCACAGTTCGCGATTTGCCCTGCGCCGCTCCTGCAAGTCGCCAGCGGCCGATGCTAACGAATATACCCCAGCGCGCGCAGGCGTTCGCGGGTTTTTTCGTCGATGTCCGAAATGGCAATCTCAGTCGGGGCAATCAGCGTCGCCTGGCATTCATTGAGCCACTGATCGGCGCGCTGAGCCAGGTCGCGGCCGGCCTTTGCGCTGTCCGTCGCGAGGTCGCGCAACTCCCCGGGATCGGTTGCCAGGTCGTACAGCTCGAGCCGTGACACTTCGTCGTTCCATATGCCCTTCAGCGACCCATCGCGCACGGCCACGTTGAGATCACCCCGCAGTTCCTTGTGTGGCCGGAAATACGAGTTGCGGTTGATGCGCAGCGCCGTTACCTCAGCCGGGCGCCAGGCGGCTTCGCTTCCGCGGATCAGCGGCATCATGCTCTGGCCGCGGCAGCCTGTGCAGCGATCTCGATCTCCGAGGTAGTCCAGGATGGTCGGCATCACGTCGAGCAGCGAGACCCGCTCGTTGATGCGCTTGCCGCCGAAAGCGCCTTTCGGGAAGTGCACCAGTAGCGGCACGCGGATCAGTTCCTCGTAAACGGTGTGCTCGTGAAACCACGTGCCGTGGTCGCCGAACGACTCGCCGTGGTCGGCGAGCACGATGAACAGCGCGCGGTCCCACAGGCCGCGCTCCTTGAGCAGGTCCACCACCTCACCAAGATTGGTGTCGGCCTGCAGTACCGCGGCGTCGTACAGCCGCGTAATGGCATCGCCGAGCGCCGCGAGGCTCGCCATGGCATGGCGCACGTCGGCCTCGTTGTCCACAGTCCCCAGCGGCTGCCCGACCTGGCGGTCCACCCGCAACGACATATTCATACCGTCCCAGTGCGCCGTGTACACCTCGCGATCGTCCACGCTGACGTGGCCGAGGGTCTTCAGGTACTGCGGCGGCACCTGCTCGATGTTGTGCGGCTCCATGGTGTGCAGGTAGAGAAAGAACGGCTTCCCGCCAATCTGGTCAAGGAAGGCGCGCGCCTCGGGCAGGAAGCTGCGCGTGGCCTCGGCATGGAGTTCGGAGATCTGCAGGCCGCGGTCCAGGGCCGTGATGGGCCCGATCAGGGTATTCTGGTAATAGCCGGCAGTCGCATAACCAAGCGCCTGTAGCCGTTCGGCCAGCGTGATGAGCTTCGGGCTGAGTCGCAGGTTGTGGCGCAGCAGGCCGTGTTCGCAGCTGTAGGTGGAGGTCATCAACGAAGCGACGGACGGCAGCGTCCAGGGCGCCGCGGCGTAGGCGGCGTCGAACACCACGCTTTCTTTGG
>CAYOFE010000061.1:0-2043 GCA_964403135.1 uncultured Chromatiaceae bacterium | reverse complement strand
AGGCGGTGAGCAGGCCAAGAACAATCGCGACCTGGGGGAGCAGCGCCCGCCGCGATGCTTCTGTCGCGACTTGCGTCGCTCCCACAAGAGAGCTGAGGCGCTTCTGTGGGAGCGGCGCCAGCCGCGATACCCCGAGCTGTGGGAGCGGCGCCCGCCGCGATGCTGCTGTCGCGACTCGCGTCGCTCCCACAACGCGCGCAGGGTCTGTCGCGACTCGCGTCGCTCCCCCAACGGGACTGAGAAACCCCATTCTTATGTTTAACAATCTGTTACGCCCAGTTGTTACAGCGGTAGCCGCGCATGTTGCGAACAACCGCCGCGCGGTGTCAACGCGTCGGTTCGGCACCGGCGGCATCGAGGCGAGCGATCAACAGCGTCCGCAATGCCATTGGGTCAACACCGGCTTCCGGGGCGATGCGCGCGTACACATCATCCTGCTGTGTGCGCGGGATGCGCGCGGCGAGCTCATCGAGCTGCGCCAATGCAGCCCCGTAGCGGCGCCGCGCCGCTTCCATTGCACCACGGTCGCGCTGCCAGTCTCCGGCCTGGCGCAGAAAATCCGCAAATCGCAGCCGCACCGGGTGATACAGCGCATTGCGGCTGAGCGCGGCGACGTAATACGCGATGGCCTGCTCGGCCGCGGCGTCGCGCGCGGCTATATCCCCCGCGCCGGCGGCCGCGACGGCGCGCTCCTGGTACACGGCCGCCAGGCCGTACTGCGGTTCGTGGTTGTCGGGCATGGCCGCAGTGGCAGCGCGGAAGTGCCGCTCGGCAGCGGCCGTGTCGGCCTGGCGCAGCGCAATGGTGCCACGGGCGTTTTCCGCCCGCGCGAGCCAGCCCGGCTCGATCTGCGGGTCTTCGCGTACCCGCGCCAGCGCGGCAAGCGCGCCGGCCTCGTCGCCCGATTCCATGCGGTTCACGCCCAGGTTGAGCCAGGCCAGGCCGGGGGCGCCGGGGATACGCGCGGCGTCGGCCCAGAGCGCAAGGCCGCTTTGCCAGACCAGAGCCCGGTTCATGGTGGCCGCACCCGCGCTCAGCAGCACCAGGACGGTCGTGACCAGCGTCGCCACCCGCCAGCGGCTGCCAAGCCCGCATTGCACCGCGCGCGCCGCCGCGAGCGATAGGGCCACGGAGGGCAGATACAGGTAGCGCTCCGCGAGCGGCGTGTTGTTCAGGCCGGTGATGGCGATCCACGCGGGCAGGGCCAGCGTTGCCGCGGCCCATATCGCCGCGAGCAGCCAGGTCACCTCGGCGGTGCGCCACCAGCGCACCCACGCGGCCAGCGCCAGCACCGCGGCGCTGCCGGCGATGGCAATCGCAAGGCCGAGCCCCGGGGCGAGCGACCACGGCACCATGGCGGTCTGCGGCCACGGCACGATCAGCATCCGCAGGTAATAGGCGGTGGCGCGCACCAGGTGGACAGCGCGTTCCGCTGGCGTGAGCGTCCCGGGGCTGGCGTCAAGTACGCCCGCGTAGGACCGGAGCCAGAAGTAGCCCCCCGTCGCCAGCAGGATTCCGGCCGCTGCCAGCGCCAGTCGTATGCGCACTTCCCGCAGCGGCGGGTTCGTCCCGAGCAGCAGAGCGGCCGGCAGCAGCGCGAGGCCGGCAATGGCGCTTTCCTTGGAGAGCAGGGCCAGCAGGAACAGCGCCGGGGTCGCCGCCAGCGCCGCGGCCGCGCCGCGCTCGCGCCAGGCCAGCGCGGTGAGCAACGCGCCGAGCAGAAACAGCGTGGCCAGCAGGTCGCTGCGCCCGGCGATCCAGTTGACCGACTCGGCATGGATGGGGTGCAGGGCGAAGAGCGCGGCGCCGCAGGAGGCGGCGATGGCGGAATCGCGGCTGGCGCCGCTCCCACGGAAGCGCCTCGCCTCTCTTGTGGGAGCGACGCAAGTCGCGACAGAAGCATCGCGGCTGGCGCCGCTCCCACAGCCGAGAGCATCGCGCCTGGCGCCGCTCCCACGGAAGCGCCTCGCCTCTCTTGTGGGAGCGATGCAAGTCGCGACAGAAGCATCGCGGCTGGCGCCGCTCCCACAGCCGAGAGCATCG
>CAYOFE010000060.1:12240-15670 GCA_964403135.1 uncultured Chromatiaceae bacterium | reverse complement strand
GCACGCTGGTGTCGGCACTGAGCGACAGGCGCGCCTGCGAAAGCAGGCCAGCCGACTGCGCCAGCGTGGACTTGCCGACGAAATCCGACAGCAGCGCAGGATCGGCCCCCTCGGCGATGCGGGCCGCAGCCGCCTCGCCATCGGAACCGCCGATCACAACGACATGAAAACCCCGCCCGACCAGCCAGCGCCCCACCGCGGCGTAGCGCTCGGCAGGCCACAAACGATAGGCGCTGCCGGCGACCGGCGAGATTGCCACCACGGGACGGCCTGCGGCCACCCGCAGCGTCGCCGCCGCCCACCGGCGCGCTTCCTCCGGTACCGCGATGAACGCGTGGTCGGCGTCGAATACCGGCTCGCGCCCCGACACAGTCGCCGCCAGCTGCAGGAACGTCAGCACCTCGTACTGGTCCTCGGAGTGCGCCACCGCGTGCGTCTGCAGGCGCCGCCGGCCGAGCGTGTCGAACCCGCACAGCCAGCGCGGTCTGAGCGCATTGGCGACCAGCGTGCTCAGGTGATGGTACTGCTCGGTGTCGATCACGAGGTCATAGCGTGCGGCGCTGAGCTGGCGTATCGCGCGCAGCGGATTGCGATCGTACGCTATGAAATCCGCAATGGGCGCGGCGAGCGTGAATGCGCCGGCATTACGCCGTTCGCCCAGCACGTCGATGCGGGCGCCGGGGAACGACTCGCGCAGGACCGCGAGCATCGGCCACATCAACAAGGCATCGCCGAGCCCGCCCGGTCGGATCACCAGCACGCGCCGCACGTCGCTCGAGGCGAGCGGCGGCGCCGTTCCCGGCTGCACCGGCCGCTGTCGGGCCCGCGGCTTGACGCGCTGAACCAGCCAGCCGCCAGCGCTGCGATCGACGGCCTGCAACAAGCGCAGCGCACGCGGAATCGCGACGTTTCTCGGTGCCGCCGTCAACGCGCCGCCAGCAACACCACGCCGACCACGCCGGCGATGACCGCGTAGCTCGCCGGATCACGCAGCGCGAACACGACTGGGTCGTGGTGCAGTTCGCCACGCAGCGCGAGGAACCATACCCGCAGCACCCAGTACATCAACAACGGGCAGAGCAGCCAGAGCAGGTCAGGATGGGTGTAATGCGCGCGAATCGGCTCGCTGCTGACGTACAGCGCGAGCACCAGGATCGCAACCATGCCCGCGGCCGGTCCCATCGCCGCAAACGCATCCCGGTCGCGCAGCCGATAGGCGCGGGACGAGCCGGTTTCGTCGCCGCCGGCGGCGTCGATCTCGGCCAAACGCTTGGCAAGAGCGAGGCAAACGAAGAAAAACATCGAAAAGGCCAGCAACCACGACGACACCGCCAGGTCCACGGCCGCGCCGCCGGCCAGCAGCCGCAGCGTGTACAGTCCCGCGAGCACCATCACGTCGAGCACCAGCACGCGACGGAAGATTTTCGAGTAGGCGAGCGCGAGCAGCAGGTAAGCGAGCAGCAGCAGGGTGAACTTCCGCGGCAGCGCCACGGACGCCAGGCCAAGCCCGACGGCAATCAGCAGCGCGCCGGCCGTGGCCGCCTGCCCCGCGGTCAGCCGTCCGGCGGCGATCGGCCGCTCACGCTTCGCCGGATGCTGGCGGTCGGACTCCCGATCGGTGAGGTCGTTGACGAGATAGTTACCGGAAGCCGCGCAGCCGAAGGCGACGAATGCAACCAGCAGCCTGCCAGCCACGTCCGGCGTGAACATCACCTGGGCCAGCAGCGCCGGCACGACCAGCAGGATGTTCTTCGACCACTGGTGGATGCGCAAGGACTGGAGCAGCGCTGGCAGCAAGCAACCTCCGGCGGAAATCGCGCGGACCGGGACAGAATATCGCGACTGGCGTCGCTCCCACAAACCGTCTTCCGGCGACAACAGGCTCCTTGTGCCGGATCGCGACTGGCGTCGCTCCCACAGGACCAGTCGCTATTGGCGTCGCTCCCACAGGACCAGTCGCTATTGGCGTCGCTCCCACAGGCAGGCTCTCAGCTGGCAGCGCGGCCCTTGTGGCAATCGCGGCTTGCGCCGCTCCCACAAAGAGCCTGCTTGTTTTAGCCAGCTTTTTTGTGGGAGCGGCGCAAGCCGCGATTGCCGGCCGATCCGCCCTTATGACGCCTGGCGCGCGGCGCCAGAAGCGCACATCGCCGCAATCTGCTCGGCGCTGTAACCCGCCTCGCGCAACACCTCGGCGGTGTGCTCTCCGAGCCGCGGCTGCGGGCGGCGCACGTCGGCGGGCGTCTCCGAGAAGGTCATCGGGAAGCGCGTCATGCGCAGCCGCCCCTCGGTCGGATGATCGAGTTCCTGCCAGAAGCCGACCGCCTTCAAGTGCGGGTCGCTGACCAGCCCCTCCAGCGTGTTGACGACAATGGTCGGTACGCTCGTTGCGCCGAAGATCTTCAGCCACTCGGCCGTGGTGCGCGTGGCCATGGTCTTTGCCGTCTCGCTGTAGGTATCGTCGATGTTCGTGACCCGGTCGTTCAGCGTGCGGAAGCGCGGGTCCTCGAGCAGGTCGAGCCGCCCGGAGAGCTGGCAGAAGATCTCCCAATGGCTGTCCAGGTACGGCAGGATCGCGATGTACCCATCCTTCGTCTTGTAGGGCTTGCGGTGGTAGCTCATCAGCCGCGTATAGCCCGCGGTCCCGATCGGCGGCTCGAAGGTCATGCCCCACAGGTGCTCGGCCATGACGAAATACACCATGGTCTCGAACATCGGCACCTCGATCTCCTGCCCCACCCCATGACGTTCGCGATGAAACAGCGCGGCAGTCACCGCCTGCACCACCGCCATCGCGGTGGTCTTGTCGCAGACCACGGTCGGCAGGTAACGCGGCTCGCCGAGCACCATCTCGTTGAGCATGGCAATGCCGCTGACCGCCTGGATGGAGTCGTCCAGCGCGCCGCGGCTGCCGTACGGCCCGTCCTTGCCGTAGCCGTAGGTGCCACAATAGATGATCTTCGGGTTAACCGCCTTGAAAGCGGCGTAGTCGAGCCCGAGCTTGGTCATCGCCTGCGGGCGATTGTTGTGAATGACCACGTCGCAGGACTCGGCGAGCCTGAGCACGGCCGCGCGCGCCGCGGGCTGCTTCAGATCGAGCACGACGCTGCGCTTGTTGCGGTTACAGGTCAGGTACAGCGCCGCCATGTCCTTGTTGCGGTACGCGCCGAGCGAGCGATTGCTGTCGCCGCGCGGCGGTTCCACCTTGATCACCTCGGCGCCCAGGTCGGCGAGGATCTGGCATGCCCAGGGACCGAGCACGACCGCGGTCAGCTCGAGGATGCGGATGCCTGTAAGGGGTCCTGACATGGGATCGGTCGCGGGTCGCGGGGGGCGGCCGGCCCCCCCAAAACACCCCGGGACAGGGGGGGGGGGGCATGGGGTTCCCAAGGACAACTTGGGAACCGGGTTGAGGCGGCGGGCATGGCACGCC
>CAYOFE010000060.1:389-12230 GCA_964403135.1 uncultured Chromatiaceae bacterium | reverse complement strand
GTTGCCTGTACGGGGTCCTGACATGGGATCGGGCGGGGGTCGCGGCTGGCGCCGCTCCCACAATAGCCAGCCTGATGCTGGTGGGAGCGGCGCCAGCCGCGACGATCAAGCGGCAATCAGAAGACGAAGCGGTGCTTGCGGCGCGGTTCCTTGGGCAGCTCGGCCTTGGGAATCGGGCGCAACTGGTCGTAGTGCACGCTGAAACCACGAGTCTGGATGCGCTCGATGAACGCGCGAATCCACTTGTTGCGCGTCGGTGCCAGCGTCTCGTTGATGTATTTCGAGATGGCGCGGTAACGCTTGTGCTGCTCGGCCGTCTCGGTCTTGATCCATGCGATGGCGGCCGGGGATTTCTTGTACGGAATCAGCTTGGTGCTCATGACCAGGTGGCGGCTCGCGCCGTTCCTCAGGCTGGAGTTCACAATCGCGGCTTGCGCCGCCCCTGCACGGGCCCGCTTCACGATCGCGGCTTGCGCCGCTCCTACAGGCCGTCAATGCGCGCGGGATAGTGCCGCTCCGGGGGCGCCGCTGTCAATGATCTGGCGGGACGTGCGGGAGCGACCCTTTGTGGGAGCGACGCCAGTCGCGATTCCCCTCGCGGCTTACGTCGCTCCCGCACCCGCCGCGCCGTCGGCTGCTACAGCGTCGCCAGCGTCCGGCGCGCCTCTTCGAGGCCCGGGAAGTCCGCCTTGGCAGCCTCCACTGCCTGTTTCAGCTCCTGCCTGGCCCCGGCAGAATTCTGCGCCGCGAGGTAAGCCATGCCGAGGTGGTAACGCAGCAACGGCACGCCGGCGCCGGCCACCGCCCGTTCCAGCAACGGAACCGCCCGCTCGTAATTGCCGGTCCGGTAATAGGCCCAGCCCAGCGTATCGAGCAGCGCCGGATTGGTCGCATTCTCGAAGCGCTTCGCCAGCGCCAGCGCCTTCTGGTGGCTCGCGGCGTCCTTGCGATGGTCGAGCAACAGCGCGGCGAGGTTGTTGGCCGCGATGTCGATGTTCGGGTTGGCCGCCAGCAGCTGCTCGTAGTGGCTAATGGCTTCGTCGATGCGACCGGCCTGCTCCAGCTCCGTTCCCAGCAGCAGGCCGAGCTGCACGTCCTTCGGATTGGCCGTCAGTCCACGGCGGTAAGCCTCGATGCGTTGCGCCGGATCGTCGCGGTCAAGCCCGGCGATCGCGACCCACGCCAGACTGGCGTCAGGCTTGGCCGCGGTAATTTCTTCGAAGATCTTCCGCGCCCGTTCCTTGTTGCCCTCGCGGGCCGCCACACCGCCCTGCAGGAATTTCGCGGGCAGGCTGTCCGGGTGTTCCCGCAGGTAATCGGCAAGCACCTCGTCGGCCTCGGCGCGCCGGCCCATCTCCAGCAGGGTGGCAACCAGCCCTTCCAGCGGCAAGGTCCAGGTCGGGTTCTGCCCCAGGGCGCGGCGAAACGCCTCCACGGCCTCGGTATTCTTCTTGCGCGCGCGCATTACCCGTCCGAGCTCGAAGTCGCCGGCGCCCTTGTTGTCGGGCAGGGCCGCCATGCGCCGCGCCTCGGCCTCCGCCTTGTCGAGCGACTGGCTGCCGATCAGCAACTGCACGAGCCGGGCGCCGGTCTCGATGTCGGCAGCGTCCACCTGAAGCCGCTTGCGCAGAATCTCCTCGGCCGCGGCGAGGTTGCCGTCGAGCGCCTCGAGCTGCGCCAGCTCGCGCGGTCCCTCGGCATTGCGCGGATCGGCGTCGATCAGGCGCCGATAAGCGTCTTTGGCGAGCACGCGCTCGTTCTGCAGCGCGTGCGTCCGGGCCAGCAGCGTCATGGCGCGGACATTCTGCGGCTCCTTGCGCAGCACCGTGCGCACGTCGGCCACGGCGTCGTCGAGTTTCTGGTCATATACGCGCAGGCCCGCGCGAATCAGCAGTGCGTCGGCATTGTCGGGCTCGTCCGCCAGCACCGCATCGATGCCGGCCCGCCCCTCGTCGAGCTTGCCCTTGCCGATCTGAAGCGCGGCCACGCGCACCCGGGCGGTAAGGCCCTCTTTGGCCTTCGGGCTGGTCTTCGCCAATCCTTCGTAAACCGCCAGCGCCGCATCGAGCTTCTGATTGGCCTCGTAGAGACGCCCCAGTGCCAGCCGCAGCTCCAGTTGCTCGGGGTTCTCGGCGGCGAACGCTTCGAGCGCCTTCTCGGCCGCCTCGGGGCTGCGCATCTGGGCGAGGAACTGCGCGAGACCCAGCCGGGCACCGACGTCGGCGGGATCGAGCGCCACGACGCTGCGCATCACCTGCTCGGCCTCGTCCACGCGTCCCTGGCTGGCATAAAAGCGCGCCAGTTGATATTGGAACTCCTCGTCTTTCGGGTAGTCGCGGATCAGCGCGCGGTAACCCTCCTCCACTTCGGCCATACGCTTCTGCTGGGCCAGGATCGCGATTCGCACCTGGCGCAGCGGCTTGGCATCGTCCGGGCCAAGACGCGCGATCGCCGCGTCGAGAAACTCGATGCCCCTGGCCGGCTCCTCGGCCGCCCAGGCGCTGCCGCGCAGGAGCAGCGCCTCGACATGATCGGCGTTTTTCGCCAGCGCGGCATCGAGCTCGCGCACAGCGCCGGCGCGGTCCTCCTTCTGGAACAGCACGCGCGCCTTCAGCACGTGCACGTCGGGATCGTCGGGGGCAATTTTCGCGGCAGCCTCCGCCTCCTCAGCAGCCTTGTCGAACGCTTGGCCGAAGAAGTACAGGGTGCCGAGCTTGACCCGCGCCGGCACCAGGGTCGGGTCGGCGTCCACCGCCATCATCAGGCGCTGGACCATGGGCCTGAAGTCCTGCTCCTTTTCGGCGACCTGCGCCAGCAGGTAGTGAGCAGCGGCGTTCTTCGGCGCGATCTGCGCTGCATTCTTCGCTTCCAGCTTGGCGGTGACGTAATCGCCCTGGTCGTAGGCCGCCTGGGCCTTCTGCATGTAGGCGGCGGCCCGTTCCTCGGGCTTGCCGCAGGCGACGAACAATATCGATGCGGCGGCGAGCAGCGCCAGGCGCATGTTGATCATCGATACTCCCTCAGCCAATCCATGCGTCGCGCCGACGCGGCCTTGCGCCCGCACCTGGCGGGCGTCACTGCGGCAGGCGCAACAATCCATTGAGTATACACGCGAGGACTTTACAGTTCGGTTTCAGCTCGCCATGCGCCGGTTCAGGCTTGCCACGCAGCGCTCGGCCGTGCGTCCATCCCACAGGTCGGGCCGGCGGCCGCGCGGCCAGTCACCTGCCAGGGCGCGGCGAATATTTTCGAGTAGCGCCCCCGGCGCCACCAGCCGGTTGGTGCCTTCCGTCACGGTGATCGGCCGCTCCGTGTTGGGTCTGATGGTGAGGCACGGGATGTCGAGATAGGTGGTCTCCTCCTGCAGACCCCCGGAGTCGGTGATGGCAACACAGGCGCGCGTCACCAGGCCCATGAACTGCCGGTAACCCAGCGGCTCGATGAGCTGCAGTCCCGGCGTCTCTGCGAGCCGCTCGTACAGCCCAAACTCGTGCAGCTGCTTGCGGGTGCGCGGATGCACCGGGAAAACCAGGTCCACCGACTGTGCGGCAGCCTGCAGCTGGCTGACAATGCTCGCCAGCGTCGCGCGATCGTCGACGTTCGCCGGCCGATGCAGCGTCACGACGCCGAAGCGGCGGCCGGCAAGCCCCATGACCTCGCAGGTGCGGTCGGCGGCGATACGCTCGCGCATCAACTCGAAGGAATCGATCATGATGTTGCCGACCCGCTCGATGCGCTCGGCCGGCACGCCTTCCTGCCGCAGGTTCTCGTCGGCGTCCGGCGAGGGCGTCCACAACAGGTTCGCAATGGCGTCGGTAACCAGCCGATTGATCTCCTCCGGCATGGTGCGGTCGCGGCTGCGCAGCCCCGCCTCGAGGTGCACCAGCGCAATCAGCTCCTTGGCGCACACCATCGCCACGGCGGCCGTGGAATTGACGTCCCCGACGACGATGGTCCATGCCGGCCGCTCGCGCCGGCAAAGCTGCTCGTAGCCGACCATCACGCGCGCGGTCTGCTCCGCGTGGCTGCCGCTGCCGACGCCGAGATTGTGATGCGGATCGGGCAGGCCCAGGTCGGCGAAAAAAGCGTCCGACATGTTCGCATCGTAGTGCTGCCCGGTGTGCACGATGCGGGCGTCGAAATCGGCATGCCCCTGCAGCGCGTGCCACAACGGCGCCACCTTCATGAAGTTGGGGCGGGCCGCCGCCACCAGGTGCAATATCGCCTTCGGCATCACTCCACCGCCGCGCGCGTTACCGCCGCATCCCGCTGCGGCAGGAAGTAACTGAGCTTCGGATCCAGCTCGCGCACGAATCGCTGCAGGCGCGCGTCGGCGTCCTGCAAGCCGCTCGGTGTCTGATCGACCGTCGTGACGAGGCGCACCAGCGCGCCGTCGGTGCGGTTGCGCGTGAGTGCGTCCCAGAAGATGTACCACTTCACGACGTATTCGTTCGTCAACAGCCGGCCGCGCTGCGCGAACCAGTAATAGACCAGCTGCCTGCGCTCGTCGAGGCTGATCACCGCGCGGTTTACCGGCATTGCCGCCAGATCCGGGCGCACGTCGCTCAGCACGAATTCTTCGAGGCTGTCCATGCGCCAGCCGCCGCCCGGCAGACAGGTGCGTGGCGAATGCACCGAGCGGCCGCGCCGCTGCGACGCGTAATAGGCCACCCACAGTGACACCTCGCCGGTCTCGGCCGGATTACGATACGCGGCGAGCAGCGTGTCGTCGGCCTTCAATTCGGCGAGCTGTACGGCATCGACCGGGCGCTCCTCGCCGCGCCAGCCGCCGATCACCAGGGGAAACGACCCGAGCGATACCCGCTGCGGCAGCAGTTCCGCCCGTTGCTCCAGCGTTGCCGCCAGAATGGCCCCAGCCACGACCAGGGCGGCCGAGGTGGCGAGCGCCGAATTCACCGGGCGCGAGCCGAAGGCTGCGGCCATTTCACGCCATGGCGGCGTGTCCATGCGCAACGAGCGCAACAGCGACTTCCCGGACATGCGGCACATGAGCCACATCTCGAAGAACAGGATGCCCACGCAGAGCATGAACACCACCCAGCCTTCGAAGAAATGCGTAAAGCCCTCGGCGTGCTCGCTGCCGAAATAGTTCACCAGAATGCCGATGATGCCGATGCGCACGCTGTTCATGAGCACGGTGACCGGGATGCTGGTCAGGAACACCACCACGCGCTGCCAGGCCGGTGCGACGAATATCGCCGCGCACAGGAATCCGAAGCTCATCAGGGGAAACAGGTAGCGCAATCCGCTGCAGGCCTCGGCCACCTCGAGCTGTACCGCGCCGAGGTCGATAACATTGCCCTCGAGGTACACCGGCAGCCCGGCGAGCCGTATCACTCCGACGCCGATTTTCGACGACACCAGCTGCAACTGCGCGGACAGCTGCACCTGGAGAAAATCCGGCAACGGCACCAGGAACACCAGGTAGGCCAGCGCGGGCCACACGGTGCGCACCGCCCGATTGCCGAGCATTGCCCAGGCCACCCCCCAGAAAGTGACGATCACGCTGTACTGGGTCAGCGTCGCAACCGCGCTCAGGTTGCCGAGCAGCATCAACACCAATCCCGCCATCGCCAGCGCCACGCCAGCCCACGATCGGGTCCA
This sequence comes from uncultured Chromatiaceae bacterium, assembly GCA_964403135.1. Lineage (GTDB taxonomy): Bacteria > Pseudomonadota > Gammaproteobacteria > Steroidobacterales > QUBU01. The sequence goes on along the minus strand of CAYOFE010000060.1, from coordinate 6,605 downwards.
CGGCGTAGCCGCCAGCTCGCGGGCGCGCGTCGCGGCCAGAAACAGCGCAATCGGGATAATCAGCCAGCAGTGGTTGTATTCGTCGTTATCCCACTCGCGTTCCACCATCCGCGCCAGGCTTTCCCAGCCGGCGTAGATCAGCACGCCTGCGACTGCCAGCAGCAGCGGCAGCGCAGAATGCCACGCGCGCGTTGGCTGCGGTATGGCGGCGGCTGAATCGGACATCGGCGGCAATGCTGGGGCGTTTTCACCGGCGCATGCCGATGCGCCGTTCACAGTGCTGTCAAATATTTAACGCGCGCTTAAGCTCAAGAGTACTCAGGCCGACAGGCCACGCACCGGGCCGGCTTCAGCCAGCGCCGGCCGCGGGGGCGCCGCTCTGCAGGCCATCCAGCGTTTCTTTCGCGGCCGCGGCCCACCGGGCGGCCGGCGGCGCTTGCTTCACCGCCTTCTCCAGCTCCTGGCGGGCACCTTCCTTGTTGTCCGCGGCGAGGTAGGCCATGCCGAGGTGATAGCGGGCCTCCGGCTGGCTGCGGCCGTAGGCCACGGCGAGCTCGAGGAAGCGAATGGCGGCGTCGTAATCCTTGTTGCGGTAGTGCGCCCAACCGAGGGTGTCGAGAAACATCGGCGACCGGCTGTTAGCAAAGCGCTGCGCCATGTCGAGCGCGCGGCGATAGCTGGCCTCGTCACTGCGGTAATCGAGCAGTAGGGCGGCGAGATTGTTCACCACCTGCGGCTGGTTGTCGCCACCGCCCGCCTGCACCGTGGCCTCATACAGCTTGATCGCCTCGTCGACGTTGCCCGCCGCCTGGTACTCGCCGGCAAGCAGCACCGCCAGGCTGCCGGCGCCCGGGTTGGCCTTCAGCCCGCGTTTCAGCACTTCGATGCGCTGGTCGCGATCCTGCGGGTAGGCGGCCGCCAGGACCATATACGCCCGCACCAGCTTCGGCTGCTGGTCGACGGCCTGGGTGAGCGTTTCCTGCGCTTCCTTGAACTGGCCGGCACGAATCAGGTTACCGCCGAGCAGCACCCGCGCCAGCACGTGATCGGGATGCTCTTCGAGATGCGCCTTGAGGTAACGCGTGGCCTCGGCGAACTTGCCGGACACCTGGTAGGTGCGCACGACGCCTTCCAGCGCGATGGTGGAATCGGACTTCTTCTGCAGCGACTTCTTGTAGGCCTCGTTGGCCGGGCCCAGCTTGTTCTGCGCTTCGAGCACGCGGCCGAGCTCGCGCTGGCCAACCCCATCGGGATCGTCGAGCGCGGCGAGCGCGCGTGCGTGCTCTTCGGCCGCCTTGAGGTCGTCCTTTGCCAGCGCCAGGCCCACCGCCGTTTCCAGCGCCTGCCGGTTTTTCGGATCCTGCTTGAGCGCCCGGTCGAGCAGCTGCGTGGCCTCGTCGAGCTGGCCGCTGCCGCCCAGCAGCCCGGCGAGCGCATTCAACGCCTCGACGTTGGCCGGCTGCGACTGCAGCAGGCGGCGGTAGGCATCTTCGGCGAGCGCCTGGTCGCCGGTGGCGATGTGCGCCTTGGCGAGAATCAGCAGCGCCGTGGCGTTGTCCGGCTCGCGGCGCAGCACGCCACGCAGGTCGGCGATCGCCTCGGCCTGCCGGCCGGCGGCATGGTGGATTTCGCCCCGCGCCAGCAGCGCCTGCACGTTGTCCGGCTGATCCTCGAGAATGCTCTCGAGCTGCGCCTGCGCCGCCGGCACGTCGCCGGCCCGCAGCAGCAGCGCCGCCAGCCGATTGCGCGCATCGATGCCGAACGGCGACTTCGGGTCTTTCCCGGCGACGTTCTGGTACGTCGCGCGGGCGTCGGCATCGCGTCCGGTACCCTCGTAGAAATTACCGAGGTAAACCAGCAGCTGGATGTTGTCGGGTTCCTGCTCGACGAACGCCTTGAGCGTCTTTTCGGCTTCCTCGGGCTGCCGGCGATACTTGGACTGGAATTGCGCCAGGTCGACCTTGCGCATCACCTCGTTCGGCTGCGCGGTCACCGCATCACGCAGCACGCGCTCCGCATCGTCCAGCCGCTGCTGGCTGACATAGAGCAATGCCAGGTTGCGGGTGTACTTCTCGCCGCCATACTCCTCGAGCATGGCGCGCAGTTCCTTCTCGACTTCGTCGTTGCGGCCGATGCGGTTCAGCAGGTCCACGCGCAGCTGGCGCAGTGCTTCGGCATTCTTCGCCCCGACCCGCTCGATGGAGGCCGTCAGGTCGTCGATGGCCTTCACCGGGTCGCCGATGGCGAGTGCGCCGGCGCGCAGGGCCGCGGCGTCCACGTTCCCCGGCTCGAGCTCGATGGCCTTGTCGAGGCTGGCGAGCGTTGCCGGAATATCCTGTTTCTGCAGGTTGAGCCGCGCCTTGAGGACATGCGCGGCCGGATCGTTCGGTTCCAGGGCCAGCGCCTCATCGGCGAGCAGTCCGGCGCCGTTGTAGTCCTGCGCGAAAACCAGCAGCGTGCCGAGCTTCACCTTGGCTGGCTGGTTTTTCGGATCCTCTTCGATCACCACCGCGAGGTTGCTCAGCATCTGCCCCATTTCGCCCTTCTGCTCGGCGACCAGCGCCAGCAGGTAACGGGCGTCGGCATTCTTGGGCTGGATCTGGATCGCATTGCGCGCCTCGACGCCGGCCTTGGTGTAATCGCCGGCCGCGTACAGTTCCCTGGCGCGGGCAAGGTACTCGGCGGCACGCTCCTCCGGTGGCTGGCATCCGGCCAGTAACAGGGCAAGCACGGCGGCGAGATAAGCGTAACGCGTCATAGATGTCGTTCTCCGGATCTGGGCGCACGCATTATGCACAAAAAGAAAGCCCCGCAATGCGGGGCCTTCCTCAATTCGCCGGAATCGCGGCTGTGCCGCCGCTCCTACGGTCGCGGCCTTCAGGCGGAGGCTTTGCGGCGACGGACGAAGCGCGCCGCCGCCACAACCGCCGGGGCGATCAGCCACGCGGCTGCCGGGGCCGGCACCTCGTTGATAGAGCCGGTGATGGCCAGCCGGCCGGCGGTCAAGGTGCCGCAGGACACGCGCGTGCCGTCGTACACGATGTACGTCGAGCAGCCGCCGCTCGCCGAGCCCAGCGCGCGGCGGAACTCGCCGCTGGTGGTGCTCAACGTGCCGCCGCTGACGCTGACCGAAGCCAGCACGCCGGAAAGGTTCTCGATCACCGCACCGCCAACCGAATCGCGCACCGGTATCTCGGACAAGTTCAGGAACGAGTTCACCGCGCTGCTGCCGTCAACATCCGATCCCCAGGAAAGGTGCGTGGCGTTGGTGCTCTGGCCACCGAGCGCCTGCGACTGCGTGCATAGCGTTCCGGCCGCGGCGTCGGTCGTCGAGCCGAGACCGCCCTGCTGGCACGCGAAACCAGGGTCGTAGAACAGCACGGTACCGCCGGTGATGTTCCACGCGGTGCTGGTAAAGGTACCGGTGAGGTTCACCCGCAGCGTGGTGGCGGTGGTCAGGCCCTGCCAGTAATTGCCGAAGGGCGAACCGTCCGCCGAGCGGATGTTGGCGCCGTTGAAACCGTTGCCGGCCGAGTTGCTGAGCCGCACGCCGCTCGACGAAAACGTCGTCGTCGCGCCGGTCGGTTCATCGGTGCTCGAGTTGAGCGTCAGGTAGCCGGTCAGAAGTGTATCCGTCACATACAGCGTGCCCGTGGCGCTCGTGCCCAACGAATCCGCCTGACCGCTCACGGGGATGGCGTTGAACGTCGGCGTGCCGCCATAGGACGTGAACCGGCAGCCGTACTTGCGGCGGACGACCGACGTTGCGTACGGATCCGGAATCACCGTGCTGCCCGCCGTACACTGCGCCGAGCTGGCGTAGTCCGCATCCCAATACGTGCGCGAGTTGTAACCGGATTGCGCGGTGAAGTACGTGCTGTCGGACAGTGCGGCAAGGGTGCTGGTGCCATTGGCGGTCCAGGCAATATCGGCCGTCGTGTCGGACGTCGCGCCAAAAATCGAATTCGGGTCGGCGGTGCCGCCAAGGTTACCGCCCCAGCTGAACGTGACGGTACCGGACCCGCTGTAGCCGGATGCCTGGCCGCTCAGTCCCAATGCAGCTACGCCGGCTAGGGCTGTTAGCTTCCTCATGAGAACTATCCTCCAAAAGCGCAACTCGAGAAGGGCGAAAGTACTTGTCGCTTCAGGAAGGGCAGCCCGGTTGTCTTCCCCTTCCGCTACCGCGCTGTGATTGGCGTCTGCGGTCGCGTCGAGACCCGTGGCTTTCCTCGCCGGGCGCGAACCCGGCGCGGCTTTTTCCTTCTGGTCGTATTGCGAAATATACACATCTGCTGGCTCTGCGCCAACGAATTGTTGACATAAACACGGCGCGGTCTTTCTGCACTGCGACAGGCTGCACGCCTGTTCATCCAGTGAACGGTCAGTGCCCCAGTTGCGGCGAATCGCGACTGGCGTCGCTCCCGCAAAACGAGGTGAGGCCCTCTCTGTGGGAGCGGCGCAAGCCGCGAAGGAGCGGTCGCGACTGGCGTCGCTCCCACAAAACCCGCCGGAAAAAGGAAAGCCCCGCTCGCGCGGGGCTTTCCAGGATCGATTGCAGGCGCGGCTCGCGCCGCTCCGACAGTCTCAACCGGTCAGGCCGAGGCCTTGCGGCGGATCCAGCCCAGCAGACCCAGGGCGGAACCCATCAGCCATACGGCTGCGGGCACCGGGATCTCGGAGGACTCCGTCACCGTACCGCTGATGTTCAGCCGGCCGGACGTCAGGGTACCGCAGGAGATGCGCGTGCCGTCGTACACGATGTACGTCGAGCAGCCGCCGCCCGCCGAGCCCAGCGCGCGGCGGAACTCGCCGCTGGTGGTGCTCAACGTGCCGCCGCTGACGCTGACCGAAGCCAGCACGCCGGACAAGGTCTCGATGATCGGGCCACTGACGGCGCTGCGGACCTCAATCTCGGTGATGGCCGTGGTGCCCGTGGAGGCACCATCAACGTCAACACCCCAGGAGAGATGCGCACCGTTGTACTGCTGGCCCCCTGCGACCCCCGAACGCGTGCACAGCGTGCCCGCCGCGGAGTCAGACGTCGAACCGAGGCCACCCTGCTGGCAGCCGAAGCCGCTGTCGCTGAAGAACACCGTACCGCCGGTGATGCTCCACAAGCTGTTGGTGAACGTGCCCGTGAGGCTGAGCACCAGCGTACCGGCCGTCGTGATGCCCTGCCAATAGTTGCCGAACGGCGAACCATCGGCCGAACGGTAGTTGTAACCGTTGAAGCCGTCGCCCGCGGAGTTGCTCAGGCGCGCGCCGGTGGGCGAGAACGTCGTCGTGGCGCCAGTCGGCTCGTCCGTGGTGCTGTTCAGCGTCAGCGTACCGGTCAGCGTGGTGTCGGTCACCGTGATGCTGCCCGTGGCGCTGGCGCCGGTGGTCGCGGCGGCGGCGTCCGCTACCGGCGACGCGTTGAACGTCGGCGTGCCACCGTAGGACGTAAAGCGGCAGCCGTACTTGCGGCGGGTGATCGCCGTTGCGTACGGATCCGGAACCACGGTGCTGCCCGCCGTGCACTGCGCCGCCGTCGCAAAGTCGGCGTTGTAGAAGCTGCGGGAGTTGTAACCCGACTGCGCGCTGAAGTACGTGCTGTCGCTCATCGCCGACAGGCTGCTGGTGCCGTTGCTGGTCCAGGCAATGTCGGCCGTCGTGTCCGACGTCGCGCCGTAAACGGAAGCCGGGTCGGCCGTGCCACCGTAGTTACCGCCCCAGCTGAACGTCACCGTGCCCGACGCGCTGTAGCCGAAAGCCTGACCGCTCAGGCCCAGGGCCGCTACGCCGGCAAGGGCTGTTAGCTTTTTCATGAGAACTATCCTCCAAAACGTTAACGAGAAGGGTTCGTTTCACCTTCGAAGGGCAGCCCGGCTGTCTTCCCCTGCGCTCCTCAACTGATCTTGGCGTCAGCGTTGAGGCAAGACCCGCGGCGTTCCGCCCCCGGCTCGCACCGGGTTTGGCTTTTTCCTTTTTCGGTATCGGCGACTCTATACGCGGTGTGTAAATCGTGTAAAGAGCTAATTAACATAAATCTTTGCCGTGCAGCAGAAACCGAAAAATCGGCTTTTCCGTGGTGCGTCGAGGGACTAGGCGGCTTCCCTGAGACCGCGATTTAGGAGACAGTGGCGAAAATTTTTCCCTCCCGCATCGCCGCCATCAGCAAATGCGATTGACCCGGTGCTGGCCGTGGCTGGCCCCATTGCTTCTCGGCGCGCTCGC
>CAYOFE010000060.1:0-379 GCA_964403135.1 uncultured Chromatiaceae bacterium | reverse complement strand
CGACGCTGCGCGGCAAACTGGTATGGGACGACGAGGTCACCGCCGACTACCAGCTCGCGCATTTCGACAGCGCGCGCGACGTGCTGGCGCCGCCGTCCGGCATCACGCGCTGGTCTTACGGTTATTACCGGCCCGTCGTGGTCGCCAGCTACCTGGCCGACGCGCGGCTGTTTGCGCCGGGCGCCGCCGCCGGGCCACGCGCCATGAACCTGCTCATGCACCTCGCCGTAACTGCGCTGGTGTTCCTGCTGGTCCGGCGTATCGTGCGTGCAGATGTCGCGGCCAGTGGGAGCGGCGCTGATTGTGGGAGCGGCGCCAGCCGCGATGCTCTGGGCTGTGGGAGCGGCGCCAGCCGCGATGCTTCTGTCGCGACTTGCAT
>CAYOFE010000059.1:10543-16301 GCA_964403135.1 uncultured Chromatiaceae bacterium | reverse complement strand
TGCCGGGAGAGGGACTTGAACCCACACGGTGTCGCCACCAACGGATTTTGAGTCCGCCGCGTCTACCAGTTCCGCCATCCCGGCGCGGGCGGCAAGAATAGCTGGGGGAGGCGGGGACAACAACCGGGGGGTAATGGGGCAATCGCGACTCGCGTCGCTCCCACATGAAACCCAGCGTCGCTCCCACGGGCGCCGCCCGCGCAATAGAATGCGCGGCCATGCAGCCGGCCGACTTCGATTTCGATCTTCCCGCGGAGCTGATCGCGCAGGAACCGCTCGCCGAGCGCACTGCCAGCAGGCTGCTGCACCTGGATTGCACGACCGGCGCTGTGGCGGACCTGCAGTTCACCCAGCTTGCGGGCCTGTTGCGGGCCGGTGACCTGCTGGTCGTGAACGACACGCGGGTGGTGCCGGCGCGGCTCTTCGGCCGCAAGGCGAGCGGCGGGCGCATCGAGATGCTGCTCGAGCGGCTGCTCACCCCGCGCCGCGCGCTGGTGCAATTGCGCGCCAGCCATGCGCCGGGGCCGGGTACGCGACTCGAGTTCGAGGGCGCGGGAGCGGTGGTGGCCGGCCGCGAGCAGGAGTTCTACCTGCTCGACTTCGACGCGGACCTGCAGCCCGTGCTGGAGTGTTCGGGCCACGTGCCGCTGCCGCCTTACATCGCGCGGCCCGATACACCGGCCGATCGCGAGCGCTACCAGACCGTGTTCGCGCGCGAGCCGGGCGCGGTGGCGGCACCGACGGCGGGCCTGCATTTCACTTCGGAGTTCGTCGAGCAGTTGCAGGCGCAGGGCGTGCGCTTCGTTGCCATCACTCTGCACGTCGGCGCCGGCACGTTCCAGCCGGTGCGCCAGCATCACCTGGCGCGCGGGCGCCTGCACCGCGAGCGCCTGACTGTGGCCGATGAGGCCTGCACGGCGATCGGCGATGCCCGGCGCGAGGGCAGGCGCGTGATCGCGGTCGGCACCACCGTGACCCGCGCGCTGGAAACCGCCGCGCGGACGGGTGAAGTGCGGCCGTTCCATGGCGAAACGGATCTGTTCATCATGCCGGGCCATGAGTTCCGTGCGATCGATGCGATGGTCACGAATTTCCACCTGCCGCAGTCGTCGCTGCTGATGCTGGTGTGCGCGTTTGGCGGCACGGAAAACGTGCTGCGGGCGTACCGGCACGCGGTGGAGCGGCGGTATCGCTTCTACAGTTATGGGGATGCAGTGTTCATTGAAAGGAATCGCGACTTGCGTCGCTCCCACAATAAGCGTCGCTCCCACAATGAGAACGGAGGCTTGTGCCGCTCCCACAAGGATGCAAGTGACTGAGCCCGGCCAGTTCGAGGTAATGGCGACCTGCGGCGCGGCGCGTCGCGGGCGCTTGACGCTGGCCCGTGGCACGATCGACACGCCGGTATTCATGCCGGTTGGGACCTATGGCACGATCAAGGCGATGACCGCCGAGGAACTCGAGTCGCTCGGCGTGCAGGTGATTCTCGGCAATACTTTTCACCTGATGTTGCGCCCGGGCGGCGAGCTGATCCGCGCACTCGGCGGCCTGCACCGCTTCATGCACTGGCAGCGGCCGATCCTCACCGACTCGGGTGGGTTCCAGGTGTTCAGCCTCGGCGCGAACACGCGCATTCGCGAGGAGGGCGTGGAATTCGGCTCGCCGGTGAATGGCGACCGGGTGTTTCTCACGCCCGAGAAATCCATAGCGGTGCAGGCCGATCTCGGCAGCGACATCCAGATGATCTTCGACGACTGCACGCCCTATCCGGCGTCCGAGCCGCAGGCGCGCGAATCGATGGAGCGCTCGCTGCGCTGGGCGCGGTCGAGCCGCGAGGCGTTCGACGCCCGCGGCAGCGGCGCGCGCGGCCATGTGCTTTTCGGCATCGTGCAGGGCGGCATGTACGAACCGCTGCGCGAGGCCTCGCTCGCGGGCCTCGTGGACATCGGCTTCGACGGCATGGCCATCGGCGGGCTCTCGGTCGGCGAGCCGGAAAGCGATCGGCTGCGCATCCTCGAGCACGTCGTGCCGCGCATGCCGGCTGCGCTGCCGCGTTATCTCATGGGCGTGGGTACCCCGTCGGACATCGTCAAGGCCGTGTGCCTCGGCGTGGACATGTTCGACTGCGTGATGCCGACGCGCCACGCGCGCAATGGTCATCTTTTCACCGCGGATGGCGTGGTGAAGATCCGCAATGCCTGCTATCGCGATGACCCCCGCCCGCTGCAGGAGGGCTGCACCTGCTACACCTGCCGCAACTACAGTCGCGCCTACCTGCGCCACCTCGACGCCTGCGGGGAGATTCTCGCGGCGCGGCTGAACACCACGCATAACCTGCATTTCTACATGCAGCTGATGGCCGAGCTGCGCACGGCGATCGAAGCAGGCGCGCTGCACTCGTTCGCCGCCGGGTTCCTGACCCGGCAGGCCAATCCCGAATTAACTGTGCAATAATACGCCGCCTTTTTTCGCCCCCCGGGGAGATCTCATGGACTGGCTGATACAAGATGCCTGGGCGCAGGAGTTGCCCGGTTCCAGCGATCCGTTGATCAGCATGCTGCCGCTGCTGCTGGTCTTCGTGGTGTTCTATTTCCTGTTGATCCGGCCGCAGAACAAGCGGCAGAAGGAGCACAAGGAGATGGTGTCGAAGCTCGCGGTGGGCGATGAGGTGGTCACCTCCGGCGGCGTACTCGGTAAAGTCACCGAACTGAGCGAGCAGTTCCTGCATCTCGAGGTGGCCGATGGTGTCGTGATCAAGATACAGCGTCACACCGTCGGCGCGGTGTTGCCGAAGGGCACCATCAAGGGAGCTTGAGGCAGCTCGCTGTCTTCCTATGAATAGTTACCCATTATGGAAAAACCTGCTGGTGATCCTGACCATGCTGGTCGGGCTTGTGGTGGCCCTGCCGAATGTCTTCGGAGAGGATCCGGCGCTGCAGATCAGCTATGAGAGCGGCGCGCCGATCAGCGAGACCGAATTCGAGGAACTGAAGCGTTCGCTCGATGCCAGCGGCGTGAAGTTTGCCTCGTCCCACGTGGAAGAGGGCCGCGCAACGCTGCGTTTCGATGAGGTCGAGACCCAGCTGAAGGCGGCCGACGAGGTGCGTGCCGCGCTCGGCAAGGGCTATATCGTGGCGCTGACGCTCGCACCCCGCACTCCGGCCTGGCTGAGCGCCATTGGCCTGAAGCCCATGAGTCTCGGGCTCGACCTGCGCGGTGGCGTGCACTTCCTGTTCCAGGTGGACATGGAGGCCGCATTGAGGCAGCGCCGCGAGCGCTACGCGGCCGATTTCAGCAAGGTGCTGCGCGACAAGCGCATTCGCCGCACCGTGCGCGTGGATGGCGAGGAGATCCGCGTGCAGATTCCGGATGTGGCCGACGCCGACAAGGCCGAGGACCTGATCAAGGAGCTCGATCCCAATCTGAGCCTGCGCCGCGAGGATGCGACCGAGGGCGTGGTGCTGGTCGCCCGCATGACCGAGGCGCAGATTCGCGAGCGGCAGGATGCCGCGATCGAGCAGAACACCATCACGCTGCGCAACCGGGTCAACGAGCTCGGCGTGTCGGAGCCGGTCGTGCAGCGCCAGGGCGTCGATCGCATCGTGGTGCAATTGCCCGGCGTGCAGGACCCGGCGCAGGCTGAGCGCGTGCTCGGCGCCACGGCCACACTCGAGTTTCGGCTGGTCTGCACCGATGAGAACCCGCTGGAGGCGCAGCAGAAGGGCCGCGCCCCGCTTGGTTGTGAGCTGTTCAGGGACCGCGGCGGCCGCCCGGTGCTGCTGCGCCGGCGCGCCATCGTCACCGGCGATCAGCTCGTCGACGCCGCGCAGACTTTCGACCAGGGCCAGCCCGCGGTTTCGGTGCGCCTCGACGCCAAGGGCGGCCGCGAGATGCTCGAGGCCACGAGGCAGAACCTGAACAAGCCGATGGCGGTGGTGTTTGTCGAGCAGAAGCGCGACCGGGTCGAGCGTGACGGCCAGGTAATCGACGTGCCCCGCGAGGAAAAAGAAGTCATCAACGTAGCCACCATCCGCGGAGTATTTTCCAATAACTTCCAGATCACCGGCCTCGAAGTCATGGAGGCGCGTGACCTCGCGCTGCTGCTGCGCGCCGGGGCGCTCGCCGCGCCGATCTTCAAGGTCGAGGAGCGCACCGTGGGTCCGAGCCTCGGCCAGGACAACATCGACAAGGGCATGCGCGCCCTGGCGCTCGGCCTGGCGCTGGTCGCGCTGTTCATGGGCATTTACTACAAGGCCTTCGGCATGGTGGCCAACGTCGCGCTGCTGGCGAACATCATTCTGCTCGCGGCATTGCTCTCGCTGCTGCAGGCTTCGCTGACGCTGCCGGGCATCGCCGGCATCGTGCTGACGGTCGGCATGGCCGTGGACGCCAACGTGCTGATCAACGAGCGTATCCGTGAGGAGCTGCGCAACGGCAACTCCCCGCAGGCGGCGATCTACGCCGGCTACGAGAAGGCATTTGCTACCATCGCGGATGCGAACATCACCACGTTGATCGCGGCTCTCGTGCTGTTCGCATTCGGCACTGGGCCGATCAAGGGCTTCGCGGTGGTGCTCTCGCTCGGCATCCTGACCTCCATGTTCACCGCTATCATCGTCAGTCGCGCCATCGTCAACGCGATCTGGGGCGACCGTCGCCTCCAGACCGTGCCGGTCTGAGGAGCCGCACACCGTGGAGTTCTTCAAGAGAAAGACCCGTATCCGCTTCATGTCGAATGCGAAGCGGGTCAGCTCCATCTCGGTGGCGCTGGTGCTGGTGAGCTTCGGCTCGCTGGCGATTCGCGGCCTGAACCTCGGCATCGATTTCACCGGCGGCGTGCTGCTGGAGATCGGCTACACGCAGACGGCGAACCTGGAGTCCGTGCGCACGCAGTTGAATTCCGGTGGGTTCCCGGACGCGCAGGTGCAGAATTTCGGCACCTCGAAAGATGTACTGATCCGGCTGCTGCCGCGGGAGAACGCCGAGGCGAGCGGCCAGGTGGGCCAGCAGATTCTCGACGTGCTGCGCAGGAGCGATCCGGCAGTGCAGTTGCGCCGTGTGGAATTCGTCGGCCCCCAGGTCGGCAAGGATCTGACGGAGCAGGGCGCGCTGTCGGTGCTGTTTGCGCTCGGCCTGATCCTGCTCTACGTGATGCTCCGCTTCCAGTGGAAGTTCGCCGTTGGCGCGGTGCTCGCCACTTTCCACGACGCCATCGTCACGGTTGGCGTGTTCTCGCTGTTCCAGCTGGCGTTCGACCTGTCGGTGCTGGCGGCGGTACTGGCGGTGATCGGCTACTCGCTGAACGACACCATCGTGGTGTTCGACCGGATCCGCGACAATTTCCGCACTATCCGCCGGGGCACCTCGACGGAGATCATGGACATCGCCATCAATGAGACGCTGAGCCGCACGATCAACACCAGCGGCGTGACGTTGCTGGTGGTGATCGCGCTGCTGTTGTTCGGCGGCGAGACGCTGTGGGGGTTTGCCATGGCGCTGACCATCGGCATTTTGTTCGGCACTTATTCGTCGATCTACGTGGCCAGCGCAATCACGCTGTTCCTGAACATCAGCCCGGCCGACCTGATGCCGCCGAAGAAGACCGAAGAGGCGGACTCGATGCCCTGACCGAGAAAAGGCGCCAGACGCCTTTTCGGCTGGTGAAGCGAGGCGAGTCGCGACTCTGCGATCGCGGCTTGCGCCGCTCCCACCAGATCGAACCTGGAGCGCGCTCCGGGGTGCTCCCACCAGATCGAAC
>CAYOFE010000059.1:0-10443 GCA_964403135.1 uncultured Chromatiaceae bacterium | reverse complement strand
CTCCCACCAGATCGAACCTGGAGCGCGCTCCGGGGTGCTCCCACCAGATCGAACCGGGAGCGCGCTTCGCGCCGCGCCGGCGGCCAGACAGACCTCACAGATGTGGCGTCACCAGCTCGCGCAGCGCGTCGTAGACTTTCGGCGTGCCGGCAATCACGTTGCCGGTGTCGAGGAAATCGCCTTCGGGTGTCAGGCCGCCGATCATGCCGCCGGCCTCGCGGATCAGCAGTGCGCCTGCCGCAATGTCCCAGGTGCTCAGGCCGAACTCGAAGAAACCATCGAACCTTCCGGCGGCAACCGAGCACAGGTCCAGCGCGGCAGAGCCCGGGCGGCGCACCCCGGCGGCCTGTTCCATCACCGCCTGCAGCATGGGCATGTACTGTGCCAACCAGCGGGTGTTGCTGCGGTAAGGGAAGCCGGTGCCGATCAACGCGCCCTGCAGGCCCACCTGTTTGCTCACCCGGATCCGCCGGCCGTCGAGCTGGGCGCCACTGCCGCGAATGCCGGTGTAGAGCTCTTGCCGGCACGGGTCGTACACCACTGCCACCTCGAGCTGATGGCGCACGCGCAGCGCAATCGACACCGAGAACACCGGAAAGCCGTGAATGAAATTCGTGGTGCCATCGAGCGGGTCGACGATCCACACGCACTCGCTGCCCTCGTGCCGGCCGCTTTCCTCGGCAATGAAGCCGTGGTCGGGATAGCGGGCGCGGATCGTCTCGATGATGGCGCGCTCGGCGGCGTGGTCCACCAGTGTCACGAACTCGTTGCGCGACTTCGAGCGGACATCGATGTCTTCGAGGCGGTTCATGTAGCGGATCGCGATATCGCCCGCCTTGCGGGCCGCCTGGACCGCCGTGTTGAGTAATCCCTGCATAGGTGCCGCCTGCTTGTGGAAGATCGATGCCCGGGTGCCGCCGGGCGTGGCCGGTGCCGCGGGAGGGGCGCCATTCTACGGCATCCGGGCCGCGGTTCACGGCGGCCTGCGGCGGCCGGACCGGCTAGAATACGCGGCCGCGCCGCCGGCCGCAGCGGCGCACAATGCGGGCCAAGAACCGAACCGCCATGTCACCGCCACCGATCCGTTTCGTGCTGTTCCAGCCGACTCACCCGGGCAACATCGGGGCTGCCGCGCGCGCCATCAAGACCATGGGTTTTCGCGAGCTGGTGCTGGTCAACCCCGAGGGCGACCCGGACGGCGAAGCGCGGGCCCGCGCCTCTGGCGCGCTGGATGTGCTCGAAGCGGCGCGGGTCAGCCCAACGCTGGCCGAGGCACTGCAGGGTTGTGGCCTGGTGGTCGGTGCCAGCGCCCGTCACCGCCGGCTCGGCATGCCCGAGATCGATCCCCGCGAGTGTGCGCGCCAGCTGCTGGACGCGGCGCGCACGAAGCCTGCCGCGGTGGTGTTCGGGCCGGAACGGTCGGGCCTCACCAACGAGGAGCTCGATGTCTGCCAGGCGATTCTCTATATCCCGGCCAATCCGGAGTACAGCTCGCTGAATCTCGCCATGGCGGTGCAGATCGTGGCCTGGGAGCTGCGCTGCGCGCAGGGCGTCGAGATCGCGATGCCACCGCCGGAGGCCCCGCCCGCGGATCTCCAGGACATGGAGCTGTTCTACGAGCACCTGCAGCGGGTGCTGGTGGCGAGTGGCTTTCTCGATCCCGGCAATCCGCGCAACCTGATGCGCCGCCTGCGCCGGCTGTTCAATCGCGCACGGCTCGACCGGAACGAGCTGAACATCCTGCGCGGCATCCTCGCGGCGCTGGCGCCCGGTTCGGGCGAGCGCGACTGGGGCGGGCCCGGTCCGGGCGAAAGCGACTCATGAGCGGGGAGATCTATCTCGATTACGCGGCCTCCACGCCAGTAGATCCGGAAGTCTGCGCGGCGATGGCCGAGTGCCTGCGCGAGCTGCCCGGCAATCCCTCGGCATCGCATGCCGCGGGCCGCACCGCCCGCGCACGCGTCGAGTCGGCGCGCGCCGAGGTCGCGGCGCTGGTCAATGGCGCGCCCGCGGAGATTCTCTGGACTTCGTGCGCCACCGAGTCGAACAACCTCGCCATTCTCGGCGCGGCCCGCTACCTGAAGAGCCGTGGCCGGCATCTGGTCACCGCGATGACCGAGCATGCCTCGGTGATCGAATGCTTCCGGCAGCTGGAGCGCGAGGGCTTCAGCGTCACGCGCATGAAGCCGGATGCGCTGGGCCTCGTCGAGCCGGCGGCGCTCGAAGCGGCGCTGCGTCCCGATACGACGCTCGTTTCGCTGATGCACGTCAATAACGAAATCGGGGTTGTCCAGGATATCGCCGCGTACGGGGCTATCTGTCGAAAGCACGGTGCGCTGTTGCACGTCGATGCCGCACAGAGCCTGGGGCGCGAAGCGATAGACGTGCGCGCGATGCAGCTGGACCTGCTGTCGCTCTCGGCTCACAAGACGGGCGGGCCGAAAGGTATTGGTGCGTTGTTCGTCGATCGCGCCCGTGTGCCGCGCATCGAACCGCTGCTCTGCGGCGGCGGGCAGGAGCGTGGCCTGCGGCCCGGTACGCTGCCGACTCACCAGGTGGTCGGCATGGGCGTGGCGGCATCACTGGCCCGTGCGCGCCTCCCGGTCGACCCGCCGCGCGTGCGTGTGCTGCGGGACCGGTTGTGGGAGCAGATCCGCGCGCTGCCCGGGGTGTTGCTGAACGGCCATCCCACTCGCCGCGCCTGTCACATTCTCAATGTCAGCGTCGCCGGCGTGGAGGGCGAGAGCCTGCTGTTTGCGCTCGCAGGCCTCGCCGTGTCCAGCGGTTCGGCCTGTGCCTCCGATGCCGCCGAGCCGTCGGCCGTGCTGCGCAGTCTCGGCCGGGACGATCAGCTCGCGCAGAGTTCGGTGCGGTTCAGCCTGGGCCGGCAAACCACCGCCGATGAGATCGAGCGTGCCGCGACGATCTTTCGCGCCGCGGTCGCGGACCTGCGGGCGATCTCGCCTGCGGTGGCGTGAGATGGCGCCCGAGCGGTATAGCGCAGCCGTTGAGCGGCACTTCCGTGCGCGAGCCCGCGCCGGCCTGCCGCACGGCCGAGGCGGCGTGCGCTTGCGCGGTGAGGCGGGCTCGGCAGGCCAGGGCACCTGGATCGTATTTCATGCGCGGGTCGAGGCCGGGCGCATCGCCGAGCTGACGTTCCAGGCCTATGGATGTCCGCACGTGATCGCCGCGTGCAGCCGGGTCACGGAGCAGTTAAGCGGTGCGCTCATCGAGGCGATTCCGGCCGTCGACACGGGGGCGCTGATGCGCGAACTGGAAATTCCCGTGCAAAAGCATGGCAGCTTGCTGATTCTTCAGGATGCCTTGCGGAACTGCTGGCGGGATTGGGATACTAGGCAGCCCGCAACCCGCGGGCGTTCTTTTTGATTTATCTTATTTATCTTGGAGTTATGATGGCTATTGAGAGAACACTCTCCATTGTGAAACCCGACGGCGTGCAGAACAACCTGATCGGCGAGATCTATCGGCGTTTCGAGCAGGCCGGTCTGCGCATTGTTGCCGCCCGCATGGTGCAGCTGAGCCAGGCGCAGGCCGAGGGTTTCTATGCCGTCCATCGCGAGCGCCCGTTCTACCGCGACCTGGTGCGTTACATGACGTCCGGACCCGTGATGGTGCAGGTGCTGGAGGGCGATAACGCCATCGAACGCAATCGCGAGATCATGGGTGCCACCGACCCGAAAAAAGCGGCGAAAGGCACCATTCGCGCCGACTTCGCCACCAGCATCGAGGAGAACGTGGTGCATGGCTCGGACGGCCCGGATACCGCGCGCCAGGAAATCGCCTTCTTCTTCAGCACGAGCGAGATCTGCCCGCGCCAGCGCTGAGCGGTTCATGACCGAGGCTTCTGTCAACCTGCTCGGACTGCCGAGGCGCAAACTCGAGGAGTTGTTCCTCAGCATCGGAGAAAAGCCGTTTCGTGCGCGCCAGATCATGCGCTGGATGTACGGGCGCGGTGTGCTCGATCCCGGACAGATGACGGACCTCGGCATGTCGCTGCGCCAGGAACTGGCCGTGCGCGCGCCGGTGGTGCTGCCGGCGGTGAGCGATGTGCAGGAGTCGGCCGACGGCACGGTGAAATGGCGTCTCGACGCCGGCATGGGCCAGGCGATCGAAACAGTGTACATCCCGGAACCGGGGCGCGGGACGCTGTGCGTCTCCTCGCAGGTCGGATGCGCAATGGACTGCCGCTTCTGCGCCACCGGGCGGCAAGGCTTCAACCGCAACCTGAGCGCGGCGGAGATCCTCGGCCAGGTCCTCATCGCCCGGCGCGAGCTTGGCGACCAGGACGGGCGGTCACCGATCACCAACGTGGTGTTCATGGGCATGGGCGAACCGCTCGCCAACTTCCGTGCGCTGGTGCAGGCCTGCCAGGTGCTGACCGATGACCTCGCCTTCGGGCTGTCGCGACGGCGCGTGACGGTAAGCACGTCGGGCCTGGTGCCGCAGATACGCCGTCTCAGCGAGGAATGCCGTGTGGCGCTTGCCGTGTCGCTGCATGCGCCGGACGATGCGTTGCGCGACGAGCTCGTGCCGATCAATCGCCGCCACCCGATCGCCGAGCTGCTCGGCGCCTGCTGGGATTACGTCGAGGCGACCAACACGAAGGAAATCACCTTCGAGTACGTGATGATCGATGGCGTCAATGACAGCATCGAACAGGCGAAACGCCTCGCGGCGCTGTTGCGCCACCGCCCGGCGAAGCTGAACCTGATTCCGTTCAACCCGTTCCCCGGCACCGTCTACCGGCGTTCGACGCCGCAGGCTGTGGAAGCGTTCCGCCGCGTGCAGCAGGCGGCGGATATCGTCACGGTCATGCGGCGCACGCGCGGCGATGACATTGCGGCAGCCTGTGGGCAGCTCGCCGGCAGCGTGGCCAACCGCGTGCGCGTGCCGCTCGGCAGCCGGAGCCAGGCTGTGTCGTGCGCACCGTGACGCCGATGCGCCTTGCGTGCATTCTCGTGGCGATCGGCCTCGTCGGCTGTGTCTCCACCAGCACACGGCCCGAGTTGGAGGCGTCCGACAAAGATGCCGCCCAGTACAACATGCAGCTCGGCGTCAGCTACCTCCGCCAGGGCGAGCTGCAGACCGCCCAGGCCAAGCTCGAAAAGGCTATCGCGCAGGATCCATCGCTGGCCGCGGCGCACGCCGCGCTCGGGCTGGTATTCGAGCGGCTCGGCGACAGTGCGGGCGCCGAGCGCCAGTATCGGCGTGCCGTCAGCGCCGACCCGGACGACCCCAATGCGTTGAATAGTCTCGCGGTATTTCTCTGTTCCACTAAGCGGGATGCACGCGAGCCGCTCGGCTACTTCGATCGTGCACTCGAGGTGCCGCTCACGCGCACCATGTACAACCGCGCCATGGTGTATACGAATGCCGGTACCTGCGCCAAACGCCTCGACCCGGCCCGTGCCGAGCGGTATCTGCGCGCAGCCCTCAGCACCGATGCCAATTATCGCGAGGCGTTGTTCCAGCTGGCCGACGTTTCGCAAGGGGTAGGCAACCACCTCCAGGCGCGCGCTTTTCTCGATCGCTATCTGGCTTCCGGTGCGGCCACGCCCGAGGCGCTCTGGCTCGGCGTGCGCATCGAGGAGGCGCTGGGTCAGCAAGCCGAATCGGCCAGGTATGGCGAGCGGCTGAAACGCGAGTTCCCACAGGCGGTCGAGACCAGGCTGCTGCTGGAGGGTAAGGCCGATGCCCGATAACGATGAAGTCCGTACGGCGCCACGCAGTCCGCCGACCGCGCTAGGCCTCGGCGAGCGGCTGCGCTCGGCGCGCAAGGCAAAGGCGCTCTCGGTCGAGCAGGTCTCGGAAGTACTGCGGCTCGAGGAGCCGCTGGTTACCGCGATCGAGGAAGAACGCTTCGAGGCGCTCGGCGCGCCGGTTTTTGTGCGCGGGCATCTGCGCCGTTATGCGCAGCTGGTCGGATTGCCGGTGGAGAGCGTGCTCGATGCCTATCGCGCCGCTGCCCCCGAGAGCAGTGAGCCGCCGGCTCTGATACGGCGGCGCATCGAGCCTGCCATCGACGGCGTTGGTTCGTGGGTGCTGTGGCTGGCCGGTGCCGTGCTCCTCATCGTGATGGTGTTTTTCCTCGTCGACGACCAGGAGCCCGCGCAGTCGTCGCTGCCGGTTGCGCCGGCGTTGCCGGTGCCCGAGCCGTTGCCGACACCGGTGCCGTTGCCCGATACCGCCACCAGCGTCCGGACGCTGCCGGCGAGCCCGGATGGCGCCGAGCCGGCCGGCACGTTGTCCCAGCCGCTCAGCCCGCCAGCTGCGCCGATGCCCCCGACCGGCGCACCGGGCGCGGAGTCGTCGCCACCGCTCACGACACCGGCGGCGGCCACGGAGCCGGTTACTGGCGCTGCGCCGCGCACGCCGTCCCCGTAACGGGAACATTGCCGCATGACCGAACAGATCAAGGCCATTCGCGGCATGAGCGACCTGCTGCCACAGCAGCTGGCACTGTGGGTGCGCGTCGAGGACACACTGCGCCGTGTGCTGGCCGGCTACGCTTATCGCGAGATACGCGTGCCGGTGCTCGAACGCACCGAGCTGTTCAAGCGCTCGATCGGCGAGGTCACCGACATTGTCGAGAAGGAGATGTACACCTTCGACGATCGTAATGGCGTGAGCCTGACGCTGCGGCCCGAGGCAACGGCGGGCATCGTGCGCGCCGCCATCGAGAACGGCTTGCTGCACAACCAGCGGCACAAGTTATGGTGCGCCGGGCCGATGTTCCGTTATGAGAAACCGCAAAAGGGCCGCTATCGGCAGTTCCACCAGTTCGACATCGAGGCGCTCGGTTATGCCGGCCCCGACATCGACGCCGAACTGATCATCATGACCGGGCGTCTGTGGCGCGAGCTCGGCGTGCGGCACATCAGTCTGCAGATCAATTCGCTCGGCATGCCGGAGTCGCGGGCCCGCTACCGAGAGGCGCTGGCCACTTATTTCCGGGCCCGCGAGGGCGAGCTCGACGAGGACAGCCGGCGGCGTCTCGACCGCAACCCCATGCGCATCCTCGACAGCAAGAATCCGGCCATGCAGAGCGTGGTCGGCGCGGCCCCGGTGATCACCGATTACCTGGACAGCGAATCGGCCGCCCACTTTGCGGTGGTGCGCTCGCTGCTTCAAAATGCCGGCCTGGCGTTCCAGGTCAACCCGCGGCTGGTGCGTGGCCTGGATTACTACAACCGCACCGTGTTCGAGTGGGTTACCGACCAGCTCGGCACGCAAGGTGCGGTGTGCGCCGGGGGGCGCTATGACGGGCTCGTCGAGCAGCTTGGCGGGCAGGCCACGCCGGCGATCGGTTGCGCCATCGGCATGGAGCGACTGGTCGAGCTGTATCAGATCGGCGGAGGGACGCCCGCCGACACGGGGCCCGACGTGTACCTGGTGGCGGTGGGCGCTGGTGCCGAACAGGCCGCGCAGGCACTTGCCGAACAGCTGCGCGATGCACGGCCGGGCCTGCGCATCGAGGTCAATTGCGGCGGGGGCGGATTTCGCGCCCAGATGCGCCGTGCCGATCAGAGCGGCGCCCGCGTAGGGCTGATCCTCGGCGAGGCGGAGATTACCGCGTGCACGGTCGGCGTGAAGCCGCTGCGCAGGGCAGGGGAGCAGGTGACGGTGGCCTGGTCGGCGGCAGCCGATGCGCTGGCCCGGCACCTGCGGGGCCAGGATTGAATCAGGCGGAGTCGATACACCGTGGATGATTTTTTGACTGATCAACAACGCGCCGAGCAGGTCCGTACCTGGCTGCGCGAAAACGGCTGGTACCTGCTTGCCGGGCTGGTGCTGGGCCTCGGCGGGCTGTTCGGCTGGCGGCAGTGGCAGGATATCAAGGTAACGCGGGCGGAGGCGGCCTCGGAAGTGTACCAGGAGCTGCTCGGGGCCATTCGTGTCGGTCGTACGGCCCGGGCCGAAGAGCTCGCCACGCGGCTGGCGAAGGAACATTCCGGCACGCCTTACCTCGACCAGGCGCGGCTTGCCATGGCGCGAATGAAAATGGAGCGCAGCCAGCCCCACGAGGCGCTGACCTACCTGCGCCAGGTCGCCGGCGACAGTCGCAGCGAGGAGATGCGGCATATCGCGCGGCTGCGCGCGGCGCGCGTGCTGGCCGAGCAGCAGAAATTCGATGAAGCGCTTGCCGAGCTGAAGGTTCCGGACGATTCCGCATTCGCGGCGCGGTACTACGAGGTGCGCGGCGATGTGTACCACGCCATGGGCAAGCTCGCGGAGTCGCGTGACGCGTACCAGAAGGCCCTCGAAACCGGCGAACCCGGCGTGATTGATGAGGCGCTGGTGCAGGCGAAGCTCTACGACCTCGGCATCGGCAGCGAACCGGCAGTGACGGACGCTCCGGCTGCTCCCGCGCCGGCTGGCGGCTGAGCGGAGGCGCGGCTTGATCAACATTTTCCAGCGAGCGGCTGTGGCGGCGTTGCTGGCCGTGCTCGCCGGTACCGGCGGCTGCAGCTGGTTTGGCGGCGACGAGAAAGAGGCGGGTGAGCCGGCCGAGCTCGTCGACATCGAGCCAACACGGCGCATCCGCAAGGTCTGGGACAGCGGCCTCGGCGAGGGTACCGAGTTCATGCGCCTTGCGTTGACGCCGGCCAGCGATGGCACGCACCTCTACGCGGCCGCCAGCGATGGCCGCGTCAGCGCGTTCAACGCCGCCAGCGGCGAGAGGTTGTGGCGAAAAAAGACCAGGCTCCCGCTGTCGGGTGGCCCGGCGGTCGGTAACGGTTACGTGGTGGTGGGCTCGACCGATGGCCAGGTCGTTGCGCTGCGCGCCGACGATGGCGGGGAAGTCTGGCGGGTCAGCGTGGCAAGTGAAGTGCTGGCCGCGCCCGCGATCGGGCCGAATCTCGCCTATGTCCGCACCGTTGACGGCAAGCTCATCGCGCTCAAGCTGCTGGACGGGACGCAGGCCTGGTTCGTGCAGCAGACCATGCCACGGCTTTCGGTGCGCGGCACCGGCTCCCCGGTGGTGGCGAGCAGCATGGTCATCTGCGGCTTCGATAACGGCCGCGTTGCCGCCTACGACATCAACGACGGCACACAGATATGGGACCTGCTGCTGGCCCCGCCGAGCGGGCGCACGGAAGTGGAGCGCCTGTCGGATCTCAATGGCACGGTGCAGGTGCTTGGCGATGATGTTTACGCGGTCGGTTACCAGGGCCAGCTCTCGGCGCTGGCGCGTGAGTCCGGCCAGGTGCTGTGGACCCGCGAGGCATCGAGCTACAACAGCGTGGGCGCCGATGCCGCCAATCTGTATGTCAGCACCGACAACGGCGAAATCGTCGCCGTCGAGCGCAGATCCGGTCGCGAGTTGTGGCGCTACACCGAACTGCGCAATCGCGACCTCACCGCACCGACGCCCTTCGGCAGCTCGGTAGTCGTCGGCGATTTCGAGGGATACCTGCACTGGTTCACGGCGGGTTCGGGCGAGCCCGAGGCCCGGGTTCGCGCCGGCTCCGCGCGCATCACGGCGGCGCCGCTGGTGGTCAATGACCTGATCTACGCGCTCACCGATGACGGAGATCTCGTCGCCTACCGGGACGCGACCAGGCCGCAGGAGAAATAGCCCCTGCTGCCCGTCCTCGCCATCGTTGGACGGCCCAATGTCGGCAAGTCCACGCTGTTCAACCGGCTGACCGGCACGCGGGACGCACTCGTTGCTGACTATCCGGGGCTGACGCGCGACCGTATCTATGGGTTTTCGGCCGCTCCGTATCCGGCGGCCATCGTGATCGACACCGGGGGGGTCACGGCCGCAGGCGACGAGCTTGCCGGCCTGATGCGCCGGCAGGTCGAGCTCGCGGTCGCCGAGTCCGATGTGGTGCTGATCCTGGTCGATGGTACAGCGGGGCTTACCGCCGACGATCACGCCGTGGTCGAGCGCGTGCGCCGCGCGGGCAAGCCGGCGGTGCTGGCGGTGAACAAGGTCGAGGGCCGGCCGCCGGAGTTCGCCGCTGCGGAATTTCACGAACTCGGCTTCGCCTCGGTCGCGGCTATATCGGCCAGCCACGGCGATGGCGTGCGGGAGCTGGCGGAGCAGGCCATTGCGCTCGGCCCGCCGCGCGAGGACGAACCGGACGCTGCGCCGCCGGTGGCGGGGGTGCGTATCGCGGTCGTTGGCCGGCCGAACGTCGGCAAGTCCACGCTCATCAACCGCTACCTGCGCCAGGAGCGGCTGGTGACGCGCGATGAGCCCGGTACCACACGCGATTCGATCCGCATTCCCTTTTCGCTCGACGGCCATCCCTACACCTTGATCGACACGGCGGGCATCCGCCGTCGCGCGCGGGTGGCGGAGGCGATCGAGAAATTCAGCGTCGCGAAATCCCTGCAGGCGGTGGACGAGGCCGATGCCGTGATCGTGCTGCTCGATGCCCGCGAGTGCGTGAGCGAGCAGGACGTGTCGCT
>CAYOFE010000058.1:0-16507 GCA_964403135.1 uncultured Chromatiaceae bacterium | reverse complement strand
GCGCCTCGCGGGCCGTTTCTGCAATGTCGTAGACGACGCTGAGGCCTCGTCATTCATCGTGCCCGCCACCGTGCAGCGCGATCCGATCGTGGTGGCCGTTTCCAGCGGCGGGCAGGCGCCTTTGCTGTCACGGCTTATCCGCCAGCGACTGGAAAGCTGGCTGCCACCTCGCCTGGGCAACCTCGCCGCCTGGGCTGGCCGCTGGCGCGAGCGCGCGCAGGCTGCGCTGCCAGACCCGGCCAGGCGCCGGCGATTCTGGGAGCAGTTGTTCGAGGATCCGGCCGCGCGCTATGCGCTCGACGGCGACGAGGCGGCGGCCGAGGCCGCCGCGACGCGCTTGCTGAACGCGGAGCTCTCCGAATCGGCGATCGGCAAGGCGTGGCTGGTCGGCGCCGGCCCCGGCGACCCGGGGCTCATCACGCTGCGCGGTCTCCAAGCGCTGCAGTCGGCCGACGTCGTCCTGTATGACCGCCTGGTTGCCCCGGCGCTGCTTGCCGTTGCGCGCCGCGAAGCCGAGTTGATCGACGTGGGCAAGAGCCCGGGCGGCAGCGGTACCGCCCAGGACACGATCAACGAGCTGCTGGTGAGCCGGGTCCGAAAGGGCCAGCGAGTGTGCCGCCTGAAAGCGGGCGACCCGTACGTTTTCGGCCGCGGCGGTGAAGAGGCGCTGGCGCTGGCCGGTGCGGGCCTCGCGTTCGAGGTCATTCCCGGAGTGACCGCGGCCGCAGGCTGCGCGGCCTCAGCGGGCATTCCACTGACCCACCGCGAGCGGTCGAACGCCGTCACCCTGGTGACGGCTCAGGTTGCACCCGGCGCGCCCGCGCCGGACTGGGCGCGGCTGGCGCAACTCGATCACACGCTGGTGGTGTACATGGGCGCAGCGCGCCTGGAGGAGATCTGCCGCGCCTTGCTCGAAGGCGGCCGCGCCGCCGCGACACCAGCCGCCGTGGTCTGCGCGGGCACCACGCTGCGCCAGCGCCGTATCACCGCCACGCTGCAGGATATCGCCGCACGCAGTGCCGCGGCGGGCATCGCGGCGCCGGCATTGCTGTTCGTCGGCGAGACGGCGGCGCTCGCTGCGAATATCGGCGGTGGACCGCCGTCGATTGCGCCTGACGGCCGCATCGGTGGTTGCGGCATCGCTGGCGCATTAGCGTGGCCGCGCACCGGAACGGGGATCTAGGAGCAGGCAATGATCTACGACAATATCCTTGAAACCATCGGCAACACGCCCGTCGTGCGCCTGAATCGCGTCGCGCCGAAGCACGTGCAGATGTACGTCAAGATCGAGGCGTTCAACCCGGCCTCCTCGGTGAAGGACCGGCTCGCCTTCGCCATCATTGACGACGCCGAGCGCCGCGGCACGATCAGGCCCGGGCAGACAGTCGTCGAGGCGACCTCGGGCAACACCGGCATTGCCCTGGCGATGGTCTGCGCCGCCAAGGGCCACCCGTTCGTTGCCACCATGGTGGAAACTTTTTCGGTGGAGCGGCGCAAGATCATGCGCGCCTTCGGTGCGAAAGTCATCCTGACGCCGGCGGCCGAACGAGGGTCGGGCATGGTGCGCAAAGCCGAGGAACTGGCCCGCCGGCATGGCTGGTTCCTCGCGCGGCAGTTCCAGAACCCGGCTAACCCGGCGTTCCATCGCCAGACCACCGGGCCGGAAATCCTCGAGGACTTCGCCGGGCGCCGGCTCGATTACTGGGTCACCGGCTGGGGCACCGGCGGTACGCTGACCGGCGCGGGCGAGATCATCAAGCTCGCGCGCCCCGATGTGAAAATCATCGCCACCGAACCGGCGGGAGCCTCGCTGCTCGGCGGTAGCGAGTGGAAACCACACAAGATCCAGGGCTGGACGCCGGACTTCCTGCCCGATGTGCTGCGTCGGGATCTGCACGACGAGTTGGTGCCGGTCACCGACGACGAAGCGAAAGCCAGCGCGCGGCGGCTTGCCGCGGATGAAGGAATATTCGTCGGCATTTCCGCTGGCGGTACGCTCGCCGCCGCGCTGAAGGTGGCGGAGCGTGCGGCTGCCGGGTCAGTCTTCCTGGTGATGCTGCCAGATACCGGGGAGCGCTACCTTTCGGCATATCTGTTCGACGACTTGCCGGATGGCTCAGACGACGCATGGCTTGCCGAGATGGAAGCGAAGCGCAGTAACTGACGCGCTGTGATGATTGCTGCGCACGACATTCGCTCGCTGTGGGTCGGCCATTGGCCGAAGCCCGCGTCTGGCGCCGGCCTGCCGGTACTCGGCCAGCTGCGGGAGCATGCGCTCGTGCTCGACACCTGCCTGCGCCAGGTGGTACTGACGGCCAGCCCTGATGTCGCCAGGATCGCCGGTCGCCTCGCTCCCCCAGAGACACACACGGGCGCGGGGGCATACCGGCTGCTGCTGGAAATCGCCACCGGCCTGCGCAGTGCCGTACCCGGCGAGACCAACGTCTTCGGCCAGCTGAAGCGCGCCTGGGAAGCGTTTCGGCGGGCTGGTCATGACCCGGCGGTCATGATGCTCGCGCCGGCGGTCGCGCAACTCATGCGCGATACCCGGGAAATCCGCCGCGATCATCTCCAACACATCGGTGGCGGCTCCTACGGTACGCTGGTCCGCCGGTTGATACGGCCCGAAGCAAGCGATCGCATTCTGATCGTCGGCGCCGGGGAACTCGCCCGCGCCATGCTGCCTTTATTTCGCGGCGATGCGCTTGGCGTGTGGAGCCGCCGTCCGCCTGGCGCTTTGTTCAATGCGGCAGCGCGGGTGTTTGCACCGGAGCAAGGCGCGGTCGCCGCCGCCTGGGCCGACCATGTCGTCATGACCACGCCACCGGATGAGCGCAACGATGCGCTCTGGCGTGGCTGGCTCGGCGCATCCGGCGTGCGGACCGTCGTGCACCTGGGGCGGCGTCGCGGCGCGCCCTGCGAGTGGCCGGCGCGGACACGCACTTTCGATCTCGACGATGTCTTCGACCTGCAGCGCACTCAGGCGAACATCCGCTCGTTACAGATCGAGCGGGCCCGGCTGGCCTGCCACGAACGCGCACGGCGGCTCGGCGCTGACGCCGGCGGGCATCGCGACCATCGCGCGACAGGCTAAACACTGCCATGGCAACCAGCCGGCCCCTGCGCTTCGGCACCCGAGGATCCCTGCTCGCACTGGCACAGACCCGCCTGGTGATGGCTGCCGTGCGGGCCGTGCACCCGGAGCGGCCGATGGAACTGGTTCCCATCGAGACGCGTGGCGATCGCGACCGCAGCACGCCGCTTGACGAAGTGAACGATCCGGGCTTTTTCTCCGCGGAACTCGACCAGGCGTTGCTCGCCGGAAAGGTCGATGTCTGCGTTCACTCGGTGAAAGACCTGCCCATCGCGCCGCGCGCCGGGATTCGCAGGGCCGCGATCCCGCGGCGCGAGGACCCCCGCGATGTTGTCGTGTTTCGAGCGCATGTCCGGCAGAGCCTGCGCGACGGCCGCAAGTTGCGCATCGGTTCGTCATCGCCGCGGCGTACGCTTCACGCGGGACAGTTCCTGCGCGAAGCGCTGCCTGGAGTCGTTGCCGGACCTGATCTCGAATTCCGGCCATTGCGCGGCCCGGTGGAACACCGCCTGCGCCGGATCCATTGGCCGGAGCACGATCCGCGTTCGCTCGACGGCGTGATCCTGGCACTGGCCGGCATTGCCAGACTGTGGGCCGACGCCGATGGGCGCGCGGCGATCGAACCGCTCCTGAATGACACCCGGTTGATGGTCCTGCCCCTGACCGAATGCCCCACGGCGCCAGGTCAGGGCGCACTCGCCGTGGAGTGCCGCAGCGACGATGCCGCGGCCTTTGCCATCCTGCAATCCATTGCCGATCCGGCCACGGACGGTCACGTCGCCACCGAACTGAAACCGCTGGAGGCGCTGCCCGAGTTGACACAACCATATTTCGGCGCCACCTGCGTGACTCACGAGGTGTTCGACACGCTGCTCTTCGCACGCGGGCAGGTCGGGGACGAATCGGTGAGCACGCTGTTCTGGAGCCGGCCACCCTCCCCCGGCAGCGTCCGCAGCTGGGACGGCGGCGACTGGACCGAGGCGAGCCGCGCTCAGCCGCTGCCGGCGCCGGTGCTCGACGGCTGCGGCGCGATATTCATCGCGCACTGGCGCGCCGTGACTCCCGGCCTGCAATTGCCCGACGGAGCACGCCTCTGGGCGAGCGGCGTGGAAAGCTGGCGCCGGCTGGCACGGCGGGGCTACTGGGTGGAAGGCTGCGCGGAGAATCTCGGCTTCGCGTACATCGTACCGACCCTGCATTCGCCGGTGCTGGATCTGCCACCGTTAAGCGCATGGACCGTGCTCACTCGCGAGGACGCCGTGGGGAGCTGGGACGGCAGCGGCATCGGCCGTGTCCTGTCCACGTACAGTATTGAAGCGCCGCACGAGGCCTATGCCCTGGAACGCATTCGCGAGCGCGTGCGCGGCGCGACGCATTTTTACTGGGGTAGCGCCGCACAATTCCGCGCCGTGCGCGACTGGTTGCCGCCCGACGCTCATCACGCCTGCGGGCCTGGAAAGACCTATCACGCGCTGCGCCGGGCCGGCATCGAGCATCTGCAGCCGTTCCCTTCGCGCCGGGAGTGGCGCCGATGGGTCGCCTGAGCCTGCGCCGCGCGCGCCTGACGCCGGCGATCCGCGCCCTGGCGCGCGAGGTCGATGTCACACCCGATAAGCTGATCCAGCCGCTGTTCGCAGCCGAGTCGCTGGCGCGGCGCGAGCCGGTTCCGGGGCTGCGCGAGGTATTTCGCGATACGCCCGATTCATTGCTCGCACAGGTCGAAGCGGACCTCGAGGCGGGCATCGGCAAGTTCCTGCTGTTTGGTGTGCCCGCCGGCAAGCGCGCGCGTGGCTTCGATCACGGTTTCACCGCTCGGCAGATCACTGCCGTCAAACGGCGCTTCGGCGACAGCGTGTGGCTGGCGGCGGACGTCTGCCTGTGCTCCTACACCACGCATGGCCATTGCGGAGTGCTGAACGACGCAGGTGACCATGTCGACAACGACGCCACGGTCGAGGCGCTCGCTGCGGCGGCGCGCGAGTACGCGCAGGCAGGCGCCGATTGCGTGGCGCCGAGCGACATGATGGACGGGCGCATCGCCGCGATTCGCGCCACGCTCGATGCGGCCGGCCTCGATCGCACGCTGATCATGAGCTACGCGGCAAAGTTTCACTCGGCGTTCTACGGGCCGTTCAGGGTCGCCGCTGAATCCGCGCCCGGCAACGACGGGCCATTGAAAGACCGTGCAAGTTACCAGGTCGACCCGGCCAGGCCAACCGACGCGCTGGCCAGCGCCGAGCGCGACGTGGCGGAAGGCGCCGACATTCTCATGGTGAAACCCGGGCTGCCGTATCTCGATCTGCTCCAGGCACTGACGCAGCGCATTGCCAGGCCCTGGGCCGCGTATCAGACCAGCGGCGAGCAGGCGGCGCTCGATCTCGCTTCACAACAAGGGTTGCTCGACGCCAACCGCGCACAGATCGAAACCTGGACCGCGTTCCGCCGCGCCGGCGCGGACATGATCATCAGCTACGCCGCGCGCCGGGCGCGGGACATAATCTCCTAGAGCGTCTTTGTGGGGGCGGTGCCAGTCCGCGATTCAGGAGTCGCGGCTTGCGCCGCTCCCACAGGATCCTGTACCGCGGAACTGATAACCATGGACGACAACGACCTCTTCGCACGCGCCTCACTCGTCACCCCCGGCGGCGTGCACTCGCCGGTACGCTCCTGGCGGGGTGTCGGCGGCACACCTTTCTTTACGCGCGCCGCGCAGGGCGCGTGGCTGGAAGATACCGATGGCAGGCGTTACGTCGATTTCTGCATGGCCTTTGGCCCGCTGATCCTCGGCCATCGCCACCCGGCGGTGTGGCGCGCCGTGCGTGCGGCACTCGCCTCCGGCTGGAACTACGGCACCGCCGAGACCCGCTCGCTGGAACTCGCAGAGTTCCTTACGGCGCACATTCCGTGGGTGGAAAGCATCCGCTTCGTCAGTTCCGGCACCGAGGCGGTGATGACGGCGCTGCGCATTGCGCGGGCGGCCACCGGGCGCGCGAAGATTTTGAAATTCGACGGCTGCTACCACGGGCACACGGACAGCATGCTGATTCGCGCCGGCTCCGGGCTTGCGGAACAGGCCGGGCCCGACAGCGCCGGCATCCCGCCTGGCGTGAGCGCCGATACGCTCGTCGCGCCGCTGGACGACGACGCGGCACTGGGGCAGGTCTTCGCGGCGTCCGGCACTGAACTGGCGGCGGTCATCGTCGAGCCACTGCCGGCGAATCACGGCCTGCTGCCGCAGCGGCCGGAGTTCCTGAAGCGGCTGCGCGATCTGTGCACGCAGCACGGCACGCTGCTGATCTTCGACGAGGTCATCACCGGCTTCCGGGTGGCATTCGGCGGTTACGCTGAGGTCAGCGGCGTGGTACCCGACCTCGTCACCTACGGCAAGATCATCGGCGGAGGCTTTCCGGTGGGTGCCATCGGCGGTCCCCGCGATCTAATGCAGCTTCTCGCACCGACCGGCCCGGTCTACCAGGCCGGCACGCTCGCCGCCAATCCGGTGGCGATGGCCGCTGGGCTCGCCACCGTGCGGGAGCTTGCCGGCGGTCAGGCGTATGCCGCCCTGGAAACGCTGGGTGCGAAGCTCGAACGCGCGGTTCGGCGTAAGGGGCTGCATATCCAGCGCGTCGCCTCGCTGTTCTGGATCTATCCAGGGCAGCCTGGCACGGCTGACCGCTGCATCCGCGCTCCGGCGCAGATCGGCCGCGATGCACTCGCCGCTTTTCCCGCTCTCTTTCACCGCCTGCTTGCGGCAGGAATTTATCTGCCGCCGAGCGCCTGCGAGGTGGCGTTCCTCTCGACGGCGCATCGGGCCACGCATATTCGCGCGCTGACGCGGGCGTTATGAGTCGCGAAATAATCGCGACTTGCGTCGCTCCCACACTCCACCGATATCATCGCGACTTGCGTCGCTCCCACCAATTTTTCTCCCACGAATTGCGCGGCAACGCCTGTATCAACACAACCGAGAGCCAACACCAATGATCGACCTGTACTACTGGCCCACGCCGAACGGCTGGAAGATCACCATCATGCTCGAGGAGTGCGGGCTGCCCTACCGCCTGATCCCGGTGAACATCGGCAAGGGCGACCAGTTCAAGCCTGAATTCCTTGCCATCAGCCCGAATAACCGCATGCCGGCGATCGTGGACCCGCAGGCGGCAGGCGGCCCGCTGTCGGTGTTCGAGTCGGGAGCGATCCTGGTGTACCTGGCGGAGAAGTCAGGTCGCTACATGCCGCATGAGACCCGCGGTCGCTTCGACTGCCTGCAATGGCTGTTCTGGCAGATGGGCGGGCTTGGCCCCATGGCCGGCCAGCTCGGGCATTTCATGAACTACGCGCAGGAGAAGATCCCCTACGCGATCGAGCGGTATAAGAACGAATACAACCGCCTGCTCGGTGTCATGGAACGCCGGCTCGCCGACCGGCCATTCCTGGCCGGGGAGTACAGCATCGCCGACATGGCCTGCTGGCCCTGGGTGCGCTCGCACCAGCGGCTGCAGCAGCCGCTCGAGGAGTTCCCGAAGCTCAAGGCCTGGTTTGACACGATCGGCGAACGGTCGGCTGTCCAGAAGGCCATCACGATCGGCCTGGACTGGTGGACCAGCGGCGGCACGCTCGACGAGGAAGCGCGCAGGCGGCTGTTCGGGCAGACGGCGAGGAATACCCAGGCCGCGGACACCTGATGCCCGAAAAGACCGGGCCCCGGGGGCTGCCGCCCCCGGGGCCCGGAATTCATTCGCCAGTTAGAGCACTAGCTCAGACTTTGGGCTCGGGCTGCACCGCCCACTCCTTGCCCTTCTCGCTGCCGTACTCCTTCTGGTAGTCGGCCCACTCGTTCTGGCTGATCTCGGTCTCACGCTGCAGGCGGAAGCCCCGCGACAGCACGAACCAGATCAGCGGCAGCAGGCCGCCGAGGACGAACACCGCGCCACCGATCATGCGGAGGTAGGTCAGGGTGACGAACACCGGGCCCTTGATGACCTCCGTCGACCGGGCATACCAGAAGCCCTCCGTCAGCACCAGCCAGATCTGGTACAGACCGACCGGGAACAGGTCGAGGAACATCATCAGCGCAATGCCGATGTTCAGCGACCAGAACGAGGTCTTCACCAGCTTCTCGCTCCATGCCGACTTCTGGAACAGGTGCTGGCAGCAGAACAGCAGTCCGGCCAGC
The DNA here is from genome assembly GCA_964403135.1 of uncultured Chromatiaceae bacterium. Classification (GTDB taxonomy): domain Bacteria; phylum Pseudomonadota; class Gammaproteobacteria; order Steroidobacterales; genus QUBU01. Next base: position 8,237 of record CAYOFE010000058.1, on the reverse strand, counting down.
GCCACGTTGCCCTTTACGCCGAACATGGCCGCGTGTGCATGGTTACCGGTCATGTAGGTCGCGTGCTCGTAGTAGTTCACCAATGGCAGCGTGATCAGCGAGCCGAACACGCCGGCGCCGAAGATGTTCCAGAAATTGACGCCGAGGATGAACAGCCACACGCCTTCCATCACGTGCACCTGCTTGCCCTGCACCCGGAACTCGGTTGCACGGCCGCCTTCCTGCCGCATCTGCCAGGCGTCCAGCGTGAGCAGCAGCAGCGGCAGCACCTGCAGCGTGGAGAACACGCTGCCGACCGCGATGATGCCCGTCGGCTTGGCGATCCAGTAGAAATTATGCGAGATGCCGTTGAGAGCCGTAACCAGGAAGAGCATCACGGCCAGGAAGATGACGCGCTCGGCCATCAGCCGGGTGATCAGGCCCATCTGCACCAGCAGGTAGGCGACGATCACGGTGGTGAACACCTCGAAGGTGACCTCTACCCACATGTGCACCGTCATCCAGCGCCAGTAGTCGGAGACGGCGAAATTGTCCTCCGGAACCATCAGCACGCTGAAGAACAGGAACAGCACCATGATGCCGCTGCCCCACAGCAGCCACGCCGGCACGGACCAGAAGTTCTTCTTGCTGACCCAGGGCGCCACGCCGCGGTAGATGATGTAAATCCACAGCGTGAAGCCGCCGAGCAGTAGCCACTGGAAGAAGCGGCCGAGCTCGATGAATTCCCAGCCCTGGCTGCCGAACCAGTAAGCCATCTCGTCGTCGATCCAGCCGCGCTGGCCGGTGTAGATGCCACCGAGCGCGCCCACGGCCACAACCACGGCGATGAAGAACAGCAGGTTGATCAGGGTCTTCTGCCCGCTCGGCACCTTGGCCAGCCGCGGCAGGAAGAAGATCGTGTAACCCACCCAGCACATGAAGAACCAGTAGATCTGCAACAGCGTGTGATAGCTGCGCGATGCGGTGAACGGAATCAGCTCGTTCAGGTGAATGCCGAACGGCCGCACGAAATCCGTCGCGCTGATGATGCCGGCCAGCACCTGCAGGCCGAACACGATCACCGCCAGCGCGAAGAACTTGTACGTGGAGCGCTGCGTCGGGCGGACGTAGCCGTTCTCCAGGTCGGACGTCGTCAGGGAATGCCCGTTGGCACCTTCGCCCGTAGCGAATACGTCGACCGGCTGCTCCTTCATCTGCCCGTAGACATACAGCACCACGCTGATGCCAACCCACAGCGCGAAGATCGAGATAAACGTCCAGATGAACGTTGCACTGGTGGGGACATTACCCACCTCGGGATCGTACGGCCAGTTGTGAGTGTAGCTGTACACCTCGCCCGGACGATTCGCCACGCAAACCCAGCCGCCCCAGAAGAAATAGGCCGACAACGCGCGCAGATTTTCCGCGCCGCTGACCTGGTTCACCGGATCCATGCGGTGTTCGTAGGTCGGGTCGGTAAACATCCGCGTGTAGTGCTTGACGAGTTCCTCGAACGCGTAGATGTGGGCCGCGTTGATGGTGATCGTGCGGGCCTTCTCGTCATACGTGTTGGTACGCAGCTCGCGGATCACCCGCTGATTGACCGCATCCTGCTCGAATGCCGTCAGGTCCCGGCCGTTCTGCGCCTTGAGTTCGTTGGTGTAGTACTCGCGCATCGACACCGACATCCGGCGCAGAGCATCAGCCGAGAAATCCGGGCCACGGTCCGCGCCGTCGCCCCAGAACGAGCCGTAGCCCATCAGGCCGCGCAGGTGGAAGATCTCCTTGCCGCGCTTGATCTGCGTCTCGGACATCACCACTTCGCCGGTCTCGGCAGACACATAATCCACGAGCGGCGGTGCGCCCGAGTAGGTCTGCTGGCCCAGGTAGACCAGACCAGCGACACTGATCGCCGACACGATCAGGAACTGGAGGAACCAGTTCTTCTTATTCAGCAACCACATCGCCAGGTTGTTCGGCCCTGGGCTTGCGACGGACTTGGTATTCATATCTGGTCTCCTATGCGGGGCGCCCCAATGCGCCACCTAAGGTGAAGTTAGCATCGGGACGTTGACCGGCGGGGTAAATGACCTAGATCAAGGCCTTATAGGTAATTGTACGTATTATCGGCGAGCGCATCCGGTTGCGATGTGACATGGCAAACTAGCGCGCGTCAGGAGAACGTGCAGGCCACCATGCCGTCGAGGAGATTGCAGTGAAAATCCTGTCGTGGTTCAGGTCGCGGGAAGACGACGTTCCGCCCGATGGACCCTACGAATCGTATTACGAGAACGGGCAGCTGCAGTGCAAGGGCCAGTTCCGCAACGGCACGCGGGACGGCCCGTTCCAGACCTACCACGAGAATGGCCAGATCGAATTCAGCGGCAATTACCACGCCGGCAACCTCGATGGCCTGCAACAGTGGTTCCACCCGAACGGCCAACTGCGCGAACGGCAGAATTTCCGCGATGGCCAGAAAGATGGCCCATGGGAACTGTTCTACCCGAACGGCCAATTGCGCTCGAAGGGCAATTACGCGCGCGGCGTGCGAACCGGCCCATTCGAGGTGTTTTTTCCCAATGGCCAGCCGCGTTCGCGTGGCAATCACCATGGCGACAGGCGGGAGGGTGCCTACATGTCTTTTCACGAGAACGGCCAGCCCGACGCGAAAGGCAGCTTCTCTGGCGGCAAGAAAGCCGGGCGCTGGGAACAGTTTTACGACAGTGGCCGGCTAAAGCAGCAGGCGAACTACCACGACGATCTCGCCGAGGGCATCGTGGAGCGATATCACGCCAACGGCCAGCTGGCCGCGCGTGAATCCTGCAAGGGCGGCAAACCCGACGGGCCCTATGAGTCGTACACCGAATCGGGGCAGCTGAAAACCCGCGGCACGTTCAAGGATGGCGTGCTGGACGGCCGCTACGAAATCTACGGCGAGGACGGGCAGATCAGGGAAATGGGCACCTATAAGGACGGTACCCTGCAGTAAATGCAAGCCTGATAGGGAGATCGCATGATCAAGCTCTACGCATTCCTCAACGGACTGGTTGCACGACTTCGCCGCGCGGACGGACCGACCGAGTGGCGCTACCGCAACGGCCAGACGGAGTTCCGCGGCGCGTACAGGAATGGTAAGGAGCACGGCCCGTGGGAGTTCTTCCGCCCGGACGGCACGCTGGAGTTCCGCGGCACATTCAAGAACGGTGAACGCGACGGGCCGTGGCAGTTCTACCATGAGAACGGCCGGCTCAGACTGAAGGGTTCATCCATCGAGGGCCGGCCCGACGGGCAGTTCGAGCGTTATTACCAGACGGGACGCATTTGCGAGCGCTACGTCTACCGCGACGGCGAACTCGAAGGACCCTATGAGAAATACCACGAGAACGGCCAGCTTGCCGAGCGCGGCCAATATCGCGAAAACCAGCCTGATGGCGCGTGGGAGTTTTTCTACCCGAACGGCCAGCTGAAGAAACGCGGCAGCTTCAGGCAGTTCAGGCGCGACGGCCGGTGGGAGTTCTTCGACGAGACCGGCCAACTGCGCGAGTGGCGGACGTTTCCCGAAACTGACTGACGCGTGGACCCGCCAGCAGGCGGCGCATTCAGCGCTCCAGCCACCTCAGCTTGCCGGGCACGCCGTCCCATTCTTCGGCATCAGGCGGGGCCGGTTTGCGCTCTTTGATGACCGGCCAGCGCTCCGACAGCTCCCTGTTCAGGCGCAGGAAGATTTTCTGGTCCTCGGGGACGTCGCGCTCCTCCATGATGGCGCTCACCGGGCATGCGGGCACGCAGAACGCGCAGTCGATGCACTTGTCGGGATCGATCACCAGGAAATTCGGCCCTTCGTGAAAGCAATCCGCGGGACAGACCGCCGCGCACTCGGTGTGCTTGCAGTTGATGCAGTTTGCGGTCACTACGAAAGGCATCGTCAGCGCCCCTCTTCCGGGCCTGCCACAAAAAAAACGGCTGCAATGTTATATCAAGCTCCACCGGGCGGGGATGCTTGACTCCCGGGCCCGGCGCGCCTCAAGCGGCGAGCAACTGGCGCATCTCGGCCATCTCGGACTTGCCGGCGGCAAGCAGTTCCTCGAACGTCGATCCCGCAAACCTGACGTTGCCGAGGGCAGCCGCAGCCAGCGCAGCATTCTGAGCGATCCCGGCATCGTGACCCAGCCGGTAGTGGAGCTTGGCCGCGGCCACCAGGAGCGGCAGCGGATCGAGATCCCGGCTGCCCTCGATCAGCAGGTCGTCCTGGCGGACAACGGCTTCGCCGAGCATCGGCGGCAATCCCCAGCCATCGAGAATCGCCTTGCCGATGGCAGGATGCCAGTCGGCGACCATGCCGGCGAACGCCGGGTCCTGGCGCAGCTGGGGATCGGCGCGCTGCGATTGCATGAGAATGTACAGAGCACCGATGCCGTGCAGAAGCCCGGCAAGCATCGCCTCGTCGGCCTGCCGGCCGAGGACGCGCCGCGCCACCGTATGACACCTCACCGCCACCTCGATGCTCGACTGCCAGATGGCGGCGAGTTCGCGCCGGATGGGCTGCAGCGCTGAGTGGTGCTCGAGCTGGCGCAGCGCATGCACCATGGCCGTGATGCGTACCAGGTTGAACCCAAGCCGATTGATCGCGGCTTTCACCGTCGTGACCTGGTTTCCGGCGGCATTGAGCGCCGCGGAGTTCGCCATCTGCAGCAGATGCGCGCTCAGCACGGGCTCCGACTCGATGAGCGGCGCGAGATCTTTTGCCGTGGTGTCGGGCTGCGCGAGCAGCACCTGCAGGCGACGCACCACTTCCGGAAACGCCGGCAGATCGATCTTCTGCCCCGGCAGGCTCGTCACCAGCTGTCGGACGAACTCGAAGGCCTTGCTGACGCCAGCTTCCATCGCACACACCCCTCCACCGGATAGCCCGCCCGCGATGCGGGTAACGCGGGAATCTTCGCCGATCGGGGTGGCCGGGTCTGATAACCGGTTCTCAGTCGCTGCGGCGGATCCAGCCGATCAGGATCAGGACCGCGCTGATCAGCACCAGCGTGCTGAGCGTCAGAAACAGCGGCATGGACACGGCCAGGGCCATGTTGCGCGCCACGTTGATCAACGCGTGCCAGGCCACCGCCATCAGCACGCTGCCGGTGCCCTCCCAGATAAAAGTCAGCCAGATCGCCGCGGCGAGAATGCCGAGCGCGAAGGCGGCGAACTGCGCCACGCCGAACTCCGGCCGGCCCAGGAAGGCCAGCAAGTGCCAGAATAACCACAACGGGAACAACGCGAGCGTCGCGGCGAGCGGGCGATAGCGCTGGCGCAAGCGAGGCAGCAGCCAGCCGCGCCAGCCGGGCTCCTCGCCGAGTCCCTGCGCCAGGCCGGCAATCAGTACCAGGTCGAGCACGCCGATCAGCGAGCCAAGCTTCCCTGAGACGAGCTGTGCCGTGTCCGGCCAATCGCCCGTGGCGATGCGCACCGCCGCGATGGCGATCGCCAGCAGCAGAAAAGGACTCAGGCAACAGAACGCAAGCCACCCGGCGCCGACCCGCCAGCGACGCAGGCTGGCGAGCATCGCGCTGCGGCCCGCCGCTCCTCCCACGACCAGCGCCGCCACGAACGGCCCGAATGCCGTCACGGCCTCCCAGGCCTCGGGCAGGCCGAGATCCAGCACGCCGCGGCGCTGCGCGAGCAGCGGCAGCGCCAGCAGCCAGCTCCAGCCGTAGGCCATCAGCAGGAAGGCCAGCACAGGCCGGGATTTCATGCTCAGTCACTCGTGCGAAGGGCGCGAAGCGCGGTAGCCAGAAGAATAACCGCTCCGCCCGCGACGGCGAGCGCGCCCGGCGCTTCGCCGAGCGCCAGCCACGCCCAGATCGGGCTCAGCACCGGTTCGAGTAATAGCAACAGCGAGATTTCAAGCGCCGCAACGTGCGGCAGCGCTGCGCTGATCAGCAGATAGGCCAGGCCGATCTGGAATACGCCCAGATAGAAGACCATCAGCCAGTCCGCCGGTGTGGATGCCGACACCGGCAGTGCCAGTGGCAGGGCAATCAGGGCCGCAACGACATTGCCCGCTGCCGCCCCGGTCAGTGCCTCGCTGCCATCGGCACCCCCGCGCCGCGCCAGCCAGCGCAACCCGAGCAGCGTCAGGGCCCACGTGAGGCCAGCGATCGTGGCCAGCGCATTGCCGAGCACGGGTTGCGGCGCCGTGACGGCGGGCGTGCCGGCATCCGCAAACAGCAGCAGCATGCCGCAGGCGAGCGCCAGCATGAACGGCACGTCGGGGCCTCGGATCCGTTCGGCGAGCAGCCATGGGCCGAGCAGCAGTACGTACAGCGGCGCGGTGTCCTGCAGGAATATTGCATTGGCCGCAGTGGTCATCTTGTTCGCCAGCGTGAACAGTATGACCGTCGTGCCATAGGGCAAGGCTACGAGCATAGTGCGCCAGCTCCAGCCGCTTCGCGCCACCGGCAACATCAACAGCACCAGCGCGGCGATGCCGGAGCGAAAACCCGCTACCTGCCAGGCGTTCAGGCTGCAGGCTTTGATGGCCAGGCCGCCGGTGGAGAACAGCAACGCGGCGACGACGATGTTCTGCCGCGGGCCCAGCCGGAGTAGCGACACGAAAGGCTGCTGGACGGGCTCGTCGGGGACGCTCATGCGAGCGGCGATTATCCCACGGCGTTCCGGGCCTCTTTGACATAACGCAACCGCCCGACCGGTGAAACCTTGACCTGTTCCCGGCCCCTCGAGTGGGCCCTATCAAGATTTCCGGCGTCGCGCCGACTGTAATGAGGGAGTTCCGTGAAGGCGACGCCTTGATAAATGATTTCGACATGCTGGTCATCGGCAGCGGCCCGGGCGGGCAGCGCGCCGCCATCCAGGCCGCCAAGCTCGGCAAGCGCGTCGCCATCGTAGAGCGCCGCGAGATCGTCGGCGGCGTCACGGCGCACACCGGCACGATCCCCAGCAAGACCCTTCGCGAGGCGGTGCTGTACCTGTGCGGCTGGCGCGAGCGCAATCTCTACGGGCGCAGCTACCGCGTGAAAAGCCACATTACCGCGGCCGACCTGATGCAGCGGCTGCACCTGACCATCCGCCAGCAGATCGAGATCGTGCACCACCAGCTGGTGCGCAACGGCGTCACGGTGCTGACCGGCGCGGCATCCTTCGTCGATCCTCACACGCTGCGGCTGGTCGATGCGGCCGGGCATGAGTCGCGGCACCGCGCGGGCGTAGTCGTCGTCGCCACCGGCACCGTGCCGCATCGGCCGCCGGAGATTCCCTTCGATGACCGCACCATCATCGACAGCGACGGCATTCTCACCATCGACAGCATTCCGCGCTCGATGACGGTGATCGGCGCCGGCATCATCGGCGTCGAGTACGCCACGATCTTCAGCGCGCTGGACACGAAAGTGACGCTGATCGACAGCCGGGGCACGATTCTCGAATTCGTCGATGCCGACGTCGTTGATGCCTTTCGCCACGATCTTCAGGATCGCGGCATCGCGCTGCGCCTCGGCGAGAGTGTCGAGCGGGTCGAGAAACAGGCCGACGGCCGGGCCGTTACGTACCTGAAGGGCGGCCGGCGCGTCGCGAGCGACATGGTGATGGTGGCGGCGGGACGCGTCGGTGCCACCGCCACGCTCAGCCTTCTCAACGCAGGCCTGCAGGCGGATGACCGCGGCCGGCTGCGCGTCGATGAGCACCTGCGCACTGCCGTACCGCACATCTATGCGGTCGGCGATGTCATCGGCTTCCCTGCCCTGGCATCGACGTCCGCGGAGCAGGGCCGCAAGGCGGCCTGCCACGCCTTCGGCGTGCATGCGGACCTGACCCCGGAACTGTTCCCGCTGGGCATCTATGCAGTCCCGGAAATCAGCATCTGCGGCCGGACCGAGCAGCAGCTGCGCAAGGACGGGGTGCGCTACGAAAGTGGCGTGGCGCACTTTCGCGAAACCGCACGCGGCCAGATCCAGGGTGGCACCGAGGGCATGCTGAAACTGCTTTTCGAGCTCGACAGCCACAAGCTGCTCGGCGTGCACATCGTCGGCGAGGGCGCCACGGAACTGATCCACATCGGCCAGGCCGTCATGGCGCACGATGGCGGGTTGACCTACTTCCTGAACTCCGTGTTCAATTACCCCACCCTCGCCGAGGCCTATAAGACCGCTGCGCTCGACGCCTGGAACCGGCTCGCGTGATCCGTCCATGAGCGCGCGGAAGACGGCGCATCCCGCCTTCCCGCCGTCGCGACTCGCGTCGCTCCCACGGCC
>CAYOFE010000057.1:0-16859 GCA_964403135.1 uncultured Chromatiaceae bacterium | reverse complement strand
CCCGGAGAGACCGAGGAGGTGTGTGCGCCGCTCCTTGAACAGATGTCTGGCCTGAAGCTCAACCAGGATTTTTTCGTCGGCTACAGCCCGGAACGCATCAACCCCGGTGATAAGGAGCACCGTCTCACCACGATTCGCAAGATTACGGCTGGCTCGACGCCGGAGGCAGCGCAGGCTGTTGACCGTCTCTACCGCAGTATTATCAAGGCCGGTACGTTTCCCGTGTCGTCGATCCGGGTGGCTGAGGCGGCGAAGGTGATCGAGAACACGCAGCGCGATGTCAATATTGCGCTGATCAATGAGTTGGCACTGATCTTCAATCGCATGGGTCTCGATACGATGGAGGTACTGGAAGCGGCAGGTACCAAGTGGAATTTCCTGCCCTTTCGCCCGGGATTGGTCGGCGGGCACTGTATCGGTGTCGATCCCTACTACCTGACACACAAGTCAGAGCAACTCGGATATCACCCGGAAATGATTCTGGCGGGCCGCCGAATCAACGACAACATGGGTCTGTATGTGGCTTCCCAGGTCGTAAAGCTCATGGTTCGCAACGGCTTGAGTCTGCCGACCACCCGCATCCTGATTATGGGCCTGACATTCAAGGAGAACTGCCCGGACGTGCGCAACACGCGCGTGGTGGATCTCGTTCGCGAACTGCATGGCTACGGTGCTGAAGTGCATGTATTCGATCCGTGGGCCGATCCGGCGGCCGTTCACGAGGAGTATGGGATCGACCTTTTGCGGGGCAAGCCGGTCGCCGGCAGCTACGATGCAATTGTGCTGGCCGTCGCGCACCAGCAGTTCCGGCAGATGGGTGCCGCCGCCATACACGCACTGGGCAAGCCGGCGCACATCGTTTACGACATCAAGAGCGTCCTGCCGGCCGACCAGGTGGATGCGCGCCTGTGAGCCGGGTCGGCGATCAGGAGCGCACGTTTTCCTGCGGGCGAGGCGGGTAAGTCATGAGAGTGCTGGTCACCGGTGCAGCCGGATTCGTCGGGTTTTTTGTTTCGCAGCGCCTGCTCGCGCGTGGCGACGAGGTGGTCGGGCTGGACAATCTCAATGAGTATTACGACGTCAATCTGAAAAAGGCCCGCCTGGCGATTCTTCAGCAGCAGCCGCGGTTTCGCTTCGTGAAGCTCGATCTGGCCGATCGCCACGGCATGGAGCGAGTGTTCAGCGAATCGCGCTTCGATCGCGTCGTGCACCTGGCGGCGCAGGCTGGCGTTCGATATTCACTGGTCAATCCGCATGCATACATCGACAGCAACCTGGTTGGAACCTTCCACGTGCTGGAGGGTTGTCGCGCCCACCAGGTTCAGCACCTGGTCTACGCCTCCACCAGTTCCGTCTACGGGGCCAATACCCGCATGCCGTTTTCGGCACACCGCCCGGCGGATCATCCGATCTCGCTGTACGCTGCGACCAAGAAAGCGACCGAAGTAATGGCACACAGCTACTCGATGCTGCATGGGTTGCCGACCACGGGGCTGCGGTTTTTCACCGTGTACGGGCCGTTCGGGCGACCGGACATGGCGTTGTTTCAGTTCACGCGGAACATTCTCGAGGGCCGCCCGATCGACGTTTACAACTACGGCAACCATCGCCGCGATTTCACCTATATCGATGACATCGCGGAAGGCGTAGTTCGTGCCCTGGACCGCATAGCGGCGCCGGACCCCGCCTGGGACTCCGCCGATCCCGATCCTGCGCGCAGCTCGGCGCCATTTCGGCTTTACAACATCGGTAACAGCCAGCCCGTCGAGCTGATGCGCTACATCGAGGTGCTGGAACAGTGCCTGGGCCGCAAGGCCGAAAAGAACCTGCTGCCGATGCAGCCTGGCGATGTGCCGGACACCTACGCCGACGTCGACGACCTGGTCAGCGACGTGGGTTACCGCCCGGCCACTGCGGTCGAAACCGGAGTGGCCCGCTTTGTCGAGTGGTATCTCAGCTACCACGGGATCCCGGCCCGCGCCTGAGGGCGCCATTTTCCGGGCGCACAACCTGTGCGCCGCTGCTGCTATCATTCGCGCCTCGCTCGAACCGAACCGCTCGAAAGTCTGAGGTATGCTGAGGCTGTCAACCGCCTTATTTGTCGCCATGCTGGGGCTGGTCGTAAGCCCAGTTCGCGCGCCGGCTCAGGGTATTTCCGCGCAGGATCTTTCGATTCTGCAGCAGGCGCTTCCGCCGGAGGAGCGCGCCAGATTGCTCGACGCGGTGAAGAGCAGGGCTGCGGCTCCAACGGCGCCAACCAGTCCAGCAGCGGCAGAGACGCCCGCAGCGCCCCTTCCCGCAGAGACCGCAACGCCGGTCCTGCCCACGCCCCTGGAGATGCCCGAGATACCGCGCGCCAAGGGTGGGGACACGATCGTCGTCAAAGCGCGTTTCAAGGATGAAGTCCAACCCGAAGAAGCGGCGAAGCTGCTGACGGACGCCAACTTTGCCCGCCTGATAGGCCAGAGCGCGTACAAGCTCGACCGGCAAGGCATCGTGCAGCTGCCGGGCGTGGCCGAGGTGCCGTTGGCGGGATTGACCGCGGAGGAAATGGCAATCCGGTTGTCGGCGGAGCGCCGCCTGGCTTCGCTGTTAATCGAGGTGTCGCTGCTGCCGCTCGAGCCGGTTGGCGCGCAGGCCCTGCAGCCGTTCGGCTATGCGTTGTTCGCCGAGACTGAGTCAGATGTGTTCGAACTCGAGCCAGCTGCCTATGCGCCAGTTCCGCGCGATTACGTGATCGGGCCCGGGGACCAGCTGAAGGTCCAGCTTTACGGAACCGAAAATTATGAAGTTACCCTGGTGGTTAACCAGGATGGGACCATCAACTTTCCGAAAGTCGGGCCAAGGCCGGTGGCCGGGCTGACCTTCGGCGAATTGAAGGAGGAGATAGAGACCCGGGTATCAAACCAGCTGGTGGGTACACGTGCCGCTGTTACCCTGGCCGAGATCCGCTCGATTCGGGTATTTGTGGTGGGCGAGGTGAACAAGCCCGGGGCGTACACCGTCAGTGGCCTGTCGCGCATTTCTAACGTGCTGTTCCGCGGCGGTGGTATCACGACCACCGGATCGCTGCGACAGATCCAGCTCAAGCGCAAAGGCCAAGCGGCCCATCGTCTCGACCTTTACGAGCTTCTCCTGAAAGGCGATACCGACAACGATGCCCAGTTGCAGAGCGGTGACGTGGTGCTGGTGCCGCCGATTGGGGCTACCGTTGGCGTGGACGGGGAGGTGAAGCGGCCGGCGATCTACGAATTGCGGGGCGAAACCACTGTCGCCGAGGTGCTCGAGTTGGCCGGCGGTTTGCTGCCTGCCGCTGACAGGCGCGCGATTCAGCTCGAACGGGTCGACGGCGATGGTCGGCGCAAGGTGCGCAGGCTCGATCTGACCGCGGGTGCCGGCACGCTCGCCACGATGGCCGGCGACGTGATTCGCGTGCAGCCGGTGCCGGAGGAACTGGATGGTGCGGTGTACCTGTCGGGTCACGTCACGCGGCCGGGGGCGTACGAGTGGAAACCGGGCATGACGGTGACCGACATACTGCCCTCGGACCTTGCGCTCAAGCCGAAGGCTGACATGGGCTACGTGATGATTCGCCGGTCCCGCGGCCCGGATCGACTGGCCGAGGTGTATTCCGCGGACCTCGGTGCGGCGCTGCAGGCGCCGAAATCAGCGTCGGACGTGGCGCTTCAGCCACGTGACCGGGTCACGGTATTCGAAGTCGGCATCAGCCGGGGAGGCGCGATTCAGGAGGTGATCGATGACTTGACGGCGCAGGCGAGCAGCGATTGGCCGTTGCAGGTGGTGCGCATCGCTGGTCAGGTGCGCGCGCCGGGTGCCTATCCGCTGGAGCCAGGGATGCGGATTTCCGACCTGCTGCGCGCGGGCGGCGGCCTTACCGGCGCCGCCTACGCGGTCGATGCCGAACTCGCGCGCTACAGCATCGGGCCGGGCGGCGCACGGCAAACCGAAGTCATTCCTGTTGATCTCGCCGCGGCCCGGAGTGGCAACGAGCAGGCCGACCTGGCGCTGTCGGCACATGATTATCTCAACATTAAGGAGGTGCCCGAGTGGGAGGCGGAGCTTGAGATCGAGATTCGCGGCGAGGTGCGATTCCCGGGTGTTTACCAGGCTCGACGGGGTGAGACGCTCGCATCGCTGCTCGAGCGGGCCGGGGGCCTCACGGATCTCGCGTTTGCGGAAGGGAGCATCTTCACGCGTGAAACGTTACGGCAGCGCGAAAAGCAACAGCTGGAGGTTCTGGCCACGCGGTTGCAGTCCGACCTCGCCAGGCTGGCACTCAGTGCGACGGCCGCGTCGGCTGTCCAAGCCACCCGCGGTGGCGGACAGGCCGGGGGAGCGGGCGAGCAGGCCCTGGCTGTGGGGCAGTCTTTGCTCGAGCAGCTTCGTCAAGTCGAGCCGGTGGGCCGACTGGTCATCGATCTGCCGAAAATCCTTGCGGCCAAGGGCGATCCCCGCTACGACATCATGGTGCGTAACGGCGATAAGCTGCTGGTTCCACCGCGAACCCAGGAAGTCATGGTGCTCGGAGAGGTGCAGTACGCGACGTCTCACCTGTATGCCCCTTCACTGGGGCGAGACGACTACATTCGCCGCAGCGGCGGCCTCTCGGTCAACGCCGATAAAAACCGGGTCTACGTGGTGAGGGCCAATGGCGCGGTGATGGCCGAAACAAAATCCGGCTGGTTCCGTAGAGGCCGCGATGAGATTCGTCCGGGTGACACCGTCATTGCCCCGCTCGATACGGAGCGGTTGCCACCAATCACCCAGTGGGCAAGCATCACGCAGATCATCTACAACCTGGCGGTCGCCGTGGCGGCGGTCAATTCGTTCTGATCGACGCGTGCCGCATTTTTCACTTATACTTCCGCGCGGTTGTGGGGGGTATGATTCGCGCGTCTGTAGACTCGTTCTGCGCTGGCAGCAGGGCAGGTGATCCCAGGGAGCAACAAAGTGCAGGGCGACGTCATGCGGCACCGCTTGATCCAGCTGCCACGCTCTGTTAAGCGCGTCCTGGTTCTGGGGACGGATGTGATTCTTGTCGCATCCGCCACAGCTGCCGCACTTATTCTCGCGTACCCGGCACCGGTCAGCTCCGTCGACCGGCGCTGGACATTGCTTGCTATTGCCGTGGCAGTCGCCCTGCCGGCATTTGCCAGCCAGGGTATGTACCAGGCCGTGATACGATTTATCGGCGCGAAGCTGGTGCTCGGAGCGGTGCGCGGTGCAGCAATCGTCACCACGCTCCTGACCGTCGCCTGGCTTTCGATGGACTGGGACCCGCCGAAAATCGTTTTTTCGGTAACGGTGGTGTTCGGTGCATTCCTGATCCTCGCCGTAGTCGGCAGCCGTTTTTTTGCGCGCCTTTACCTGCTACGTGCGCGTACCGCCGGCGAGCGCGTTGCGGTTTACGGTGCCGGCGAGGCGGGCGCGCGGCTCGTGACAGCGCTGATCGGCGGGCGGGACTTCACGCCGGTGGTCTTTCTCGATGACAATCTTGCATTGCAGGGCAACTCGATTAACGGCGTGCCGGTCTATCCACCCGGCCAGATCGGTGACCTGGCGATCGAGCTTGGCATCCAGCGCGTCCTGCTGGCGCTGCCCTCGGTCTCGCGCCGCGAGCGGTATCGCATCATCGAGCGGCTGGAAAAGTTGCCGGTGCGTGTACAGACCGTTCCCGACATCGGGCAACTGGTGTCTGGCCAGGCGCGTGTCGATGAGATCCGTGATGTCGATGTCGCCGACCTGCTGGGGCGCGACCCGGTGCCTCCGAATGAACGGCTTCTCGATGCCTGCATTCGCGGCAAGTCGGTGATGGTGACGGGCGCAGGCGGTTCCATTGGTGCGGAGCTTTGCCGGCAGATTCTGCACCTGGGGCCGCGCCGGCTGGTGCTCTTCGAGTTATCAGAGCTTGCTCTGTACACGATCGAGCAGGAGCTTCGCCTGACCATGGAACGGGAGGGCTTGCGGATCGAGCTGCTGGCGCTGCTTGGCTCGGTAACGCATCGCGATCGCGTGCGGCAGGTCATCAGCTCGTTTGCCGTTCAGACCGTGTATCACGCTGCCGCGTACAAGCATGTGCCGATCGTAGAACAGAACATGATCGAGGGCATCCGCAACAATGCGCTCGGCACCTGGCATGCAGCCGAGGCAGCGATCAGCGCCGGCGTCGAGACGTTCGTGCTCGTCTCCACCGACAAAGCGGTCAGCCCGGTGAATGTAATGGGCGCAACCAAGCGTTTCGCCGAACTTGTGCTGCAGGGGCTGGCTGATCGAGGCTGCCAGACGCGCTTGTGCATGGTGCGTTTCGGCAACGTTCTGGATTCGTCCGGCTCGGTGGTGCCGCTGTTCCGCGAGCAAATTCGCCGAGGCGGTCCGGTTACAGTGACCCATCCGGAAATCATCAGGTACTTTATGACGATTCCGGAGGCGGCCCAGCTTGTGCTGCAGGCTGGTGCGATGAGTCAGGGTGGCGACGTATTTGTGCTCGATATGGGCAAGCCGGTGCGCATCGCCGATCTGGCGCGACGCATGATTCACCTGATGGGACTTTCTGTGCGCGATGAGTCGGACCCGGATGGCGATATCGCCATTGAGTACACGGGCTTGAGGCCCGCCGAGAAGCTTTACGAGGAGTTGCTGATCGGCAGTAACGTCATGGGTACCGAGCATCCGATGATCATGCGGGCCGTTGAGGATTTCCTGAAGTGGCCGCGTGTGAGCTACTACCTGGAACAGCTGGTCGCAGCGACGCGCAGCCTGGACTGCTCTCGCGCCCGTGAATTGCTCATGGAAAGTGTCGCTGGCTACACGCCGGGTAATGGGGTGGATGACCTGGTGTGGAAAAACAGCGATGCGCCGGTGCGTTCAACCCCGGCCGCTGTTGCGAACCTGAGCCGGCGCCGCCCGGCGCAAGCGACTACGATCAACTGAACGCCAGTGCTTGCTGCCGCGCCGTCTCACCGTGCGGCACGCGGTCGGTTTCACTTCTTGGCGTCTACCCGTTAAGCTGTCGTTACTTTTCCGATCGAATACATAACAGGATATGCGGATAACCATTCATGGGACGGGCTACGTTGGCTTGGTCACAGGTGCGTGTCTGGCAGAAGTCGGCAACCACGTTGTATGTGTGGATATCGACAGACAGAAGGTCGACCGACTGAATCACGGAGAGGTCCCGATTTACGAACCGGGCCTCGAAGAGATGGTCCTGCGTAATGCGGCCTCAGGCAGGCTGGTGTTCACGGCGGAGATCGCCGCGGGAGTCAAGCACGGGACTTGTCAATTCATTGCAGTAGGAACGCCTAAAGACGAGGACGGCTCCGCGGATCTTACCCACGTCCTGGAAGTGGCGGATGGCATCGGCAGAGTAATGGATCAGTACCGGTTGATCGTGACGAAATCAACCGTCCCGGTAGGCACCGCTGATCGCGTTCGAAGCACGGTCGCGGCATCTCTGCGCGCCAGGGGCGCGGGACACGAATTCGACGTCGTCTCGAATCCGGAGTTCTTGAAGGAAGGTGCTGCAATCGCCGATTTCATGAAGCCGGATCGGATTATTGTCGGTTCCGACAGCGAAAGATCGACACGCATCCTGCAAGTGCTGTACGAGCCATTCAGCCGAAGCCACGACAAGCTGATTGTCATGGACGTGCGATCAGCCGAGCTGACCAAGTATGCGGCAAATGCAATGCTGGCAACCAAGATCAGCTTCATGAACGAGCTCGCCAATCTGGCAGAGGCTTGTGGTGCCGACATAGAGAATGTAAGGAGAGGAATAGGCTCCGATCCGCGAATCGGATATGAGTTCATTTACCCCGGGTGCGGCTATGGTGGATCGTGCTTTCCTAAGGATGTCAGCGCACTTATTCGATCGGCACAGGACCTGGGTGTTAACCTTGAGCTTGTTCGCGCGGTCGAAGCCGTCAACGCGCGGCAGAAGCGGGTGCTTTTTGGCCGGATACGCGAGTATCTCGGAGGCAGCCTTCGGAATCATACGGTGGCCTTGTGGGGGCTAGCGTTCAAACCCGGTACCGATGACATGCGCGAGGCGTCCAGTCGCGTGCTTATGGAAGAGATCTGGCGCGACGGCGGCCGCGTGCGGGCTTATGACCCCAAGGCACTTAATGAGGTGGTTCGGATTTATGGCGAGAGATCTGACCTGGTGCTTTGCGACAACGCCTATGATGCCTTGCAAGGTGCGGACGTCTTGGCCGTGGTGACCGAGTGGCGGGAGTTTCGCAGCCCGGATTTCGAGCGAATTCGTGAACATTTGGCTCGCCGCGCCATCTTTGATGGCCGAAATATCTACGATCCAAGAACGGTTCGCGAAGCCGGCTTGGCCTACTACGGTATCGGGCGGCCGAAGTAGCCAAGCCGATAGATAGCCGGATCATGGTGTTCGAGACGGGTTTTTTCTGATAAGCATGCCGCTCGTCCCCGTCATCCTGTGCGGTGGATCCGGGAGCAGGCTTTGGCCGCTTTCACGGACACTGATGCCGAAGCAGCTGCTACCGTTAGCCAGCAGTCGGTCGCTGCTGCAGGAAACCTTCAAAAGGACGCAGGGATTGCCGCCGCCGCTCGGCGCACCGCTGGTGGTGTGCAACGAGGCGCATCGCTTCCTGGTGATGCGGCAGCTGCGGGAGGCCGGTGCCAGCCCTCGAGTCATTCTCGAGCCCCAGGGCCGTAATACCGCGCCGGCCGTCGCCGTCGCCGCTCTCGCCCTCAGCCACGAAGGCGCGGGCGCCGCGCTGCTGCTGGTCATGCCTTCGGATCATGTAATCGTTGACGTAGAGTCGTTCGCTCGTGCCGTGCGGGCGGCGATGGCGGCTGCGGCCACGGGCCGCCTGGTCACATTCGGTGTCGTACCGACCAAGCCTGAGACCGGTTACGGGTACATACGAGCTGCTCGCCGCGGAACCGGGCCACAGGAGGTATTGAGGTTCGTAGAGAAACCGGATGCAGAGACCGCTGAACGGTATGTTCAGTCCGGAGACTATTACTGGAATAGCGGCATGTTCGTATTTTCCGTCGAAGCCTATCTCCGGGAACTCGCCCGACATGCGCCCGGAATCCTTCATGCCTGTGAGACGGCCCTGGCTGGTGCGCAGCAGGAACAGGGTTTTTTGCGGCTTGCCACCGGGCCGTTTCTGGCCTGTCCGGCCGACTCGATCGACTATGCCGTCATGGAAAAGACCGCATTCGCGAGCCTGGTGCCGCTGGAGGCGGGATGGAGCGATGTGGGCTCGTGGGCGGCTCTTCATGAGGTCAGCACGCGCGATCCGGCTGGTAATGCGATGAGCGGCGACGTCGTCGCTGTCGATTGCCGCAATTCTTACCTGCGCTCCGAAAGCCGGTTGCTTGGCGCAGTCGGGCTGGTGGATTGTGTGGTGGTGGAGACCAAGGATGCGGTGCTGGTGGCGCCGCAATCCCGCGCCCAGGACGTCAAGGGACTGGTCGATGAGCTGACGCGCCGGCAACGGCCCGAGGCAGGGGTCGGACGCGAAGTGTTTCGCCCCTGGGGCAGTTTCGACAGCCTGGAGTCCGCATCCGGTTACCAGGTAAAGCGGCTGGCGGTGCTGCCCGGGGCTGTGCTGTCGCTGCAGATGCATCGTCGTCGCGCCGAGCATTGGGTGGTCGTTCGGGGCGTGGCTCGCATCACGAGAGATGACGAGGTATTCGAGCTGCGGCGCAACGAGCACACGTTTATCCCTTTGGGCGCGCGCCATCGGATAGAGAACCCCGGGAACGAGGTTCTCGAGATCATTGAGGTTCAGGTCGGCGATTATCTTGGTGAGGATGACATCGTGCGGTTCGAAGACAAGTACGGACGCGAGGGCCGCTCCGATTGAGTTGCTAGGGGCAGCATTGGGCGCGTCGGGAACTCTGGCGCCTGGTTGCGCGCGTTGGGCGAGCCAATGAGCGCATCGCTGACGTGCTTCAAGGCGTACGACGTCCGCGGCCGCGTGCCGGGGGAGCTCGACGAAGATGTCGCTTACCGAATCGGTCAGGCGTATGCGCAGTTCGTGCAGCCTGCCTCGGTAGTTATCGGGCGCGACATTCGCCAAACCGGACCGGCGTTGGTGACGGCGTTGAGCGCGGGGTTGCGCGACGCTGGGGTGAACATTCTCGACATTGGCCTGTGCGGCACCGAGCAGGTCTATTTCGCGACGTGGCACCTTAAGGCGGGCGGCGGCATCATGGTCACCGCGAGCCATAATCCGGCAGACTACAACGGCATGAAGCTGGTCCGCGAAGGCTGCCGGCCGATCAGCGGAGATAGCGGGCTGAACCGGATACGGGATCTGGCCGAACGGGGCGCCGTGGTGCGCACGGCCCGCCGCGGCCATAGCCGACCCGCAGACAGCCTGACGGACTATATCGAGCACTTGCTCGGCTATGTCGATCGCAGCCGTCTTCGGCCGCTGAAGCTGGTCGTCAACGCCGGCAACGGCTGCGCCGGACCCGTTATCGACCAGCTGGCGGCCCATCTGCCATTCGACCTTATCCGGCTCCAGCACGAGCCCGACGGTCGTTTTCCGCACGGTGTGCCCAATCCGCTGTTGCCGCAGAATCGGCAGGCCACGGCGGAAGCCGTACGCGCGAATGGCGCTGACATGGGCATCGCGTGGGACGGCGATTTCGACCGCTGTTTCCTGTTCGACGAACGCGGCGAATTCATCGAGGGCTACTACATCGTCGGGGTGCTCGCCCACGCGATGTTACTGCGCCACCCTGGCAGTCGCATCGTTCACGATCCGCGCCTTACGTGGAATACACGCGAGATCGTTGAGGCGCTCGGTGGTATCCCGGTGCAGACTAAAACCGGCCATGCGTTCATCAAGGAGCGCATGCGGCAGGAAGATGCCGTGTATGGGGGCGAGATGAGCGCCCATCACTATTTCCGGGATTTCGCCTTTTGCGACAGCGGCATGATTCCCTGGCTGCTGGTTGCCGGCATCATGTCGGCCACGCGCCAACCGCTGTCTGATCTGGTGGGCGAGCGCATCCGCAGGTTTCCCTGCAGCGGCGAAATCAATCGCCGCCTGGCCGATCCGGATGCCGCCCTGATGGAAATCCGGCGCCGTTACGTAGCGGGAGCGCGGTCGGTCGATGAAACCGATGGGCTGAGCTGCGAGTTTCCGCAGTGGCGATTCAACCTGCGCATGTCAAACACCGAGCCGGTGATTCGCCTCAATGTCGAAGCGCGGGGCGATTCGGATCTTATGCAGTCGAAGAGCGCGGAAATCCTGGCGATCCTGGACGATTTCGCCGGCTCTGACGTGGTTGGGGCGCCGCATGAAAAGGACCGCGAGCCGCGCTGACAGCTTCCGGCTTGGCCTCGATTGCCTTATTATTCGCAGCTCTGAATAATATTCAGCTGTACCGACGCGGTACGGGATTGCGGCGGCAGCATGGGCGATTAGCTCAGCGGGAGAGCGCTCCCTTCACACGGGAGAGGCCGAAGGTTCGATCCCTTCATCGCCCACCATAACGCGGATCCCGGGTGCCGGGGACGACCGTTACCAAGGCAGCCGGCGATACTGCAGACCCGTGTATTGCAGACCGAGAATGAAGATGTTGTTTTCAACGGTCGGCGTCGAGTCACTGTATTCGTTGTTCAGATAGTCGTAACTGGCCCGCACCGACCAGCGTTGGTTGAGCCGCCAGGTTCCGCCAATTGATAGCCTCCAGTATTCGCGCTTGAACCGCTCGCGCAACTCGCCGTTGCGTGAACCGCCGACAAATTCGGACTTGAGCCAGGTAGCGCCGAGCTGCAGCTGCAGCTGCGGCGACATCTCCCTGATCCAGTACGCCTGGGCATTGTCTTGCGTGACCGTGGCGCCATCTGAGTTGGGCTGCAGTGAGCGTCCGATGCTTATCGTCGATGTCGTCGACTCGCTTCTGACCGAGTAGGACATATCGCCGACGAAATTGGTCTCTGACCCTTCGAAGCGGCACGGCGCAAAGGCCTGCGTTGTCGAGTCAAAGCAAGGCAGGCCATCGATGCTACGAAGATTGCGAATCGCGAAGTCGCTGCGCGCCGTTCCCGCCGCTACGTTGAGCGATTCGGTTTCCGATTTCGAGTAGTTGTAGCCGACGTTGAAGCCAAAGGTATCGGTGTTATTGGTGATTTCGGTGCCGAGTTGATCTGGCACGAAAACAAATCCGCATGTATCGGCAAAACTCGTAATTACCCCGCAGGGTTGCTTGCTCTCGAAATATGTGCCGTTAATACCGGCGAAGACAAAGTTTTTCGGGTCGAGCAGATGTTGATAGCTCAACTGGGTCGTGAGGTTCTCATAGCCGGGCTGCCTGGTGATCTCGGCCTGATCGTAAGAGGTCTCGGAATAGCCCGCTGAGAACCCGATAGAGTTACGCGGCGAAATTGCGAAACGCGCATACGGGCCAATTTGCTTGTAGATCTGGTCGTCGTCGATGCGGTTGACTCGCCCGGAACCAGGGGCGCCGGGGTTATCGGGGTCATCGGGAATGGCCTGTTCAAATTCGCCATTGCGCGTCGAGTTCTGGGAGTACAGGCCGGAAATCCCGGTGGTGGTGCGTGCGGTCGAATAGCGGGCTGACGCCGGCAGGGTGAAGTCCTCACCGTCGAGGTTTTCATTCTCGGAGCCGAAATAGTCATTATAGCGGAGGCTGGGTTCGAACGTGACGCGGCTGCGCTGCGTCTCCGTAAAGGTGCGAAACTCCGCTTGTACGTTCGTGCCGGTTGCCGAGCGCTCTCGCCCGTCCGACCGGTAATTCGGGTTGGTTTCGTATTGCCCGGATACGCTGATCAGCGGTTGAAAACCGGAAGACGCTGCCCTGGCGGGGCCAGGCAGGGCGAGCGCAACGAGTGCCATCACGCGGATTGTGCCGCTGATCCGGGTGCGCGCCACGAGCCTCCAGCGGGGTTGATCGCTTAGTGGCACCGAGGACGGCCAACATCGATAACAATTACATATGCGGCCGCGATTGTTCATGCGGACAAATCAGCTCGGTTTTCGCCAGCGGGATTCTGTTCTAGGGCACCACAATCGTGTCTCCGGCCCGAAGCAGAATATTCTGTTCGAGGTTCTTGCCGGCTTCGACATCGCTGAACTTGAAAGGTATCGAAATCTGGCTGTCGCCGGTCCGGCGTATGATCTTGATCTTGTCCAATTGTGCAAATACGGTTGGTCCACCGGCCATGCCAATGGCCTGCAATACATCGGAATTTCCGTTCATTACAAATTCGCCGGGGCGGTTTACTTGTCCCAGCACGTAGATCTTATTGCCCGCAAGCTGCAATACTGCCACCGTGACGACAAGATCGGGAATGTACCGCGACAATCGCTCGGTCAGCACGGCGCGCAGTTCCTCTACCGACTTACCTTCCGCTTGGACGTCACCGGCAAGCGGAAAGGAGAGCAGACCGTCGGGCCTGACTACGACTTCCCGTTGCAGTTCCTGTTCCTTCCAGACCGATATCGCCAGGACATCGCCGGGGTTCAACCTGTAGGGCCCCCGGGCGGGTACGAGTTCATCGGCCGCTCTGGCAGGAGTCATTGCCACCCATGCCAGCCAAACGGTGCCGAGCAGAATTGCGAATCGAGGCCATCGGTATGCCATTAGCGGGACTCCATCATGCGGTCGGGGCGCCTCCGGGCCGGAGCCGCGGTGGCGCTTGGGAATAATGCAATGCGGTAGCTTACCAGTAAAACGCTGCGACTACGGCAACCTGCGGGCGCCTCACGCCGACCGGCCGAGGTCCCGATTGTGCCGGCTGCGGGCCCCCCAACGCGGCGCTTAAGCAATCCATAACAATTCGACCGTGAAATTGTCGGCGAACGTGACGGTATCCGGCCGTGAGTGCCATCGCAGAAATACCGCAAGCATTTGTGGAGAATTCTTCACCTGAGGATTCGTCCGTGTGGCGCTTGAGGCGATAAGAGGATAGCCGCCAATTGGCCGTTTTATCTGAGTCTACCAACATCCTGGCAGCAGTCCTCGTCTGCCTGACGACCGCCGCGTTGGTTCTGGTGCTGCGACCTCTGGCGGTTTCCGTCGGCCTGGTCGACCTGCCGGGTGAGCGCAAGGTGCACCATGGCCCCGTACCGCTGATTGGCGGCCTGGCCATTTTCGTCGCGGTCAGCGCCGTTTACCTGCTTCCGGCCATCACGGGTGTCGCCATTCCCGCAGCTGATGCCGTCAGCTTTCTGCTCGCCGGCAGCCTGCTCGTTGGAGTGGGATTGGTCGATGATTTTATCGAGTTGTCGGCCACCTTCAGGCTGGTAGCGCAGGCGCTGGCGGCGTTGCTGATGATATTTGGCGCCCGTGTCGTATTGCGCGATCTGGGCGCGATGACTCTCTCCGGCGACACACTCGAACTCGGCTTGCTGGCGGTCCCGTTCACGGTCTTTGCCACGCTGGGCGTTATCAACGCAATGAACATGTCCGACGGCCTCGATGGTCTGAGTGGCACCCTGGCATTGACATCGCTGTCCGGGTTCCTGGTTGCGTCCTGGCTGTGGGGCGATCCCGGGAAGGCTGCACTTCTGACCGCCATCGCCGGTGGCATTGTCGGCTTTCTCCTGTTCAACCTGCGGCTGCCCGGCCGTTCACGGGCGGTCATCTTTCTCGGCGACGCCGGCAGCATGTTCCTCGGTTTTTCC
Source organism: uncultured Chromatiaceae bacterium (assembly GCA_964403135.1). GTDB lineage: Bacteria > Pseudomonadota > Gammaproteobacteria > Steroidobacterales > QUBU01. The sequence continues at coordinate 2,190 of CAYOFE010000057.1, read as the reverse complement.
CTGACATGGTTTGCGATTTCCCTGTCGCAGGGACCGGAAAAAGTGGTCACGCCAGCCGCTGCATTATGGTTCCTGATGGTGCCGGTTATCGATGCCGTGGCGATGATGTTGCGCCGGATCGTCAAAGGCCGTTCGCCATTCGCCGCCGATCGTGAGCATTTACATCATATCTTTCAGTTGGCCGGTTACTCCGTAAACCAGACTGTGGCCGTGCTGGCGGCGTTGAGCCTGGCCGGCGTGGTATTCGGACTTGCCGCGACGTATGGCAATTGGCCCGATCTTTTCGTGGCGGGTGTATTTCTCGCCGTTGGTCTCGGCTATTTCTGGATGATCATGCACACATGGCGCGTGATGCGGTTCTTGCGACGATCGATTTGCCGTCGGCGCAGCGCCGGGGATCGACGTCAGGTTGCTGCGGCTGATTATCGCGGTCCGGAACGCCGTTCCGGTCTGGATCGTCGCCATCATTTGGCCGGTCACCGTGATGCCGAGTTCAGCCGACACCACGACGCGCCGCTTGCCGACGCCGGTGTCGTGTCGGGCCGCGTCAACACCGAAGAGCGGGCAGGTCGCTGAGCCCCCGCCGGCCGGCTTACTTGATCGGGACTCCCCGGGGGTTTCCGAGTAGAATCCGCGCGCCTGCAGCGGAACCCGATCAAGATGACCGTTAAGACTCGTTTTGCGCCAAGCCCCACCGGGTTTCTGCACCTCGGGGGCGTGCGAACCGCGCTGTTCTCCTGGCTGTACGCGCGCCATTTTGGAGGACGATTTGTCCTGCGCATCGAGGACACCGACCGGGAGCGATCCACCGATGAGTCGATTCAGGCGATTCTGGATGGCCTCGCGTGGCTCGGTATCGACTACGACGAGGGCCCATTTCGCCAGATGGCGCGTCTCGATCGTTATCAGGAGGTTGCCGCGTCAATGCTCAGCGCCGGCACAGCGTACCGCTGCTACTGCAGCCGCGAAGAACTCGAGGCAATGCGTGCCGCGCAGGCTGCGCGAGGCGAAACCCCCCGTTACGACGGGCGCTGCCGGAATCGCGCCGCAGCCGCACCCGGACTGAAATCGGTCATTCGCTTTCGTAATCCGGACTCAGGAACGGTCATCGTCCATGACCTGCTCCGCGGTGATGTGGCGTTCCGCAATGCCGACCTCGACGACCTTATCCTGGTGCGTTCGGATGGGGTGCCGACGTTTCATTTCGGCGTGGTGGTCGATGACGCGGATATGGCGATTACGCACGTGATCCGCGGTGACGATCATCTGAATAACACACCACGCCAGATCAACCTGTTGCAGGCGCTGGGTTGGGCGGTGCCGGCCTATGCGCATCTGCCGATGATTCTGGGTGCCGACGGGACGCGGCTGTCGAAGCGGCACGGCGCCGTCAACGTGCTCGAATATAGGGAGCGCGGGTACCTCCCTGATGCCATGCTCAATTACCTGGTGCGACTCGGCTGGTCGCATGGCGACCAGGAGATCTTTTCGCGCGAGGAAATGATCCGCCTGTTCGATATCAGCGCGGTGAATGTAGCGGCATCGCGTTTTAACCCGGAAAAGTTGACCTGGTTGAATCAGCAGTACATAAAGGCCGCACAGCCCGGAGCAATCGCACCGCAGCTGGCGGCGCAGTTCGAACGTCGCGGCGTGGACTGGCGAGGCGGGCCGCCGTTGGAGCGCGTGATCGACGCGTATCGGGAGAGGGCCACAACACTCGACGAGATCGTCGATGCGGCCTGGTATCTGTACAGCGATTTCGACGCCCCCGATCAGAAGGCGGCGCGGCAGCACCTGAAGCCGCCGGTGAAGGGCGTTTTGGAAACGCTATGCGCACGACTCGCAGCCCTCAGCGATTGGTCGCGAGAGCGTATTCACGGCGCGATGGTCGAGGTGGCGAGAGAAGCCGGGGTTGGCTTCGGCAAGATTGGCCAGCCGGTGCGCGTCGCAGTGACGGGGCGGACCGTGTCGCCGCCGATCGATGTGACCGTGGAACTCGTCGGGCAGGTACGCACGGTCGAGCGGTTGCGTGCGGCCATCAGGCTGATCGACGCCGCGGCGGCCGACTGAGAGCGCTTTTCAAGGCATTTTCTTGACACTTCCGGGGGGCTTGCGTAGAGTCTCGCCGCAGCCGCGTGGGGCTATAGCTCAGCTGGGAGAGCGCTTGCATGGCATGCAAGAGGTCGGCGG
>CAYOFE010000056.1:0-16939 GCA_964403135.1 uncultured Chromatiaceae bacterium | reverse complement strand
CATGGCGCTCGCCTCGATGGGCATCTACGTGTTCGGGCGCGAGTTCCTCAAGGCGCGGCTCAGCCGCGACGCCCGCGATCCGGACTCGGCACACGACTTCGGCAGGAACATCGTGCCGGGCAGCATCGGCACGGGCCGGGTGTTCGCCTACCCGTTCCAGGACGTGAAGACCAAGGCACAGGCCTACTGGCGTGACGTCGGCACCGTCGATGCCTTTTTCGAGGCGAACATGGAGCTCGTCTATGTCATGCCGGAGCTGAACCTCTACGACGAGGACTGGCCGATCTGGACCTACCAGGAACACGCGCCGGGCGCGAAATTCGTGCTCGACGAAGACGGGCGGCGCGGCGAGGCCATCAACTCGATCGTCGCGGGCGGCGTGATCGTCTCCGGGGCGACCATTCGCGAGTCGATGCTGTTTTTCAACGCGCACGTCGATGAGCGATCGGAGGTTTATCGCAGCGTATTGCTGCCGCACGTGCGCATCGGCAGGAACTGCCGCATCCGGCGCGCCATCATCGACGAATCCTGTGTCATACCGGACGGCACCATCATCGGCGAGGACCGCACCGCCGACGCGCAGCGCTTCCGCGTGACGGAGAACGGGGTCGTACTGGTCACCAGCGAGATGCTGTCAAACGTCGCCCGCCAGGAGATCCGCACACCGGACGGAACAGAGGCGCGCGGCGAAGCCGCAGGATAGCGCCAGTGGCAACAGCGAGTCCGCTCGATCGGCGACGCGCAGGCGTTCTGCTGCATGTGACGTCGCTGCCGGGCCCTCTGTCGCACGGCGTGCTGGGCGACGATGCCACGCGGTTCGTCGACCTGATCGCAGCAGCCGGGTTCACGGTCTGGCAGACGCTGCCGGTCGGCCCGGTCGACCAGACGCTCTCGCCCTATCAGATGAAATCCGTGCATGCCGGCAACCCGGGGCTCGTCGATCCGGCGCCGTTCATGCAGCGCGGCTGGCTGGCGGAACTGCCCGCTGATGCGTCCTGCGGCACATGGCTGGCTGAGGCGTGGACCGCCTTCCATCGCATGGCGAACCCTTCGGACCGGCAGCAGTTCGACGCCTACGTACAGCACAACCGTGGCTGGCTGCTGCCCTACACGATCTTCGAGTATCACCGCCGGAAGTTCGCGCGCGCGCCGTGGTGGGAATGGCCCGCCGAGGTTCGCGACCGCGACCCGAAGACCCTGACACGCATGCTCGGCGCCGCGCGCGACGCTCTTCGCGGCATCGCCTTCGAGCAGTATGCCTTCGATCGTCAATGGCAACGGCTGCGCGAGTACGCACACAGCAAGGGTGTGCTGCTGTTCGGCGACCTGCCGTTCTACGTGGACCTCGATAGCGTCGAGGTGTGGTGGAACCGCCGGCTGTTCCGCGTCGATGAATTCGGCCGCGCCGAGGCGGTCGCGGGCGTTCCGCCGGATTACTTCAATGCCGATGGCCAGCTCTGGGGTAACCCGCTCTACGCCTGGGAGGCAATGCGTGCTGATGGCTTTCGCTGGTGGGTGGAGCGCGTGCGCGGGCAACTGCGCCGCTTCGATCTGCTGCGACTCGATCATTTCCGCGCGCTGGAATCCTATTGGGAAGTGCCGGCGGGCGCTGCATCCGCGCGCGAAGGCCGCTGGCAGCGCGCGCCGGGCGACGAACTGCTGCAGGCGCTGCGGCAGGAACTCGGCGCGGTGCCGCTGGTGGCCGAGGATCTCGGCATCATCACCGACGAGGTGCGCGCGCTGCGCGACCGCCACGCCTTGCCCGGCATGCTGGTGCTGCAGTTCGCTTTCGATGGCTCGCCGCAGAACCCGTACCTGCCGGCTAATCACGTCGAGAACGCTGTCGTCTACACCGGCACCCACGACAACGACACCACCAGGGGCTGGTATGAAAACCTCGACGCCGGCGCGCGCACGCGCGTTGACAGCGTGCTGGCGAGCACACCGGGCGACATGCCGGGCGCACTGATCCGTGCGGCCTATGCCTCTCCGGCGCGGCTGGCCGTGCTGCCGATGCAGGACCTGCTGGCCCTCGGCAGCGCGGCGCGCATGAACGTGCCGGGCACAACGGCCGGCAACTGGCGGTGGCGTTTCGGCTGGGAGCAGGTTGACCCGCAGCTCGCCGAACGCTGTCACCGGCTGGCGGTGATGTCGGGGCGGGCGACGGATTAACGCCGTCGCGGGCCAGACTCATTCCGAGCGGCTCTTCGTCGCGCCACACCGAACAGGTTCGCGAAGTTAAAGTGTCACGCGTCGGCCGCGAGGCGCGCGTAGATCTCCTCGTATTTCGGCCCCTGCCGGTCCCAGGAGAAATCCTGCGACATACCGTTGCGAACCAGCTGCAGCCAGCGCTCGCGATCGGCGAACCAGCCAAGCGCGGCGCTCAGACCCCATATGAGACCGCCCACGTCGGCATCGCGAAACACGCTGCCGGTGCCCTGCCCTGTCGCCGGATCGAAATGCCGCACGGTGTCAGCCAGCCCGCCCGTGGCACGCACCACCGGCACGGTCCCGTAGCGCATTGCGTACATCTGCGTCAGGCCACAGGGCTCGTAAAGCGACGGCATCATCAACAGGTCGCTGCCAGCGATGATGCCGTGCGCCGCGGGCTCGTCCTGCGCCTCCAGAAACGCCACACGCCCGGGGAATCGCGCGACGAGACGCCGCAGCGCCTCGACATAGTGCCGTTCGCCGCTGCCGAGCAAAGCGAACACGAGGCGGTGCTGCGCCAGCAACGCCGGCAGCGCGTGTATCAGGATGTCAATGCCTTTCTGCTCGGCCAGCCGTGAGACAAAACCCACTACCGGTGTCGACTCATCCGCCTGCAAACCAAGTCGGTGCAACAACATCGCGCGGCAGCCGCGCTTGCCGGCCAGGTCGTGCGACGAGTAGTGCTGCGCAATCAGCGCATCCGACTCCGGGCTCCAGTGGGCGTAGTCGACGCCGTTGAGAATTCCGGCCAGACGGTGGCGGCGCTGCCGGATGAGCGCATCGAGTCCCATGCCGAACTCCGGCGTCTGGATCTCCTGCGCATGCGTCGGGCTCACTGTCGTCAGCGCATCCGCGTGGCTGATCCCGGCGCGGAGAAAATTCACTTGCCCGCGTTCGATGTCGTCGGGAGGAAACAGACTGCGCGCAGCAACAAACCCCGCCGGCTCCAGCACGCGCGCGGGGAAAATACCCTGGTAACCGATGTTGTGAATGGTCAGCACGGTGTAGCAGGTGCGGAAACCCGGCTCGCTACGCCAGGCGCCTTTCAGCAGTACCGCGGCCGGGGCAGCATGCCAGTCATGGCAATGCACGATATCCGGCCGGAAATGCATGGTGCGGCACAGCTCGAGCGCGGCTTGCGACAACACCATGAAGCGCACGGCCTCCGCATCGCCGGATGCATACACCTCGCCGCCGAACAGCGCCGGGCAGTCGATCAGGTAAACGCTTGCGCCGGCTGTATCTTGCGAGAGGCAGTATGCCGCGTAGCGAATCTCACGGCCGGCGAGCGCAATTGAACGCTGCATCACCGCGATGCCGCCAGGTGCCGCCCGCTGCCGATCAATGACAGCGTAAAACGGCAACACCACCCGTACATCGTGCCCGCGACCGGCAAGGTAACGGGTGAGACCGGCGGTGACGTCGCCCAGACCGCCGACTTTGGCGAGCGGCGCGAACTCGGCACAGACCGTCAGTATGCGCAGCGGCCGCATATCAGGCGCGCCACGCGAGTTGCGCGAACGCTATTCCTTGCGGTCGCGGCGTTTCTTGATATCGCTCCAGACGATTACGAAAAAACAGGCCAACGCCAACACCACGGCGATAACGGTCATAATCGCAGACATCTACAAGCTCCTCGATCGGCAACACTGGCGATATGGGCAGGCATTCGCCAGCCCGGCCAAATCAGATCCGTAACGAAACGATCAACTGCGAATCGACAGTACCGGACAGCTGGCGTGCCGCAACACCGCCTCCGTCGTGCTGCCGAGAAGCACGTGTTTCACGCCGCTGTAGCCGTGGGTGGTCATCACGATCAGCGCCGCGCCGTTGCTCTTGGCATACGCGACGACCTGTTCGGCTGGCCGGCCGATCAGCACCCTGGTCTTCACCCCGGGCACATCCTTCATGCGCCCGGCGACGAAATCGGCCATGCGCTTCTCGGCACCGCGACTAAGTTCCTCGACCGAGGGGATGGGGATCGGGCCCATGTCCAGGGTCGCGTAGATATGCGGCTCTTCAACGACGTAGATGCAATGCACCTCGGCATCGAGCTGCTGCGCCATGCGGCGCACCCAAGGCAGCGCGGCGGCGGACGTCTCCGAAAAGTCGGTGGGAAATACGACGATATTCCTGTTTGGCATTGCCCTGGTTCTCCACGTCCCTCTGATTGGCCCGCGTCGCCCCCCGGCGCCATCGTCCGCCCGGGAGCCCCGTCAACATCAATGCTTATAGCAAAGGGACGCAGAACTTTGAATGCGGAAAGCTGCGCGGGCGAAGCGCTGGGGCGCGCCCGTCGCGGGTAGCAAATGAGGGGTAGATTTTTATACTCTTATAATCAATATGTTATAGGTTTTTATTAATGTCTTGTTGATAAGCATGCCGTGACCGATGCCGGCAATCAGTCGGGCCCATGGTGATCGCCGCCGCCACACGCAACGCCAGAATCAGCGCGCGCCTGCCGCCGCTGCGCGCTCAAGCAGCGATGGCTTTCTGCCGATAACCATTGCGCTGGGTCAACCAACCACCCACCGCAGCGAGGACCTGTCATGTCATGGGATTGGTCAGGGCAGCCATCGGGCGGCCGTTCGGCTTTGCGCTCCACAGAATTCATGTCCGCCACTAAACCGAAACCCGACGTTACCGCTGTCTCGCCAGCAGCCGCGCCAACAGGCGCCGGGACGCCGGTCGACTCGACGGCGTTCATCCAGGGCCTGGTCCGGGATCTCAACTCACGCCAGCTCGAGCTGCCGGGGTTTCCGGTCGTCGTGGTACGGCTGCATCGTGCTCTCGCCGACGAAAAAAGCTCGGTGAAAGACATCAGCCAGCTGGTGGTGAGCGACCCCGCCCTGGCAGCGCGCATGGTGCAACTTGCCAATTCCGCGGCGTTCAACAGCAGCGGCCGGGAAATCAGCGACCTGCGGGCCGCAATCACCCATCTTGGTTTCAACGTGGTGCGCAGCCAGGCCACGACGTTCGCCGTGCGTCAGATGGAAAACCTCAAGTGGCTGCAGCCAATCGGCCGGCAGCTCGCCGAAATCTGGAAAACCAGCAACCAGGTTGCTGCGATTTCCAGTGCCGTCGCGCGTCGTGTCGATGCGGTACGCCCCGACGAGGCCATGGCCACCGGGCTCTTTCACCTGCTGGGCAAACTCTACATCTACACCCGCGCGCTGCGTGAGGGCATCGGCGCCACGGAGATCGTCCGCTGGGAGTCCGCGATCAACGACTGGCACCCGGTTATCGCGCGAGCCATCCTCGACGACTGGGGCATTCCGGCCAAGATCGCCGAAGCGGTGGAGAATCAGAATGCGCTGTTCGACACGAACGCGAACGACCTGCCGCTCCTTGCGCGCATTCTCGCCGCTGCCAAGCTCGCCTGCCGGCTTAAAGGCCCGGCGGACGAGCACACCGCCGAACGTCAGGCGATCCTCGATAATGTGCGGATCGGACGCGAGTCGTTCGTCGAAATCGTGGCGCGCTGGCAGCAGGAAATCGAAGCCACCGAGCGCGCGATGGGCTGAACGCAGGTACCGGGGTGCAATGGCCCGCACACAGCGGGGCTACGGCGATCAAACGCCGTCAGATCGAAGCGATGGATCGCCGCGAGAGTCGAGTCAGGCGCTCTGCTCCGCCAGCGTCGTATTCGCAGCCCGCCGCGGATTCGCCGCGGAGCAACCGCACAGTCTCGGCCACGCGCCGACGCTGGCTGCGAATGAACTGACCGTTAGCATCATTCATGGCACGGCACTGGCGCGTCAGCGCGACCACCTGCTGCCAGCGCTGGGCCATGCCACGGTCAGCGGCCAGGCCGCGGCCACCCGGCCTGTCGGACAGGCCCAGCCGCTCCAGCAGCACCTGGCGACGGTCTTCGATGACATCGGCCGCCGCAATCGAAGCGGCCTTGCGATCGACGGCGTGCAGCAGCGCCTCGCCGTCGCGCGCGGTCAACGCCGCACGCTCGCTTTCCAGCGCTTCGAGCACGGCCTGCATGGCGTCGATCTGCTCGTCTAGCAGTTGATTCAGATCGCGATCGGAAATCGGTTCACGGGGCACGGCGGCACTCGCTCGAGCTTTCAGCTCAGGTCCTGCTCCAGACGAAGCAATTTCCGGGCCACCCGGGCCGGATCGACGGCGTACTCGCCCAACTCGATGCGCTGGCGAATGGCGTCGACGCGCGCCTGGTCAACGTCCGGGACGCTGGCGAGGCGCGCCTCGATGCGCTTGAGATGGGTCACGGTGCCGGTCAATTCCACCGCATCGCGCCCGGCTTCGGTCGTCGATGCCGCCTCGGTGGCTTTCTGCCGATCAGTCCGGGTAGCGTTACGCAGCCTGGATGAGCTGACTTCCACGCCCCGGCCGTAGCCGTCGATCTTGTCGGCCATGACTCAGTGACTCCCGTGCCAAATACAGTGCTCGGTGGTCTTATCGGCACGTTCCCACCCGAGCTTTAACCCGTGTTTCATTGCAACAGAACCTCGACCAATTTCTCCGACCGGACAATGCCTTGCACTGTCCGTCCCGACGCGGAATTCCTGATCTTGATGATTTGACCTAACGCACCGTCGCCCTGAGCCACGCCGCCGCTGCGCACGGCGAAGCTTCGCGATCGCGCTTCCAGGGTGACATCCTGCCCGCGCCGGACCAGCAGCTGCGTTTCGAGCGCCGCCGGCGTCAAGGCCATGCCCGCGTTGATGGGCCGACGCACGGTGCGCCCGACCACGGCATCGAGGCTGGTGACGAAGCCATAGCCCAGGGCCGCGGTATCGCGCTCCGCCAAAATCACGTCGTCCGGCGCCAATACTTTGCCGCGTGGAATCGGCTTCGCGGCCACGGCCACCGTGCGTTTCGCAATCACGCGCACCGGCACATAGAGCTTCCATGAGGCACCCGCCTCGCACCGGACCTCGACGCTGATGCGCCGGGCCTGCCGATCGCTGTCCGGGACCGTGCCACGCAGAGGCGCAGCGCAAGCGGGCAGCCGCAAACGTTCATCGAGCGCCTCCGCCGCTGCTGCCACGCGCTCGCCGGATCCGGCGTGCAGCGCCACAACGGCGGCTTCCGCAGTACTGCGAATCGCAGCGTGATCCTGAAACGCAGCAGCCTCCGCACACGGCGCCAGCAGCATCGCAAGCGATGCCGCCACCGCGCAGGATGGTCGCTGCCGAGTGGCTCGAAGACTGCTCGTGATCTGAATGACTGCACGCATGCTGGTGTGGTTTTTGCAAGAAGCGTGCCGGAATAGCGAAGGCGCAGCGCGCCGTACGGGCCCTGGGCGAAGCGGCAGACGGTTGCCGTTTGCGCCCGACATTGCCGTCGTGGCGGCCGCGTATTGCCACCACGGCGCCAGCCTCCAGCACCGGCCGCGCCGCCGCACGGATGGCACGGCTCTTGCAACTGCCCTTGCAGGCAGGTCACCGACCGGAGCTTTGCATGCCACTCGATCTACAACAGGTGTTTGCCACGCACGAGCGCGCACTGCTCGTGGCCAACCAGCGGCTCGAACTGCTGGCCGCCAACCTGGCCAACGCCGACACGCCGAATTACAAGGCGCGCGACATCGATTTCAGGTCAGCAATGCAGGAAGCCGACCAGGGCGTGCGGATTGCCGCCACGCATGCCGGGCACATTGCCGGCCAGGCGAACAGCCGGCCCGCAGCGCCGCTGTATCGCGTACCCGACCAGCCGAGCCTCGACGGCAACACCGTCGACACGCAGAAGGAAAGCGCCGCGGTGGCCGAGACCGCGACCCGCTACCAGGCCTCGCTGGCCTTTCTCAGCCAGCGTATCCGTGGCCTGCGCACCGCGATCACCGGAGGCAACTGATCATGGGACTGTTCCGGATATTCGACATTGCCGGCTCCGCGATGAGCGCGCAGTCGGTGCGGCTCAACGCCACGGCCAGCAATCTCGCCAACGCCACGACGGCGGCGGGCAGGCCCGAAGATGCCTATCGCGCGCGCCAGCCGGTATTCCAGACCGTGCTCGACCAGCTCAACCCCGATGCGGCCACGGCCGGCGTGCGTGTCGCCGGCGTCGTGGAAAGCCAGGCGCCGCCAATGCGCGTGCACCAGCCCGGCCACCCGCTCGCCGATGCCGAGGGTTACGTCTACATGTCCAACGTGAACGTCGTCGACGAGATGGTCAACATGATCTCGGCTTCGCGCACCTACCAGAACAGCGTCGAGGTCATGAACACCTCGAAGGAGCTGATGCTGCGCACGTTGAGCCTCGGCCAGTGACACGGGAGTAACGCACGATGGCAAGCCCCCTCCCCTCGACTATCGGCACCAGCCTGATCGGTGGCAATCCCGCGCTGGCCGTTCCGCGCGCGCAGCGCGAAGCGAACCGCACTGAGCTCGGCCAGGAACAGTTCCTGGCGTTGATGCTGCAGCAGTTCAAGGCCCAGGATCCGCTGAAACCGCTGGACCCGGCGGATTTCCTTGCACAGCTGGCGCAGTTCAGCAGCGTGGCGGGCATCGCCGACGTCAACAAGGGCATCGGCGACCTTGCCAACGCCATTTACTCCAGCCAGGCACTGCAGGCCTCCGGCATGGTCGGCCGCAATGTCCTCACCGAGGGCAGCGCGGCGCAGCTCACGGCCGGCGGCGAACTGCGCGGCGGCGTCGAGCTGCCGATCGCCACCGACAACGGCTTCGTGCGCATCTTCGACAGCGCAGGCCGCCTGGTGCGGGAGCTGCCGCTCGGCAGCCGTGACGCCGGGCTTGCGACGTTCAGCTGGGACGGCACCGGCCACGACGGTGCCTGGCTACCGCCCGGCCCGTACCGCTTTGTCGCCGGCTACCGCGACGGCGGGCAGGAAGTGCAGTCCACCACCTATGTCAGTGCGCGCGTAGCCGGCGTCAGCCTCAACGCCGGCTCGCGGCCTGAACTCACCACCGACAGCGGACGGCGGATCGGCCTTGGCGATGTCCGGGCGATTCTGTAGGTCAACCTAGCGATCAATCTTTAGCGAAGGAGCATAAGTATGTCATTCCAGATTGCACTGAGCGGACTGAACGCCGCCTCCACCGACCTGCAGGTCACCTCGAACAACATTGCCAATGCCAACACCACGGCCTTCAAGGCTTCGCGCGCCGAGTTCGCCGACGTGTATTCGGGTGATGCGAGCGGCATCGGCAACGGTGTGCGCCTGACCGACGTGCGCCAGGAATTCACGCAGGGTAACGTCTCGATCACCGAACGCCAGCTGGACCTGGCGATCAGCGGCAACGGCTTTTTCATCGTCAACGACGATGGGGCCCTGCTCTACTCGCGGGTCGGTGCATTCGGACTCGATGCAACCGGGTTCGTCGAAAATGCCGAAGGCGAGCGGCTGCAGGTCTATCCGGCACAGAGCAATGGCAGCTTCAACACCGGCGCGCTGGTCGATCTGCGCATCACCACCGAGACAGCCCCGCCCCAGGCGAGCACGCTGGTGGACATGAACATCAACCTGCCGGCGGACGCCACGTTGCCGACGTCGAGTCCGTTCGACCCGAGCGATCCGGACAGCTACAACCACAGCACCTCCACCGTGGTTTTCGATTCGCTGGGCGTCGCGCACACGGCGACTTATTTCTTCGGCAAGACCGCCACGGGCTGGGAAGTCAACATGACCTTCGACGGTACCGTGGTCGGCGCGGCCCAGCCTTTCACGTTCGACTCGACCGGCGCGGTCAACTCCCCCGCGAATGGCCTGGTGAGCTTCGCGGCAATTCCGACCGGAAACTCCGCCGACCCGCTCAACCTGGACCTGGACCTGTCGAACACAACGCAGTACGGCTCGGATTTCGTAGTGAACACCATCAACCCGGACGGCCGTGCCGCGGGCCGGCTGCGCAGCGTGGATGTGGACCAAACCGGCGTGGTGTACGCGCGCTTCTCGAACGGTGAATCGATCGCGCTCGGCAAGATCGCGCTCGCCAACTTCTCCAACCCGGAGGGCCTGGTGAAGGTCACCGACACCTCGTACCAGGAAACCTTCAGCTCGGGCATCCCGCAGCGCGGCGAGGCGACTGAATCAAATTTTGGCGTGATCCAGTCCGGTGCGCTGGAGGCCTCGAACGTCGATCTCACCGAGCAGCTGGTGAACATGATCACCGCGCAACGCTGGTTCCAGGCGAACGCGCAGGTGATTTCCACCGTGGACTCGATCACCCAGACCATCATCAACATCCGCTGACGGTCCGACTGACCGGGACGTACTGACATGGACCGCATGATCTACGTTGCGCTGACGGGGGCCCGCGAGGCCCTGCGGGCGCAGTCGGTCGTCAGCCATAACCTGGCGAACGTCGGCACCACCGGCTTTCGCGCGCTGCGCCATTCGATGGAGGCCGAGCCCATTCCGGGCGCCGGCTTCGCGACCCGCGTCAACCCGGTCGGCCAGCCCGAATCCTGGGACGCGAGCAGCGGCGTGATGACGGCCACCGGCCGCGACCTCGACATCGCCATCCAGGGCGAGGGCTGGATCGCGGTTCAGGACGCCAACGGCGACGAGGCCTACACGCGCGCCGGCAACCTGCGCATCAACACCTCGGGCCTGCTCGAGACGGCCACCGGCGAGCTCGTGCTCGGCAACGGCGGCCCGATCTCGCTGCCCGAGTACCAGGAGCTGTTCATCGGCGCCGACGGCCAGATCTCGCTGGTGCCGAAGGGGCAATCGGCCGATTCGCTGGCACAGGCCGACCGCATCAAGCTGGTAAATCCGCCAGCGGCGGAACTCGTGCAGCGCGGCGACGGCCTGTTCCGCACGAGGGACGGCAGCGCCGCCGCAGCGGATGCCAGCGTGCGCATCGCCAGCGGCCAGCTCGAATCCTCCAACGTCAACCCGGCCCAGGCGCTGGTGCAGATGATCGAGATCTCGCGGGCCTACGAGATGCAGGTGCGCGCCATGCACAACGCCGAGGAAAACGATGCGGCCGCCGCGCGCCTGATGCGCAACGGCGGCTGAGCGCTGAATTGATTCCGAAGGAGCAACGGCAATGAACTCACTGTGGATCGCCAAGACCGGCCTTGATGCCCAGCAGACCCGCATGGCGGTGGTGACCAACAACCTCGCCAACGTCAACACCAACGGCTTCAAGAAGGGCCGCGCGGTGTTCGAGGACCTGCTGTACCAGAACCTCTCGCAGGTCGGCGGCGCCACCTCGCAGGATACCGAGCAGCCCACGGGCCTGAACCTCGGCACCGGCGTGCGCGTGGTGGCGACGGAAAAGGCCTTCAGCCAGGGCGCCAGCGTGAACACCGGCAATCCGCTCGACGTGATGATCGAGGGCCGCGGCTTCTTCCAGATCCTGCTGCCCGACGGCTCGCTCGCCTACACGCGCGACGGCTCGTTCAAGATCGACTCGGAGGGCCGCGTGGTGACCGCCAGTGGTTACGAGCTGCAGCCGGCCATTTCCATTCCGAACGGGGTCGAAAGCGTCACCATCGCGCCGGACGGCACCGTGCAGGCGAAGGTCACCGGGCAAACCGACCTGGTCACGCTCAGCACGCTGCAGGTGGCCGACTTCATCAACCCGGCAGGATTGCAGGCGCAGGGCCAGAACCTCTACGTCGAGACCGCGGCGAGCGGCGCGGCGCAGCTGGGCACGCCGGGGTTGGACGGCTTCGGCAGCCTGGTACAGGGCGCGCTCGAGGCCTCGAACGTGAATGTCGTCGAGGAGCTCGTTGGCATGATCGAGACGCAGCGCGCCTACGAGATGAACTCGAAGGCGATCTCCACCGTTGACCAGATGCTGCAGTACCTGAACAACAACCTGTGATGCCATTGAATGATTAGAGACGGAGCGACCTCACCATGCATTCCCCCACTGAATCGCGACTGGCGTCGCTCCCACACACAGCCCTCCCGCCGACCTTCCTGGCAGCGGTACCTCTGGCGGGGGCGGCGCGAGCCGCGATGCTTCCGTCGCGGCGGACGCTCCGCCCGCGCGGGGATTTCGCCGGATACGCAGCGGCACTGGCGACGGCCCTGGTGCTGTCCGGCTGCAGCACCATTATCGGCGTGCAGCCCGGGCATTACCCGCCGGCGCTGCCGCCGCAGCCGGTACCGCCGAGCGCCAGCGGCGGCGCGCTGTACCAGCCGACAACCGCGATGACGCTGTTCGACGACGTCAAGGCGCGGCGCATCGGCGACACGATCACCATCCTGCTCTCCGAGCGTATGCAGGCCTCGAAGAGCGCCAGCACCGACGCCACCAAGGAAAGCACCGTGGACACCGGCAGTCCGGTGATCCTCGGTGACACCGTCACGCGCAACGGCGAGGACATTCTAAACAACCAGTGGGAGACCTCGCAGGAATTCGCCGGCAAAGGATCGAGCAGCCAGAGCAACCGCCTCGACGGCAGTATCACCGTCACGGTGGCCGACGTGCTGCCGAACGGCAACCTGGTGGTGCGCGGTGAGAAGTGGCTGACGCTGAACCAGGGCGAGGAGTTCGTGCAGATCGCCGGCATTGTCCGGCCAGCCGACATCGCGCCCGACAACTCGGTGCCCTCGTTCAAGGTGGCCGATGCACGCATTACGTATGGCGGCAACGGCGTGATTCCCGATGCCAATCGCGCCGGTCTTGTCTCGAGATTCTTCATAAAACTTTGGCCGCTGTAGTGCCAGCGTCCAGGGGAGAAGCACAGTCATGAATCGCAGAAAAATTTCCGAAGCGGCCAACCTAGGCTGGCTGCTCGCCGGGCTGGCGCTGATCCTGATGACCGGCTCGCCCGGCGTCCGCGCCGAGCGCATCAAGGACCTCGCTTCGGTTTCCGGCGTGCGCGCCAATCAGTTGGTCGGCTACGGTCTGGTGGTCGGCCTCGACGGCACGGGCGACCGCACCACGCAGGCGCCTTTCACCACGCAGAGCCTGATCAACATGCTGGAGCGCCTCGGCGTGACGCTGCCGCCGGGCACCAACCTGCAGCTGAAAAACATCGCTGCCGTAGCGGTGCACGCCGAGCTGGCGCCGTTCGCCAAGCCCGGCCAGACCCTCGACGTCACCGTCTCGTCCATCGCCAACGCCGAGAGCCTGCGCGGCGGCACGCTGCTGATCACCGCGCTGAAGGGCCTCGACGGACAGATCTACGCGGTAGCGCAGGGTAACCTCGTCGTCGGCGGGCTCGGCACCTCGGGCCAGGACGGCTCGCGGGTCTCGATCAACATTCCGAGCGTGGGACGAATTCCGAACGGCGCCATCGTCGAGCGCGAGGTGCCGAACACCTTCGCCGGCAACGATCACCTGGTGCTGAACCTGCACCGGCCGGATTTCACCACTGCGACACATCTCGCCGACAGCATCAACAAGCTGCTCGGCGCGGGCACCGCGCTGCCCCTCGACCCGGTTTCGGTGCGGGTTTCCGCCCCACAGGCGGCCGCCGACCGGATTTCGTTCCTGTCGGCGATCGAGAACCTCGAGGTCACGCCCGGCGAGGCGCCGGCGCGGGTGATCGTCAACTCCCGCACCGGCACGGTCGTGATCAACTCGCAGGTGCGCGTGCTGCCGGCCGCCGTCTCGCACGGCTCACTGGTGGTGAGCATCACGGAGGACTTCGACGTCAGCCAGCCGCAACCCTTCGCCGAACAGGGCCAGACGGTGGTAACGCCACAAACCAACATCGACATTGCGCAAGGCGACAGCCGCATGTTCCTGTTCAAGCCCGGCGTCGACCTGAACGACATCGTACGGGCCGTCAACGAAGTCGGCACCGCTCCCGGCGACCTGGTCGCCATTCTCGAGGCGCTGCGCGAAGCCGGTGCCCTGCGCGCCGAGTTGCTCGTGATCTGAAGACCGGCCATGAACCCCACGGCCTCGGTTTACAACGATTTTTCCGGGCTTGCCGAGCTGCGCGCGCGCGCGGGTCGCGACTCGCCCGAGGCTGCGCGCGAGACCGCGAGGCAGTTCGAGGCCCTGTTCGTGCAGATGATGCTGAAGAGCATGCGCGAAGCGAACGCGGCCTTCCGAGCCGGCAGCACTGACACCACCTACCAGGAGATGTTCGACCAGCAGATCGCGCTGGAGCTGACACGCCGGCAGGGCATCGGGCTCGCCGACGTGCTGATGCGCCAGTTCAGCTTTGATGCCGGAAGCCCGGCCGCAGTACCGACGCCCTCCTCCGGCCTGCCGGCCATGACGCCCGCCCGGCTGATGCAATTTCCGGCGCCCGCCGCGGCAACTCCTTCGCCAGCCGCGACAGGCCACGGCGCGGTGACCGACTGGCGGCCGCAGACCCCGGAGCAGTTCCTGCAGGACATCTGGCCGCATGCCGAGCGTGCCGCCAGCCGCCTCGGCGTGGATGCGCGCGCGATCGCCGCGCAGGCCGCGCTCGAAACCGGCTGGGGCCAGAAAATGGTTCGCGACGGCAACGGCGTCAGCGGCAACAACCTGTTCAACATCAAGGCGGATTCGCGCTGGAGCGGCGCACGCCTCACGGTCAATACGCTGGAATTCGAAGATGGCTTGCCGCAGCTGCGCCAGGCACAGTTCCGCGCCTATCCGAGTCTTGCCGATTCCTTCGACGATTATGTCCGCTTCCTGTCTGACAACCCGCGTTATGCCGATGCCCTGCGCCGCGGCCCGAGTCCACACGGATTCGTCCAGTCGCTTCAGGAGGCTGGCTACGCCACCGATCCCCGCTACGCCGAGAAACTGCGCTCGATTCTTGACAGTCCGCGATTTAACCAAACGCTGGCTGCCCTCAAGAACCCTGTGTCGTTGCCGATCACCTCGTAGCGCGATGGAACTCCCTGCGCCCAGACACACAAGGCACTGACACGCCATGTCCATGATCAACAACGGTCTCAGCGCACTGCTCGCCGCGCAGCGCGGCCTGCAGGTGACGGCGAACAACGTCGCCAACGCCTCCACCGAGGGTTACGCGCGCCAGCGCGTGAACCTGACGGAGAGCGTCTCCACGGTACTCGGCCAGGGCATGACCGTCGGCACCGGCGTGCGCATTGCCGGCATCGAGCGCATCTACGACCAGTTCCTCGCCGACAGCCTGCGCTCGGCTACCACCGCCGAGCAGCGCGCCCAGGTCTACAGCGATCTCGCGGGGCGGCTCGACAGCCTGCTCGGCAACCCGGAGATCGGCCTGAACAGCTCGCTGGACGCATTTTTCGCCCAGGCGGAGCTGCTCAGCCGCGACCCGACCTCACCGCTCTACCGCCAGCAGTTGCTGTTGCAGGCCGATTCGCTCGCTCAGACCTTCCGGCAGATGGACTCCCGGCTCGCGGCGCTGGCCGACGAGGTGGACCGGCGCCTGGCGCAGGCTGTGAACCAGGTCAACTCGCTTGCCGATGCGCTGGCGCGGGTAAACGACCAGATTGCCTCGCAGAGCCTGAACCCGCCGAACGACCTCCTCGACCAGCAGGAACTTCTGCTCCGACAGTTGTCGGGGCTGATCGATACGACGGCTGTGCGAGAGGACAACGGCACCGTCACGGTGTTGGTCGGTAATGGCCAGCCTCTGGTCGTCGGTCCGCGCGCAGCGGCGCTGGCGCTGGTGGCCGACTTGTTCGATCCCAGCCGTATGCAGCTCGCTTTCGTCAGCGCCGGACAGACGCAGGACATCTCGCGCCGCGTTTCGGGCGGTACCATCGGCGGGCTGATCGGCTTCCGCAGCGAGGCGCTCGACGCGGCACGGCGCGAGCTCGGCCTGATCGCCATCGGTCTCGCCGAGACGATGAACGCACAACATCACCTGGGCGTGGATTTCCGCGGCGAACTGGGCGGGGACTTCTTCGCGTCCATCAACGCCGGGGCCTTCGCCTCCACCGCCAATACCGGCAGCGCTACCGTTGGCACGGTTATCGAGGACTTTGGCGCGCTCGGCTCGCAGAACTACGAACTGCGCTTCAACGGCAGCGCCTGGCAGCTTCGCGACACGACGACCGGTGCGACCATTGCCATGACCGGCGCGGGCACCGCAGGCGACCCGTTTCGCGCCGGCGGTCTCGCCATCGTGGTGAGCGGCGCGGCCGCCGTCGGCGACCGCTTCCTCATCAGCCCGGCCAACGGTGCCGCGAGCCGGCTGTCCGTGGCGCTGACCGATCCGCTGGCGATTGCCGCAGCTTCACCGCTGTCCACCAGCCGCTCACTGCAGAACAGGTCGGATGCGCTGATTTCGGCGGCCAGCGTCACCGACATCGGCAACGCCGCATTGTTGCAGCCGGTGCGGATCGTCTTCGACGACGCGACCACCTTCCGGATCGTCGATACGGGCGGCGCTGACCTGAGCGGACCGCTCGCCTACACCAGCGGCGCGGCTATCAGCTTCAACGGCTGGAGCGTGACCGTAAACGGCACGCCGGCCGCGGGCGACAGCTTTTCCATAGGCCCGACCGGCGCCGGCAGCGGCGACAACGGTAACGCGCTCGCTCTCGCACGCGCGGGCGCCAAGGGGCTGTTTTCCGGCGGGCAGGTCTCGGTCGAGGACGTCGCTGGCCGGCTGATCGCCAGCGTCGGCGCGACAGCGCTGCGCGCGGCGCAGGACCTCGCGGTGCAGGGCGCGCTGCGCGAGCAGCTCGCCTTCGACCTTGACAGCATTGCCGGCGTCAATCTCGAAGAAGAGGCAGCCAACATGCTGCGCTACCAGGAAGCCTTCCAGGCAGCGAGCAAAATCGTCGGCGTGGCCAATGAACTGTTCCAGACCCTGTTGAACGCACTCAGGTAATCATGCGCATCTCCAGCAAGTCTTTCGAGCTGCAGTGGCTGACCGACATCTACCGCCG
>CAYOFE010000055.1:12686-17038 GCA_964403135.1 uncultured Chromatiaceae bacterium | reverse complement strand
CCGTGGTCGAGCACCAGATCGTAAGTCCCGTCGGGTACCCACTCCGCGATATCCGCTTCGACTGGCCGCACGGTTACTCCGGCCGCCTCGGCGCGCTGGCGGGTGTACTCCAGCGCCTTCGGCATGAAATCGAGCGAGGTCACCTGCCAGCCACGGCTGGCCAGGTACACCGAGTCCGTCCCGGCGCCGCAGCCGATATCGAGCGCCAGGCCCGGCTTGCGCTGCTCACAGATCTCGGCCAGGAACAGCGTTGGATGGTCGTGCGCCCAGGGCAGGTCCTGCCAGCTCCTGGCCCAATCGTAGGTGGCAAAGAAGGTCTTTTTTTCGTGCGTGGTCATGGCAAGCCCCCGGATCGGACGTCATCTCACGCTAACGGGGCACGAATGTTCCCACGGAGCCGCAGTCGGGGTCCATTCACCCGGCCGGCCCATCCAAACAGCGGCAACCGACGAATAAAACCGTGACTTGACGCCCGGAAGGCATTAAATAAATACCGTCATGGCCGAAACGCCCCAGGCACCGCAGAACGTGCTCCCTTACCGGGCCTGGTGGGGTCTGGCCGGCTGTGCCGTGCTCATGGGGCTGATCGTCCTCATGGCGCCCTACAGCGACGGCGTGCCGTTCGTGCCCGACAAGGGCAACTTCTGGTACTACTGGCAGCGCTCGGATGCCAACGCATGGACGCGCCTTGCCGCCTGGCTGCCGTATTGCGCGCACCAGCTTTCCATCTGGTACCTGATCGCGAAGGCACGCGAGGCGCGGCCTAAGTACGTCTGGGGTCTCCATGGGTTTAACGTGCAGGCGCTGGCCGTCAATGCGTTCTTCATCGTGCTGCACATCTTCCAGACCAAGCTCAGCTACGACGGCCTCGCCCAGGATGTCCACGAGGCGACCTCGATGGGATCAGTGGTCCTGATGCTGTTCCTGATCCTGCTGATGGAGAACCAGCGCAGGGGGCTTTTCTTTGGCCGCCGGGCACCATTCCTGGAGACGGCCGGCGATGCGGTGCGCCGCTACCACGGGTATTACTTTTCATGGGCGATCATCTACACCTTCTGGTACCACCCGGTGGAGATGACCTACGGCCATCTTGCCGGGTTCGCCTACATGAACCTGCTGCTCCTGCAGAGCAGCCTGTTCTTCACTCGCTACCACACCAATCGCTGGTGGACGGTCAGCCTGGAGACGCTGTTCGTGCTCCACGCCGTGCTGGTGTCCTGGTTCATCATGAACCGCGACCAGGTCGGGCCGTTCTCGATGTTCCTGTTCGGCGGGGTCGCGGTGTTCCTCATCACCCAGATGCATGGGCTGGAGCTGTCGCGGCGCGCGCGGTGGGCGATCGGGTTGACGTTGCTCGGGATCCTGGCGGCTTTCTACAGCCAGTTTCCCGATCATGTCCGGGGCTTCACCCGCACGCCGATGATTCTCTATATCGGCACTTACCTGATGGCGGTCGTCATCTGGGTGCTGATCGGGATCAGCCGGCTGTTCACGCCTCGTTCAGCCGCCACTCCGCGTCATAGCTCTGCCCCAGGCTGATGATCCGGTGCAACAGCGCCTCGTAGGACAGCCCGGCGGCCGCGGCTGACTGGGCGAAGTCCTCGTTGCCGGCCAGGTTCGGGTTGCAATTGGCCTCCAGCACGTAAACGCTGCCGTCCGGCCGCATGCGGAAGTCCATGCGCGCATAACCGCTCAGGTGCAAGGCCCGATAAATGCGCCGGCTCAACCGGCGCAGGCGTTCTTCTGCGGCGGCATCCAGGCCATTTGCCTTGCCGGTGCGAATACCGTGCTTCTTCTGATACTTCAAGTCCCACTTCACCTTGCGGGTGGCAATCCCGGACATGAGACCCGACAACGTGCCGAAGTCCATCTCCCAGACCGGGAACGTGGTCAGTCGGTTGTTGCCGCACACCCCGATGTAGAGCTCACGCCCATCGATGTATTCCTCGACCAGCGCATCGGTCTTGGTGCTGTCATGGATGAACTCGATGCGCTCCTTGAGATGCGCGCGGTCCTCGACGATGGAGGCCTGCGCGATGCCGAGCGAGGCGTCCTCCGTGGCAGATTTCACGAACAACGGGAATTTCAGCTTGCGCGACAGCTGATACGGGCGGCCACGGCGGAAAATCGCGAACTGCGGCGTCGGGATGCGGTGATAGCTCAGGATCTGCTTTGACAGCACCTTGTCGCGCGAGAGCATCATGCCGCGCGGATTGCAGCCGCTGTAGGGTTGGCGCATCAGCTCCAGGTACGCGACGATGTACTGGTCGTAGGTGACGATGCCCTGGAACTCCTGCAGCAGGTTGAAGGCGATGTCGGGCTTCCACTCCGTAATCGCGCTGCGCAGGTCCGCCAGGTTGTCGTAGAGGCCGAGCGCGCGCACCTCGTGGCCTGCCTTGCGCAGCACCGACATCACGTCGTACTCAGTGCGCCACTCGTTGATCTGCTGCTCGGTGTAGCCGGCGAGCTTTTCCGGCGGCACCAGGCTCTCGTGCATCAGCACCAGAATGCGCAGCTTCTTCATAGGGTATAGCGCTTGCGCCCGCGGCGTACGAAGTCAAAGAGAATCCGTTCCAGCAGACCGAACAACTCGCGCTCGGTGCGGCGTTTCGCCTTGAACATGCGCAGATTGAGCTCGGCGGCGCGACGGATCACCATGCGCATCACATGATGCACGAGATACGGATGCAGCTGCGAGCGCCGCACCAGGAGCCTGACGAGCTGCGGCCGCACCTGGCGGATGAAGCGCGCGGCTGGCATCTGGCCGGGATGCTGATGGTGCGGCCCGAAGATGCGACGCAGCCGGTCGTCGTAGCGGCGCGCCTCGGAACGATCGTCGAAACGCAGTTTCTCCTGGTAGTGCTCGCGCAGCGTGCGGCGATTGGTCGACAGCGGCTCGATCATTGCGCGGGTTTTCACCGGCGGGCGCTCACCGGCGATTTCCTTCATCAGTTCATCGACGTAACGAAGCTTGCGCAGTGCCGGCCAGCTCGCGTAATCGCTCCGCCAGGTCGAGTGCGGCGCGAGCCAGACAGCGAAGGTCTCGGCAAAATCCTCCGTCGGGTGGCTCTGCGCATACCAGTGGCCGAGGTGCATCACGAACCTGCGGCTCGCCGGGTGAGGCGCATAGCTGGTGGGATACGGGCGCGACGCCGGACCAAAAACCGTCCGCCAGCGCTTGCGACGGCGCAGGCGATACGCGTTGTCGATGGCGTGACCGGTCTCATGGCGCAGGATGCGCGCCAGCCAGCGCGCATTGCCGCCCTCGACCTCGTGCATCATGCGCCGCTCGAGCCGCGCCAGCCGAGGATGCGCGAGGTAGAACGGTATTGCGATGCCCGGCACACCGTCCGGCGAGAACCATTCTTCCGCCAGCCAGAAGTGCGGGCGAAAGACCAGGTCGCGGCGGGCCAGCTCCTGGTCGAGGCGGCGCAGCGCGTGGCGCAGCGGGCTTTTCTCAAGGCTCAGGCCGAGGTCGCAGAAGCGCAGGTCGAGCAACGCCTCGTCATTTAACGACGCCCAATTCAGGCGACGCCGCAGCGCACTGCCCGCGTGTGAAATCCCGGTGTGAGCGGTGGGCCGCCTGCGATTTCCGCGAGCGACGCGCCGCGTCTTGATTCGGGCCATTAGCTCTGCGCCACAAAACTCTTCGCAGTCTAGCAGGCGTCCCGAAGGCGTCGGAGTCAGGGCGTTGCGCGCTGACCGCCGCTACCGTGACGGCCGACCGGCTGCCTGCTGCAGCGCAATGCGCAGTCGGCGCGCCTCGCATGACAATCAGCAAAGAGTCATAAAAACATCAGGTTAACTGACCGTTACCATAACCTTTCAGGCGCATCTCCACGGCCGTGGCAAACGGGTTCGATATCGCCTTGAAAAGTGGCACAGTTTGCCGATGCGCTACCGGGGGGACGGCTTTCGTCAGCCTGAACCCACCGGCTGCCCTCACCCACTCGGATCATGTAGATCCGCCCGCGATGGAGTACGTTCGCTGAGACGACATAAGGAGCTGGCGCTGGCGTACTGGGACGCAGTCGTCAGTGGCCGGCCCGCACTTCGGCGAAGAATGCACGCCGAGGGCAAACTCACCGAAAGGTGGGGACGCAAAGCTTCCGGGCTAAAGGCTTCCTGATTTCAGGGGCCAAGGCCAGCGGGGTTGCCGATTGAAGGGGTTGGTTGCTCCTCATCGCGCGTGCTGCAGTTGCAGGCGGTCCTGTATCGGATCGTACTCCGCTTGCCGATTGACTCGGCTCGGGGCATCGGTCGACACATGGACGGGGTTTATGCACGCACACGATCATCCTGCTAATCACTCTCCCGCCGCGCTCGCGGGCAGTTCCGCGCTGCTCGTCATC
>CAYOFE010000055.1:7347-12676 GCA_964403135.1 uncultured Chromatiaceae bacterium | reverse complement strand
GCGTCCGCGCCGGCGCATGCCGCCGGCAAGGCCGAACGGGTGCGGGCTATGAATGCGCAGGTTCTGCAGCTTCAGGCCGATGCGAGGCGTCATGAGGCTGCGACAGACCGGGCTATGCAGGCGCTGGCAGATCGTGCCGCCGCCCTGCGCGCACTCATGGACTCGGATCCTGCTGCGGCCGAGAAGCTGGCCTTCCCGGCTTCAGTTCTCCACTCCCTCGCCAGTTCATTTCCCGGCGCCAGGGCACACATCGAACAGCGCGGCCGCTGGGCGGGCGAGCTGGAATACCTGATCGAAGATGACGCTGACCTGCATACCCATCGCGCGATCTTCCGCTTGCATCGGGACAGCGAGATTCTCGACGTGAAATTTGCCGGGGCCGAACCCCCGGGACTGCGCAGCGGTACGAAACTCGATATCCGCGGCGTGCGCTCGGGCAAGACGCTGGTCGCCTCGGAGGTCGAGCTCATCGACGCGGCCGTGGACGGAGACGGCTCCTCCACGACGGGCAGCACACCCTATCCGGCCACCTGCACCGCCACGGGTCCGCAGCCGGTGCTCTCGATCCTGGTAAAACTGCCGAATTACAATCTGCCGTCGGCAGTTACGCCGGACTTCGTACGAGGCGCATTGCTCGGCAACGCTTACGCGGGCACCGCGACGAGCACGCCGGACTGGTCGATCGGCGATTTCTGGTCACAGGCTTCAGACGGAAAAGCCTTCATCGACCCGGCCAATACGACCGTCGTCGGCCCCGTCCAGCTCAACAGCGACTTTAACCTGAATAGTACCGGCGGCGCGTATTGCGACTACTACAGCCTGCGCGACGCGGCCTTCCAGGCGATCGACGGGCAGGTGGATTTCCGCCGTTATTCCCGGATCCAGATCGTGCTGCCGCCAAACGGCGTCTGCAGCTGGGCCGGCGTGGCAAATGTCGGCTGCCGCAGCCTGAGCACAGCCGGAGACGGGGCCTTTACGGCTTCGGTAGCCTGGCAGCGAGCCGACACCATGCAGACGCGCGCCAAGGCCCTGCAGCTTGGCACTCACGAACTCGGGCATACGCTCGGCATGTCGCATGCATCGAGCCGTGACTATGGCGCCGAGGCGCTGGGGGCGTTGAATACCGCCGGCACGTTGACCGAGTACGGCGACCTGCACTCGACGATGGGGAGCTGGAATTTCGGCTTCTACGCTTCTTCCCACGCCGCCAATGCCCTCGGCTGGCTGACGAACGGCGCGAGTTACGCGACCGTCGAATCGCCCGGCACGTACAGCATCGCCAACTACGAGGCGCGCGGCGGGGCGATGCGCGCCCTGAAGGTCCGGCGCGGCACCGGTAACGATGCCTGGCTATGGATCGAAAGCCGGCAGAACACCGGCAACTACAGCTCGCGCCTGGATCCCTCGCTGTTCAGTGGCGCGTTGATTCATTACCAGGACGCAATGACCGGCAACAAGAGCCACCTGCTGGACTTCACCACCGCGACCAGCACCTTTTCGGATGCGGCCCTCCCGGTCGGCCAGACCTGGACCGACCCGTACAGCAACGTCAGCGTCACCGTCAACAGCGTCACGCCCGGCGCCCTGACGGTGACTGTGAACTACGGTGCCATGCCCTGCGCCCAGGCAGCGCCCAGCGTCACGGTCTCGCCAACTTCAGTGGCGGCCGAGTATGGTACTTCGACCGCGTTCACTGTCGCGGTGAAGAACAACAGCACCACCGGCTGCGTGGCAGAGACATTCAACCTGTCGGCTGCGGTTCCCGGCGGATGGACGAAGACCATCGCCAACAGCACACTGTTCGTCTACCCGGGCCAGACAGTCCAGACCAGCTTGACGGTGGGCGTACCCTCGCCCTATTCGCTCGGTACGTACACGATAACTGCCGCAGCGCAGGCGGCTTCAGGCAGCGGATCGGCAAGCGCCAATGTAACGGTGACCGAACCGATGAATCGGTTGAGCCTGGCAGTGACGGGCAACGGATCCGTCGCATTCAGCTCGCCGGCGAAAGTCTGCACAAAGTCATGCACGACGGATTACGCCGCCTCGACGAACCAGACGGTAACGCTCACCGCCACAGCAGGCTCCAGGGCGACCTTCACCGGCTGGAGCGGCGCCTGCACCGGAACAGCGGCCACCTGCACAGTCAGCATGAGCGCGGACCGGGCTGTGACCGCGACCTTTAAGAAGACCACCGGTAAACCGCGGTGAGACCGTAGGCACCGCCGGAAGAAATGCCAGACCCGGCATAAATCCCGCGGCAGCGGGATTTATGCTTTAGAACCGGGATCAGACCAGGATATCGATGACCGAACCGCGCGCCTCGTCCGTCCGGCGCAGCGCTGCGGCCGAGGCTTCCAGGGCACGCTGTTGCTCAAGGCTGCGCGCCATCGCTCCGGTCAGGTCTGCGGTCGAACCGGCCATAACGCCGCGGGCAACGGTTTGCGCCTCACGGCGGATGTTGTCCACCGCCCGGCGCATGCCCTGCGCCGCCGTGGCATACGATGACAACGCGTTGATCATGGACGCAGCATCGGATACATGGCGATCAGACTAAACGGGTTGCCCCTTCTGCCGCGACAGGAATCGGACATAAAACCGGACCGCCCAGGCAATACGGGCACGAAAAACCCGGCACGACGCCGGGTTTCCGTGTGCGGACGCAGGGGTCAGTCTATGTAGCGCGCCGCCGCATCCAGCCGAGCAGGCCAAGAGCGGAACCAGAAAGCCAGAGGGCCGCCGGAACGGGCACTGGCGTGATCTCAAAGCGCCCGGTGAAGCTGAATGCGTCGGTGCCGCCCGAGCCGAGGAACGACAGGCGGGCCTGCATCGATGTGCAGGCGCCCAGCAGGGAGCAGTCATAGGTTCCCGCGCTGGCGAAGGGTCCATACGTCGAACTGACGAAGGCGGGAAACGCCGCCGGCCCGCCAATGCCGTCGATCGACGTCGTGCCATTGAACCGGCCCTCGAGCACGCCGAGCGTGTTGGGAGCCGCCATGGACAGCGACCCGCCGTCGTTAGGCGAGCCATTCGAGAAACTGCCTGCCAGATCCAGCGTGTAACTCACGAGACCAGCGACCGGCGCAATGGGCACGCTGAACACAAAGGTGAAAACGCTCGGCGCGCCGCTATCGATATGACGCCCACCGCGAAGTTCACGAACGGATCGACATTCCCGTCCAGTCCAAATAGATAGATCGTGTCCTGCTGTTCGCCCGAACCCCAGGTAAAGGTTTGCGCGTCGGCAACGAAATCGCCGTTCTCATCGACCTCGAACCCGACCGTCCCCGCCAGGCTCATCGGGCTGCCGTCGGCCGGATTGTCCCACCAGATGTCCAGGGTGGGAGCCGTGGTTACACCCACC
Organism: uncultured Chromatiaceae bacterium; assembly: GCA_964403135.1. GTDB lineage: Bacteria > Pseudomonadota > Gammaproteobacteria > Steroidobacterales > QUBU01. The sequence goes on along the minus strand of CAYOFE010000055.1, from coordinate 9,312 downwards.
GTGCTCGCAAACGCCGACGTAGCGCAAAGTGCGAGCGTACACAGGACGGCAAAACGAAGCAGGCGATTCATGAAATTTCCGTCCCCCGCGCGGGCTGTTTTCCTCCGACGGACGCGAGTCCGGCGGTTCGTATTTGCTGTGCCGGACCCGTCGCCAATGACTGTTGTCTTATCACCTGTTTCCAGCAGGCCGTCAAGCGACAAATTAGCTGCGATGCGGCACTGGAAACGTCCCAAGCCCAAACCGGGGCTTACTCTGTGTCGCTCTCATCGCCGAATGTTGCGGTCAGATCCGGGCGAGCCGGCAAATCACGAAGTACCGCTTCGCACCCGCAAGCACCCGAGCCTCAGCGAGGGCGGGAAATGCGTCCTGAAACGATCGAGAAAAAATGTGGTGGCCAGGGACGGAATCGAACCATCGACACGCGGATTTTCAGTCCGCTGCTCTACCAACTGAGCTACCTGGCCACTGGGAGCCTGCGAGGGAGGCGCATTTTACGCTGCCGGGGCTTGGCAGCGTCAACAATCCGGCCGCAATCGCGGCTTGCGCCGCTCCCACAAATGCGCCGCTCCCAAGAATCAACTCGGCTTGAAGTCGGGCGGCTTGTCCGAGCCGCCGCCGAAGAAAAACTTCTCCATCTCGGCCTCGAGAAACTTCCGCGCTTTGGGCTCGATGGGCGTGAGCCGGTACTCGTTGATCAGCATGGTCTGGTGGCCGATCCACTGCTGCCATGCCTGTTTCGAGACGTTTTCGTAGATGCGCTGTCCGAGCGCGCCCGGATAGGGCACGTAATCGAGGCCATCGGCCTCTGTGCCCAGCAGAACGCATTTGACCTTTCGGGCCATGTCGTTTGCATTGCGGCTCGCGCCGCTCCTACACGAGGGACGTCAGCAGGCGGCTGACCGGCGCGGCCAGACCGACTTGTGCCGGCTGGCGCACGTTATACCAGAGCCACCGGTCACCATCCAGAACGCCGCCAGGGAGCGACGGCAGGTGAACCTCCACCGGCGTCAGTTCGAGATCGAAATGCGTGAAGCCATGGCGCAGTGCGGGCCGGACCCGGAGCCGCCCGGGCGCCTGAGCGAACCGCGCCGTGCACCACGCGGCGGCTTCGTCCACCGTATCGACCTCGGGTAGCCCCCAAAGCCCGCCCCAGATGCCCGAATCCGGGCGTTTCTCCAGTAGCACCGTTTGCGGGTCTGCCAGCACCAGCATCACCACGCTGGCGCGCTGCGGCCGGGCGCGCTGCGGTCGGGCAGCGGGCAGTTGCTGAGGGATGCCAGCCAGGTAGGCCGCGCACCCGCCGGATAAAGGGCATGCCGTGCAAGCCGGGCGGTGGCGCGTACAGACCGTCGCCCCAAGGTCCATGATCGCCTGGGTGTAGTGGGCCACTCGTTCGTTTGGCGTGCACGCTTCCGCCAGCGCCCACAGGCGCCGGTGCGTGGCTGCTGCGGCCGGGGAGCCTTCGATGCGATAGAGCCGCGAAAGCACCCGCTTCACGTTGCCGTCGAGAATGGCATGACGCTGCCCGGTGGCGAGCGCCAGGATCGCGCCCGCGGTGGACCGGCCTATGCCCGGCAGCGACGCAATTTCCTCGAAGCGCAGGGGGATCTCGCCGGCGTGCGCATCGCGCACCCGCTGTGCCGCGCGGTGCAGGTTGCGGGCGCGCGCGTAGTAACCGAGCCCCGACCACAGGTGCAACACCCGGTCGACCGGCGCGTCGGCCAGTGTCACCACATCGGGAAACGCGGCCAGAAACCGGTCGTAATAGCGCTCGACCGTGGCGACCTGCGTCTGCTGCAGCATGATCTCGGAGATCCACACCCGGTACGGCGTCGGGTTTTTCTGCCATGGCAGGTTCTTGCGGCCGTGCTGGTCCCACCAGGCGAGCAGGCCAGTGGTACGGCGCCCGGCCGTCGCGGCTTGCGCCGCTCCCACATCGGGACCCGTCGCGGCTTGCGCCGC
>CAYOFE010000055.1:0-7247 GCA_964403135.1 uncultured Chromatiaceae bacterium | reverse complement strand
CCGTCGCGGCTTGCGCCGCTCCCACATCGGGACCCGTCGCGGCTTGCGCCGCCCCCACATCGGGACCCGTCGCGGCTTTTTTCATGGCGTCTTAAAGATATCGCGCAGGCCCCGCTTCAGCGCATCGCGCGAGTTCTCGACCGGCGCCGGCTGTGGCTGTTGGCCGGGCTGCACGGTCCCGGGCTGCCCGCTGCCCGCGCCATCCGGTGCGCCAAGCCCGAGTTTTTCCAGCAGCCGCTGCTTGCCCTTCTGAATGGCGACGTCCTTCGCCAGGTTTTTCAGGTCGACGCTGACCTTCGGCCCGTCCATGGGGCCCTTCACCGTGAAAGGAATCGTCAGGCCGGTGAGGTCGTCCAGGTTGCCGCCGTCGGGAAAGACCGGCGTTTCGAACACCTGGGCGCGCAGGCTGTAGTCCACGGTCTCGCCGGCGAGATCGAGCACACCAGCCCCATTGACGCGCAGGAACGGGATCTCGGCGAGCAGCCGATCGCTGCGCAGCACGCCGCCGGCTATCGGGCCGGCGATTTCCAGGGCTTTGATCGGCGTCTGCGGTTTGTCCGGCGACGGCCGCGGCGGGTTGCCACGCAGTTTCGCCCGGGCGTTGCGGATCTCGTGCCAGACATCCATGCCGTGATAGACGCCATCGGCCAGGTCGATCGCGACCTTGCCGTCGAGACTCCGCAGCAACTCGACATCCGTGCCTCCGGTGCCCGTGGCGCTGATCTGACCGCTCAACACGCCCTTGACCCGGTTGGTCTGAAAGAGGTCCTCGAGCAGGCCACCGATCTTGACGCCGCTCCACTGCTGCTCGCTCGACACCACCGCCTGCCTGCCGCTGGCATCGATCGCCACGCTGCCGCTCATCTTCCCGCCATAGAGCCGCATCGCCAGCGGATCGAGCCGCAACCGGCCTTCGGCCGCACGTATAACCATGCTGACGGCAGACATTTTCGCGCCGTCGTAAATCAGCCGGCCGATCTCCAGGCGGCCATCGAGCCGCAGCTCGCGAATGGTGTCCACCGGGATGGCGGTCGGCGCCACGGCGCCTGAACCGCCGCTGCCCCCTGCTGCGGCAGGGGCCTCCGGCTCGAGATAACGATCCAGGTCGATGGTATCGAGCTTCAGGTCGAAGGTGCTGACCGGGGACACGAAATCGCGCAGCCCGATGCGCCCGCTGATTTTCGTCTGGTCGAGCTCGACGTCGAGCCGGGTCAGGGCGAGGGCGTCCTTCTTCAGGTTCCAGGCGGCGGCTCCGGACACGCGGGTCAAGGCCTGCGGGTCAGCCGTTACCGGCGCGGGCGCATCGAGCACCGCCAGCACCTTGCGCGGCGACACCGGTTCTAGCTTCAGTTGGCCCTTCATCTCGGCACCGTCGGCCGCGAAGCGACCGCCACCGGTCAGCTCGGCGCTCGCGCCGAGTCCCTTCAGGTTCAGCCGCAACGATTCGACACCGCCGCGCAGCTTGTCGAGGTCAACCGCGAGCGCCTTCAGGCTGCCATTGATGCCGATCGCTTCGCCCGGAATGCCTTTGCCGTGCAGCTCCATACCGACGTCCAGGGCAGGGGCCACGAACTCCGTGCTCGGGCCGAGCTCGAGGACCGCAGCCCCCGCAGACAGGGTGCCACGCAGATCGCCCGCCGGCGACCGCATGCCGCGCAGCGCGAGCTCACTCGTGAGTTGCGCGAATTCCAGCCGCGTGCTCGCGGCCATGGCGACAGCGAGGTTCGCCGCGCCAACTCTTGCCTGCAGTTCCTTCCCCGGCACCTGCGCACCGCTCGCAGCGATCTCCAGAACCGGGCTGGTGAGTGTGATGCGTTCGCCATCGCCGCCCGCCTGTGCCGTCGATTTCAGCTTCAGCCGCGCGCTCGTGCCGTCGGTCTCATCGGTCAGGCGCAACGCGGCCTCAATGTCGAACGACTCCCCCGCCGCGATCGCACCGGTTTTCAGGTCGATCTCATCGGCGACGTAGGCCGACTTTGCCGTCTCGTCACGGTAGCTGATGCGGCCGCTTCGCAGACTCAGTCCAGCCACGTTGAACGCTGACGGCTCGTGCGTCGCGGCCGCTCCAGGGCCCGCGGTTCCGGCCTGCGGCGCGTCGAATTCCCAGTTGGTACGGCCGTCGGCGCCGCGCAGCAGGTTCACGTCCAACCCATCCAGGCTGACCCTGCCGATCAGAACCTCCCGCCGCAGCAGCAATGGCCACACCTGCAGGCTGAGCGAGGCATTCTCGACGCTCGCAAACGGCGCTTCGGGAAAACCCGGAGGATTGCCGAGTGCGGTACGACCCAGGGCCACGCTGCAGCAAGGGAACAGCTGTAATTCCAGATCGCCCTCGATTTGCAGCGTCCGTCCGGTGCTCTCGCGCACCGCCTCGACCAGCAGCGGCTGGTAGTCCTCGGGCTTGAACAGCACCGCCACCGCAACCGCCAGCGCGATGGCCGCGACGAACACCAGCGCCACAAGCCCCAGCGCAATTCGCAACAACAACCGCATGAGCGGTATTAGAGCACCGCGCCGGCGCGCTGGCCAAGCGCGCCGGGCCGGGCTCAGCAGCCGGCGAGGTGAAGATCGACTTGAGGCTCGGCGCCTGGCGCCACCGGAGGTCGATAGGTCACGCCACAATCGCGCGACACTGAAGGATCTCGATGCGTCCAGGAGCCATTTTCGAAGTCGAATGCCGCAGCTCCGCCGGCGTCGAGCAACCGTGCCAGGTCGGGGGCGGCCGGATAGCCGTTGACGATGCCAACGGCTGCGCCGGCAATGTCGATCCGGTCACCCTGGCCACTTCCCTGCCACAGGCTGTTGCCCAGCTCGGCGGTGGCGGCGACCTGCGCGGCTAATGCCCGCACTTCGGTACGGCGATGGGCCGCGCCGACATCCACGTAATACGGAATTGCTGCCGCGGACGACAGCCCAAGGCTGGTCAACACGATCACGATCTCGGTTCGGCCAAAGCGAATTGGCCCGACGGGGAATGCCACGCGCGAAACCCGGCAAAACGACAGCGCGCAATGTGCGCTGTCGGCACGCACGGATCCGTGACCGCCTTCTCAGCCCGGACAGATTTTCAACGGTCACCCCTCGCCGTTTTCACAGGGTGCGGGCGAACGCATAACCGAGCCATGCCGCCGCGAGGCACAGAATTACCTCGGCGCCCACGTTCAACCCGGCGCGCAGAAAACTTGCATCGCGCGCCAGCGCGAGGGTCTCGAAAGCGAATGTCGAAAACGTGGTGAATCCGCCCAATACGCCCACCAGCACCAGCAAACGCAGTTCCGGTGCAAATGACTGCCGGACCTCGGCAAGCCCGCCCAGCCAGCCGATGGCCAGGCATCCGGCGACATTCACGACCAGCGTGCCGAAGGGAAACAACACGCCTGGCAACAGCCGGTGCGTGGCGCCGCTGATCACGAATCGCAGCGCCGAGCCTACGGCCCCGCCCAGTGCGACCAGAGCCAGATTCACCAGCGACATATTCATGGCGGGAAGGGTACTATTAAAAGCATGAACTACAAGCACATCAGCCTTCAGCCGATATCAGGTTCTCTTGGCGCCGAGATTCATGGCGTGGATCTGCGCCAGCCGCTGGACGAGGCGGTCCGCGACGAGATCAAGCGCGCGCTGCTCGAGTACCTGGTGATCTTTTTCCGCGATCAGGACATCACGCCCGATCAGCAGATCGCGTTCGGCCGTCGCTTTGGCGAGCTGCATATTCACCCCTTCATTCCGTCGCTTCCCGGTTACCCGGAGATCATCCGGCTGAATCCCAAGTCAGGCGCGGTGGACACCCTGCGGCTCGCCAATTCCTGGCACGAGGACCTGAGCTACACCTGCGACCCGCCGCTCGCGGCAATTCTGCGCTGCGTGGTGTGCCCCGATCGCGGCGGCGACACCATGTGGGTGAATCTCTACAAGGCCTACGACACGCTGTCCGAGCCGATGAAAAAATTCCTCGAAGGGCTGAGCGCGTACCACGACGTCACCAAGACCTACCGCCGGCAGGACCTGCAGCGCGAAGGCGGCGCCGAGCAGTACTGGAAAACCTTCCAGAAGACCCCGCCCGCATTGCACCCGCTGGTGAAGACCCACCCGGAGACGGGTAAGAAGCTGCTCTACGTGAGCGAGCTGACCACCACCCACATCGAGGGGCTCGATCCGCTGGAAAGCGACGCCATCCTGAACATGCTGTTCCGGCATCTCGACTGGAAAGAAATGCACTGCCGCTTCTACTGGCGCAAGAACTCGATTGCGATGTGGGACAACCGCTGCACCGCCCACTATGCCGTGCGCGACTACACCCAGCCGCGCGAGATGCACCGCGTCACGGTGCTCGGCACGGTGCTCGCGTAACGCGAGGCCAACAAGACACGCCAGTCCCCTGCCGGCGCCACGGTATCAGCCAGCCGAGGCGTTCGCTGCCGGTTTTTCCGCTGCCCGGCTCTTCAATCCGAAACCCACCAGGAACGTCAGCCCCATGATGATACTGACGACAAGGAACCCTTGCTTGTAGCCAACGGCGCCACCGCCGCGCGAAGCGGCGACCGCACCGACCAATGCGGCACCGATCAGCTGCCCGACGCTGAGCACCACGGTCAGCAGCCCCTGCGCCACGCCGCGCTGCTCGGGGCGCGCCTCGTTGAGCACGACATAGCGCAGCGGTGCGCCAAGCAGCGCCGCGAGACCAAGGCCCGCCAGCAGCTGGCCGCAGACGAACCAAGCGAAAATGGTCCCGGCGAGGCCGAACATCAACAGGCCGAGCGCCGTGCACAGCAACCCGCCCAGCACCACCACCCGTGAACCGAGCCGGTCCAGCAGCCGGCCCGCGAGGGGCGAGCCGATCATCAGCGCAACCACCGCCGGCATCATCCAGAAGCTGGCTTCCGACTCGGTCATACCGAGACCCGCCACGGCGAGCGCCGGCACGAATACCGTTCCGGACTCCGTCACACCCGTGCCCATGGCCAGGACGCCCGCCACCCGCATCTGCTTCGACTCGAGCAGGCTCGGCGCGACCACCGGATCGGCCGCCCGCTTCTCTACCGACCAGAACAGCGGCAGCAGCACGAACGCCAGTACGAACGCGCCACCAATGGCCGGGGTGGTCCCGCCAAGCAGCGGCTGGCCCGGATCGAGACCGGTGATGCCGAAGGCAAGCGCCGCCAGCATGATGGAAAGCAGCGTCATGCCGGAAAAATCGAACGGTCGCGGCTGGTCGGGCCGTGTCGCGGGCAGCAGCCGCATGGCGGCGAACATCAACAATACCGCGATCGGTATGTTGATCAGGAACAACCAATGCCAGCTGGCGAATTTGAGCAACACGCCTGCCAGCAGCGGACCGATCAGAAACGCAAGTCCGAATACCGCGCCGATCAGACCGAGTGCGCTGCCGCGTTTCTCCTGCGGAAAGGTATCGCCGATCACCGCAGCAGCCACCGGGAAAATGCCGCCTGCCCCGCTCGCCTGGATTGCCCGGCCAAGCAGCATGAGCCCGAAGTCCGATGCCGCGGCGATCAGGATGGACCCGGCCCCGAACAGCGAAATGGCCAGGATGTAGATGCTGCGGCGGCCGAAGCGATCGGAAAGCTTCGCCATCAGCGGCGTGCCGATCAACGCGAACAAGACGTAGACATTGAAGATCCAGGCGAGCCCGCGGGTATCCATGCCGTACTCAGCCTGGATCGCCGGCAGCGCGGGACCGACGATGGCGATATCGAGGGCGCCCATCAACACGCCCGTGAACAGCACCAGCAGCACCTGGTTGCGTTGTTTATCGTCCATTCCGACAGGCCTTTCCGGATCGCGGCTGGCGGCGATGGTAGCGGAGAGCGGCGCCGGCCGGAAACCAGCCGTCGTCAACGGAGAAATAAATGGAGCGGGTGATGGGAATCGAACCCACGTTAGTAGCTTGGGAAGCTACAGTTCTACCATTGAACTACACCCGCATCAGCGGCAAAGGTTAGTGTGAGGCGCGCCTGCCATCAAGCCGGCGGCTGTCCCTGGCCGGACGCACACGTTAATCTACGGTCTCGTTCCCTGGTTACCCAAGCCATTGAGCCAGTTTGCCGATCCGACATTTTCGCGACGCCCGGTGCGCAGCTTCGTGCGCCGCGGCGGGCGAATTACCGCCGCGCAAGGCCGCGCCGTGGCAGAACTCTGGCCGCGCTGGGGAATCGAGTTCCAGCAGGCGCCGCTCGACTTCGACCGGATCTTCGGGCGGCGCGCCCCGCGAGTGCTGGAAATCGGCTTCGGCGATGGCGACCTGCTCGCCGAAATGGCGGTGCAGCATCCCGAAAACGACTATATCGGCGTCGAGGTGCACGAGCCGGGCATCGGGCACTGCCTGTTGCGGCTCGAGCGGCTCGGCCTCGGCAATGTGCGACTGATCCGCCACGATGCGGTCGAAGTGCTGCAATGGCAGGTGCCGGAGCGAAGTCTGGCCGGGGTGAACCTGTTTTTCCCGGATCCGTGGCCGAAAAAACGCCATCACAAGCGCCGCCTGGTGCAACCCGAGTTCGTGCGGCTGCTCGCCTCGCGTCTCGTTCCCGGCGGGCAGTTCCGCGTGGCCACCGACTGGGTGCCGTATGCGGAACATATTGACGAGGTCATGGCGGGGCAGGAGCTGCTCGAATCCGTGCCCCATGCACCGGGGCGATCGCGCACCAAATTCGAGCGCCGCGGCGAACGTCTCGGGCACGAAGTGACCGAGCGGCTGTACCGGTTGCGCAGCGCTGTACCGTAACGCACGGCTGGGTTATAAATGGCGGCAGGCTCTGCGCAGGAAATCGCCGGGGCCAGGTTTTCCAGGGGGACTAAAACGATGGCAGAAATTTCCCCGACGATTGGCCGTTGGTACCGGCTCGAGAACGGCGAATTATTCGAAGTCGTCGCCGTTGACGAGGACGACGCAACTGTGGAGATCCAGTACTTCGACGGCACGATCGAGGAACTCGATTTCGATTCATGGGAAGAAATGGCAATCGAGGAGGCCGAGGCGCCGGAGGACTGGTCAGGCTCGGTCGATGTCGACGACGAGGACCTCGATGATCTGTCCGACAAGCCGGAGGAGGACTTCGACGATCCGCTGGAGTATCTGGATCGGCAGGAATAGCCTCGCCAGGCCCGGAAGAGAGGCTGTTCGCTGAATATCGCTGCGCCTTCCCTGGCCGCTCAAAGCGTCTCGCTTTCGCTGTCCCTGCGTCGCTCCGGCTCGACGCCGCTCACAGCCCCCTCCCGCCAAGCCCGTACTC
>CAYOFE010000054.1:0-17202 GCA_964403135.1 uncultured Chromatiaceae bacterium | reverse complement strand
CTAGCAGCGCCTGATCCATGCCACCCAAACCCCGCCCCATCGCTTTCCGCATCGAACTGCTGCACGTCACGCCACTCGTCTGGCGCCGGATCGTGGTGCCGAACCAGTGGACACTGGCCAGCCTGCACCATTACCTGCAATGGGTGATGGGATGGCAGGACTGCCATGCACATGAATTCCGCATCGGCGAGCAGATCATCGCGCCCGACTGGTGGATCCATGAGTCCGCCCACTACGGCGATGTCGGCCATTACCGCGACGAGCGCCGGGTCTCCGTTGCCGCCGTCATCAAGGAAATCGGCCCGGGTGGCGAGTTCTCCTACGCCTACGACATGGGCGATGACTGGGAACACCGCCTGATCGCCGAAGAACCGCCAGCCGCATGGGCGGCCGCAGACCTCCCGCTGCCCTGCTGCACCGCCGGCGAGAACGCCTGCCCGCCGGAGGATGTGGGCGGTCCCCACGGGTACACAGAGTTCCTGCGGGTGATCGCCGATCCCCGGGACGAAGAACACGGCGACATGCTGCGCTGGGCAGGCGGAGTTTTCGATCCGCGGGGATTCGACCTGAACCGTATCAACCGGGACTGGCGCGGCGTGCGGAAACGGCGGGGCTAAGCGACTCCGGTCACCTTGACGAGCACGAAGAACAGGCCGAACACCGCTGCCATGAAGACCCCGCTCCACCAGGTCCATTCCCTGAGAAAGAGCTTCATCCGGATGTGCGATAGCTCACGTTCATAGCGCAGCTTCATGCCGCTCAATTCGGCCTCGAGACGGGCAATTCGCAAATCGCTGTCCCCGTGTGCATCCCCCGGTCTTGGGCACCTATTGTTTGCCTCTCCTCACCCGGTAACGCGCGCGCCGACTCTCCTGTACCGTGTTCTCCAGCGGATCGATGACCGTCAGAAAGTCGTAACGGCGAAAATCCCGGTCACGCGTAAACAACGTCGCCACCCCGTGCTGGCGAAGCACCGCCGCAAGAAACGTGTCCGGAACCTGGTTGCCGCGCGGCTGCACGTCGCGAGCCACGGACTGATAGGCGCGCCAGAAGTCTTCCTCCTCGCCCAGGGCCCGCACGTGCGGCAGGCCCAGCAGGCGGTCGACGTTCGCCATCGCCTCCGCGGCCGTCAGCGGCCGGCGAAATACGCCGGGGTGCGTGACGATGCGCAGATACGCCGCGAGCGTCGCCCAGGCAAAACAGACGATCTCGCCACCCTCCGCACACTGACGAAGAAAGGCGGCCGCGCGGCCGTGAAATGGGCTATCGGCATCCGATGCGTACACCAGGATGTTGGCATCGATCGCAAAGCTCACGAGCGCTCCTCCAGCGCGCGGCTGAGCGCCTCCTTGTCAGCGATATCCACCAGCGAGCCGAGCGGTCGGGACACCCAGGCGAAGGGCTCCTCCGGCGCCGGCGCGGGCTGGGCGCTGAGCGCCTGTGCGAGGAGGTCGGAGACCAGCCGGCCGAGGGACTGGCCGGAGCGCTTCTGGAGCTTTTTCAGCGCACGCAGCACCGGGTCATCGATATCGATCGTGGTTCTCATGATGCGGTGATGCTAGGTATCGTCACATCTGATGTCAACATAAGCCTTGACGAGTCCAGATCTGTCCGGCTACCCTTTCCGGCATGGCATCCATCAAGGTCAGCTCAAAAGTCGATGAGGCCGTCTGGGCCGAGCTGCGCGCCATGGCCGAGGAGACGCATCAGAGCCTGTCAGGTCTGCTGACCGAGGCCATTCGCGAGTATCTGCAGCGACGACGGGTCCGGCCCGCAGTCCTCAACCACCTCGACAAGTCCATCGAGCAGAACCGTCGCCTCGGGGAACTGCTTGCGAAGTAGGGTCAAGCACCTCACGACCGAAGAGGTGCTCGCGATTCATGAGGCGCTGATCTCTGTTTTCGGCGGACCGCCCGGCGTGCGCGACCCGGGCCTGCTGGAAAGCGCGCTGTTCCGGCCCCGCACCGGCTACTACGCCGATCTCGCGGAGATGGCGACGGCGTTGTTCGAGTCGCTGCTCATGAATCACCCGTTCGTGGACGGCAACCAGCGCGTGGCCTTCTTCGCCACCGACGTGTTTCTGCGCCTGAACGGCTGGCAGATCCGCGTCGACGCGGATGAAGCGCATCGATTTCTGATCGGTCTGCTCGAACGGCGCGAGTGCGACTTTCAGACATTGCTGCCGTGGATCCGGGACCATCTGACCCGTTGCTGAACACATGGTCCAGCACCGGGAATTACCGGAGTACCGGCACCTATTACCGAGGAGACTACGGTCATCAACCGGGCGCGGCTGGATGCGCCCGAGCCGTGGAAGGCTTAAACCTCGGGCCAGGTCAGTTTAAGAGCGGCGAACAGGATGCCGATGCCAACAACCATGATTGAGCCGAGACGGACGGTCATGGTGGCAGGCATAACGTCAATTCGGGTCGCGAGAATTTCCATGTCTTTCCGGACCAGCGCGTTGTCCTGACGCAACTCCGCGACTTCGGCCCTGACCGACCCAATCTGGTCGCGAAGTTCATCGCGGGTCGCCAGATTCTGCGACGTCAGTTCCTGGCGCAGCGACTGCATGTCGACCTTGATCTCCTGATGCAGCGACTGCATGTCGACCTTGACCTCCCGATGCAGCGACTGCATGTCGCTCTTGATCTCCTGCCGAAGCGACTGCGTGTCGGCTTTCAGCTCCTGCCGCAGCAGCTGGAGATCCGCCTTGGTCGCGACGCGAAGGTTTTCCAGGTCCGCCTTGGTCGCGACGCGAAGGTTCTCCAAATCGGTCTTGGTCGCCAGCGTCGTGCCCATATCGCGCTCCATGGCATCAACGACTGCCCGCGCCTTGTCGTTCGGGACGTTGATGCTGATGAGAGCATCGTACAACGAATACAGATAGTCCACAGAGTGCCTCATGCGGGTTTCGACACTTTTGCGCCTGGAGGAATACTGCATACCGCTCGCGCTGCGCACCAGCGGCAAATCTGCCGCGTTGGCACGGAAACGAACGCATTGCGCAGGTCGTGCCGCCTGCGCCACGTGCGAGGTAACCCGTCAGGTATTCCTGCACACCGGCCTCACGCAAGAAATCGGCTCTCGTTGTGCCACTCGAGGAACGGCCTGCCCGGGCGGTCGCGGGCCGCCTCTGGCAGAACGACAAGCGGCTTCCCGTGATGGGCGTAGTAGTCGCGCCCGTTCTCGAATTCCTCCCTGATCCGTTGGCTCACTTCGACCCGGTAGTCGGGAGTGACCGTGAGGTAGCCCTTGTCGAACAGGATGTGCAGGTCCGATCGCAGCAGGAGTCCGTTGGTCACCCGATGCGGGCCTTCCTCGGAATACGGTTTTATATGCGCGGCCTCGAGAACCGGCAGGGTACGCTCGCCGGTGATCGCGCAGCGGCGGTGATACGCATCCGTCACCAGCACCCGGAACGCCCCCTGTCCCAGTCGTGCCCGGGTCAGAAACTCAGTGCCATAACGTTCGGCCTCTTCGTAGTCGCGCAGAGAGTGCAGACGCTGCAGGACACTCGCCCAGAGTTCAGCCCCGGGCGATCGCGTCGTCTCGTAGGTCTTGCCTTGTACGATGTTCGGCGCCCAGTCGGCGGGCACCGGAATCCAGTCCTGTTCCGGCCAGAAGAATGGCTCGGCGAGGACGTTGCAGCCGATCACCGGATCCGGCGTCGGCGCATCGGCCTCCGCACGGCGATATTTGCGGATCCGGTCGCGGAACACCCGCATGTCCGGCACACCGTTGTTCGTACCGAATGCCTCCCAGGCCAGTGAACAGGGCAACGCGGTGTGTCGCACGAAAAAGCCACCGCCGACGACGTAGTTCTTCGGGCTGTGCAGCTTAAAGAGAAACGGCTCGCCCGGCGCCAATGCGCGGAACTGCCGCCCGCCGCTCGGCTGCCAGAAGTTCACCTCATCGGGGCGCCGATCCCGGAGGAAGCTGAACCAGTCACTGTCGGTGACGGCGAGCCAGAGATTCATGTGAGCACGGCTGATACACTCCGCGTCGACACGTCACAGCCGTAGCGCCTTTCTAACGAGCGAATCGTCGGACAACATCGGGGCGTTTAAGATCGTTTCAACACGTGATCCCTGCCTGCGAACAGGGTGCACGACTTTGTTGAATACGCGGACCAGTTGCTCTTTCACGAGGAGATCCAGCACGCCGTCAATGTACCTACTCACCTCCTGGCGTGTGATGCCCCTATGTAGCGCCGCAATTTTTCTCCCTGCGCCCACCTGTTTATATGGCTTCCGCAGAACAGTTATCAGTTCCTTCATTTGGTCAGGAATATCGAGCTGTTGGACAACATTATTGGTCGTCATGGTGTCGTATTCAACGACGCTGCAATCGGCGGCAAAAATTTCCTTGCCTTGCAGAGGATGCCGGCGGGTTCAAAGCGTGCAGGCATTAGCGCCTGTCCCTGGAATGTGCTGGTCTTTGTCGGGACGGTGACGATGTGCGGCCCCTTTGTTGTTCATGCCAGACAGCGTCACTAGTACAGGGCCAATGCCCGGCCAATAACATGATCACCGGGCGGGCCGGACGTGCCGGATCGCATTGAGCGGGTCAGCAAATTACCGAAGCCCCGGCACCCTACAACCCCCTCGCCCACGCCGGGCGCAGGCGCGCACTCGCCGGGTCGGCGATGGTACGGCGCACCTCGCTGAGCAGTCGCTCCTTGTCGCGGCCGAGCGTGCCTTTGAGCACCAGCCAGTTCGAGGCGTGGTCGGAGCGAAAGATCGTGCGGTTGAGTTCCAGCGCGGAGAGAAAGCGCTCCATCTCCAGAAACAGTCCGCGCAGGTCAAGCGGCTGCCACTCCGGGAAGCCTCCGCGAAAGCGCGCCTCGCCCTGCGGAAAGCTCACCACCAGCGTGGCCAGGTACTCCGGCTGCGTGGCATTGGCGAGCCGCGCCGAGTTCGCCGCGTGCTGCTCAGAGAATGCCGGCCCGCCGAGCCCGTTCAGGATCATCACCGAGCGGCGGATGCCGGCGGCAGCGAGCTTGTCGAGCGCCTCGCGCGTGGAGTCGAAGGTCTCGCCCTTGCCGACGCGCTCGAGCACCGTGTCGTCACCCGACTCCGCGCCGACGTAGACCAGCGCGAGCCCCGCCGCGCGCAGCGCCGCGAGCTCCTCAACGGGTTTGCGCCGGAGGTTCCGCGGCAGGCAGTAACTGGAGATGCGATTGACCGCGGGCAGCTCCGCGCGGATGGCCTCGAGCACCGCGAGCAGCCGGTGCGTGGGCAGCACCAGCGCGTCGCCATCGGCGAGGAACACGCGGCGCACGCGCGCACCGAGCTGCCCGGCGGCCCAGCGGATCGAGCCCAGCACCTCGGCCTCGTCGCGCGCGCGGAATTTCTTCTGCGGCGCGGTGTACATCTCGCAGAACCGGCAGCGGTTCCACGAGCAGCCGTCGGTCACCGGCAGGATCAGCGAATCCGCCTCGCTCGGCGGGCGGAACACCGGTTCGACGTAGCGCAGGGCGACGGGGGGATGGGGCATGGGGTGGGGATTATGGCCTTGGCCAGTGTGTCTTGGCAGGGGCAGGCGGCGACGCTCGTTTCTGCGTCCAATGTCTTCTGCGCGACCTGATCAGCCCGCCGGATCCCGCGTGGGCGAACGCCCGGGTGAGCGAATGCCAGGATCGGCTTGCCGCGTATAAGCGGGGCGAGATGCGCGCGGTGAACCCGTTCGTCGAATCGGGTGGCGCTCACGAGTTGCCGGCGTTGTAGGAAGGATGACGGCGGGAACTGCGCCGCTGCAACTGCGCCACTCCGCCTGATTTGACTTGGTGGTGATGGGTGGTGTTTAACCCCCGACCTCTGAATTATGCGTGCCGCGCTCTAACCAACGGAGCTACATCACCACGCGCGAGGGGCGCTGATTGTCGGGGCGGGTGCGGCGGGGTGTCAAGGCGGCTCCTACACCTCGGCAGGGATCAGCGGCGTGCCGTTTACGTTGTGGGCCCGCGCGGGGTCCACGGCGGCGACGGCCTTGCCGATCAGCTTGTCGCTTTCCAGCGCGACGAACAGCATGTCGCCGAGGTCACCGAGATTGATGTAGCCGGTCACTGCGGTGCTGTCCGTGAGAATGGCTTCGCCGCTGCCGGCGCGGCGCATGGTGCCGCCGGAGCGCACGATGGTCCAGTCGAGGCCGCTCGCGCGCAGGTGATTTTCCGCCCACTCCTTGGCGCGGATCGCGCGCCCGGCCACTGCTTTCACGAACGGGTCGAGGATCTCGGCGCTGTCGCCGCAGCCGATCGAGGTGGTAATGACGATGCGCGTCACGCCGGCGTTGGCGGCGGCGTCGATGACGTTGATGTTGCCCTGGGTGTTCAGCTGCGGCGTGCCGCCGAGGATGCAAACCACGGCCAGATCGGCACCGTTACGGCAGGCGAAGAACTGTTCCACTTCCTCGCGCCTGGTGGGATCGCAGTAGACGATCTCGGCGCCGAGCCGATCGAGGTAGGAACGGTCGCGCAGGAATCGCACGGCCGCAATCACCTCGCGGCCCGCGGCGGCGAGCCGCTGCGCGAGCCGGTAACCGGGGTCGGTGTCCCCGCCGAAGATGACGACCGTGGTGTACGTCATGCGCTCGCCGGGTCGCGCCTGGGGCTCGCCCGGGGGGGTTGACGATACTGCAAGCGCTGTGGTGTTGCCAATTCGGGGGTGAAGATCGCGACTGGCGTCGCTCCCACAACGAGGCTCCGCTGGGGCGGGTGCGTCGCTCCCACAAGCGTCGCTTCTGCAGAAGCCGCTGCTAGACGTTAAAGCGGAAGTAGATCACATCCCCTTCCTGCAGCACGTAGTCGCGGCCTTCGAGGCGCATCTTGCCGGTTTCCCGGGCGCCCTGTTCGCCGTTGCAGCGAAGGTAGTCGTCGTAGGCGATGACCTCGGCGCGGATGAAGCCTTTCTCGAAATCGGTGTGGATCTGGCCGGCGCCCTGGGGGGCGGTGGCGCCGCGCGGTACGGTCCAGGCGCGCACTTCCTTGGGACCGGCGGTGAAAAACGTCTGCAGCCCGAGGAGCTTGTAGCCGGCACGGATGACGCGGTTGAGGCCCGGCTCGTCGAGCCCGAGCTCCTTGAGGAACACGGCCTTGTCAGCCTCGTCGAGCTGCGCGATCTCGGCTTCCAGCGCCGCGCAGACGATCACGGCCTGCGCTCCTTCGGCGGCGGCGAGTTTCTCGACGCGCGCGGTGTAGTCGTTGCCGCCGAGCCCGCTCTCGTCCACGTTGGCCACGTACATCACGGGCTTGGCGGTGAGAAGCTGCAGCGTGCGCACCTGCTCCCACTCCGGCGTGTTGGCCTGGAAGGTGCGCGCGGGCGCGCCGCCGTCGAGGTGCGCGTCGAGGCGCTTGAGGAGATCGCGCCAGGCGATGTCCTCTTTCTTCGCGGTCTTGGCCTGCCGCTCGGCGCGGTCGAGATTTTTCTGCACGGTGTCGAGATCGGCGAGCACGAGTTCGGTGTTGATCACGCCGATGTCGCGCTCCGGGTTCACGGCGCCGGCGACGTGCGTCACGTCGGGGTTATCGAAGCAGCGCACCACCTGCGCGATGGCGTGGGTCTCGCGGATGTGCGCGAGAAACTTGTTGCCGAGCCCCTCGCCTTTCGAGGCGCCCGCGACCAGGCCGGCGATGTCCACGAACTCCACGGTGGTGGGCAGCACCTTCTGCGGCTTGACGATCGCGGCGAGCGCATCGAGCCGCGGGTCGGGGACCGGCACCACGCCGACGTTGGGCTCGATGGTGCAGAAGGGATAGTTCTCGGCGGCGACGGCGGCCGCCGTCAGCGCATTGAATAACGTGGACTTGCCGACGTTCGGCAACCCGACGATTCCGCAGCGGATAGGCATGGGGGGTCGTAGGAGCGATGCAAGTCGCGACTTTGGTCTGATTTGGGGCGGCCATCCTAGCGACGCGAACCACGGTTGGAAAGCGGCGCCACGCGGTATTAAGCGAATCTCGGCAAAAACCCTGATATAGGTCTCTAATGGCTATATTGAGTAGGCTATATTGGCCATATATGATATCCGCATGGAGAAAGCGACCATTTCTGAGATCAAGAACCGCCTGAGTGCGTACCTGCGCCGGGTAAAGGCTGGCCAGGTCGTGCTGATCATGGACCGTAATCGCCCGGTCGCGCGGCTTGAGCGCGTCAGCGGCAATGGCCAAGGGGATGATCGTCTCAGTCGGCTTGAGCAGGCAGGTTTGGTGCGGCGCAGTCGCCGCACCCTGCGTCTCGAACAGCTGGCAGAGCCGGCTCCGAAGCCGAAGAAGAGCGTGCTTGCGGCGCTGATCGAGGATCGACGGGAAGGCCGATGAGGTTCTGGGACGCCTCGGCGGTCGTTCCGTTACTGCTCAACGAACCGGGGCGGAAGGAGATGCTGGCGCTGGCCGAGCAGGATCCAACGCTGCTCACGTGGTGGGGCACCCCCATCGAGTGCGTTTCGGCAATCGCGCGGCGAGAACGTGAGGGGGCGCTGGCTGCTTCCGACACAGCGGAGGCGCTCACTCGTCTGAGAATGATGAGCGAGTCCTGGCAAGAGGTCTTGCCGACGGAACCAGTTCGAGGCATGGCCCAACGGCTGCTGCGAGTTCATGCACTACGTGCTGCCGACGCTTTGCAACTCGCCGCAGCCGTGGTCGCCAGCGAACACGAGCCCGCAACACTCGGATTTGTCTGTCTGGACGACCGGCTCGCAGAGGCTGCGGCCCGTGAGGGCTTCACCGTACTGGCAGGTGCAACTGCTCGGCCCTGAAGGCACCCTCGCACAACTGGCGGAAAAACACCTGCGCGAGCCCCAGGCCGATGGTGACGCCGGCGCTGCCCTTCCCGCAAATCGGCTGCTTTCGCCCCGATTCGCGACCGCGCGGCGGACCGTGGCAGCGTCGGGTTTGCGCGACGCGCTCCAACCGCCTTTAATGCGCGGATCACGGAGGGAGCGCCCATGTTCGAAGCCACCATCGCCGGCAGCCTGCCGCGCCCCGACTGGCTCGCGGAGCCGGAGAAACTGAAAGGCGGCTGGAAGCTCTCGGGCCATGCGCTGGAGGATGGCAAGCGCCGCGCCGCCGCCGAGTGGATCCGCCACCAGGAAGAAGCCGGCATCGACACCGTCACCGACGGCGAGGTGTTCCGCATTCATTTCGTGCACGGCTTCCTCGAGAAGATCCGCGGTATCGACTGGCAAAAGAAGACCCTGATGGGCATCCGCGACAACCGCTACCAGCTCGAGGTGCCGACCGTGACCGGAGCGCTGTCGCGCCCGGCGCCGGTGCATCTGGACGAGGTCAGGTTCACGCGGGCCCAGACGAAAAAGCGGCTCAAGTTCACGCTGCCCGGCCCGATGACGATCTGCGACACGATCGCCGACAGCTACTACGGCAGCCGGCCGAAGATGGCGATGGCCTTTGCCGAGATCCTCAACGCCGAGGCGCACGATCTGGAGAAAGCGGGCGTGGATGTGATCCAGTTCGACGAGCCGGCCTTCAACGTGTTCATGCAGGACGTGAAGGACTGGGGCATCGAAGCGCTGCATAGGGCGATCGAGGGGTTGAAGTGCACCACCGCCGTACACATCTGCTACGGCTACGGCATCAAGGAGAACATCGACTGGAAGAAGACGCTCGGAGCCGAGTGGCGCCAGTACGAGGAGATCTTCCCGGCACTGAACGCGAGCCGCGTGCAGCAGGTGTCGCTGGAGTGCGCGGGCTCGAAGGTGCCGCTGTCGCTGCTCGGGCTGCTGAAGGACAAGCAGCTCATGGTGGGCGCAATCCAGGTGACGCCTGACCGCGTCGAGACGCCCGAGGAAGTGGTGGCGACGCTGAAGGCGGCGATGCAGTTCGTGGACAAGGAACGGATACTGCCCTGCACCAACTGCGGCATGACGCCGATCCCCTACGACATCGCCCTCGGCAAGCTGCGCGCGCTCGGCGCCGGCGCGGCGCTGGCGCGAAGGACGCTGTAGGGGAGCTGCAGTCCCGCAAGGTTCGATAGCAACCGGAGACAGGACAGATGAAGATCAGGGAACTTGCGATCGCTTCGCTCATCGGGCTCGCGGCGCTGCCGGGCGTGGCACTAGCCGGTGCCGACAGCGGCTTCTACATCGGCGGCGGCATCGGCCAGTCCACGGCGGACACCGACCTGCCGGGCGGCGGCGATTTCGATGGCGATGATTTCGCGTGGAAAGCGATCGTCGGCTACAACGTTGGCATCATCCCGTTTCTCGACCTCGCCATCGAGGGCGGCTACGTGAACCTGGGCGAACCTGATGACGGCAACATCAAGATCGAAGTGGACGGATGGGATGCGTTCGCGGTCGCGGGTGTAAATCTTGGGCCGATCGGTGTGTTCGGCAAGGTGGGCATGATCAACTGGGACACGGAGGTCAACGGCGGATCGCTCGGCGACGATGACGGCACCGATCCTGCCTATGGGCTCGGTGTGCGCTTCCAGCTCGCCTCGTTCCAGATCCGCGCCGAGGCCGAGATGTTCGACGTCGACGACGTCGACGACGTGTACCTGCTCTCGGCGAGTGCGCTCTACACGTTCTGATCGGGTGGCGCACCCGGCCGCGTGGCTGGCGGCACATCCGCCAGCCACGCAGTGAGCAGCGTCCATGACACCGCCAGCACCACCGGCCCGACGAAGATGCCGATGATGCCGAAGGCAAGCAACCCGCCGATGACGCCGGCGAAGATCAGCAGCAGCGGCAGGTCGGCGCCCTTCCTGATCAGCCACGGCCGCAGGAAGTTGTCCATGGTCACGACCACGAGGGTCCAGACCAGCAGGAACGTGCCCCAGCCGGCGCTGCCCGTCGCGTAGAGCCAGATCACTGCGGGCGCCAGCACCAGCAGCGGCCCGATCTGCGCCAGCGTCACCATGAACACCACGGCGGTGAGGATGCCGGCAAAGGGAACGCCGGCGACGCTGAGGCCGATGCCCGCGACCATGGACTGGATCAGCGCGGTGACCACCACGCCAAGCGCCACGCCGCGGATCGCCTGCGCCGCCAGCCGCGCGGCGGCCTCGCCGCGCTCGCCGGCGATCCGGCACGTCAGCCGCAGCACGATCGCCGCGGCGTCCTCGCCGCCCGCCCACATGATGGCGGCCACGACGATGGTGAGCAGGAACTGCGCCAGCAGCACGCCGGCGATGCCGAGCTCGGCCAGCACCCAGGACACCACCGACGTGGCATAGGGCGCCGCCTTCGCGGCGAGCGCGCCGCGGCTGAGGGCACGCAGGTTCTCCCACGCGTGAGCCGCCGCGTCGCCAGCCACCGGCAACCTTGCCAGCCACGCGGGCGGCGGTGGAATATCGAGCGTCGCCACGGCATCGGCCCAGGACTTCAGCGTCGCGGCGTTGCTGACGAGGGTGTCCACCGCAAGCGCCAGCGGCACCACGAACACCAGCAGCATGCCGACGACCATCAGCAGCACGGCCAGGCCACGCCGGTTGAAGAGCCGGCGCTGACAGGCCAGCATCAGCGGCCAGGTCGCCACCACGATCATGGTGGCCCAGATCAGCGGCGCGAGGAACGGCCGCAGGATCCACAACGACACGCCGAGCAGCGCACCGATGCACAGCACCGCAAGCACCGAGCGTGTCAGGTCGAATTCGCGCTGCTGCACTGGCTGTGTCCTCCCCGCCGGCATGTTACGCCAGCACCGCAATCCCCGTCGCCTATAATCCTTCGCATGGACGACCTGACGCTGGCATTGCGGTTCGGCGCCGCGCTCGGCCTCGGCGTGCTGCTGGGCCTGGAACGCGAGCGCACCAAGGTGCCGGAGCGCAGTTTCGCCGGGGTTCGCACCTTTGCGCTGGTGGCGCTGGCCGGCGCACTCGCCGCATATTTCCAGCAGACGCTGGCGGAGCCGTGGCTGGCTCTGGCGCTGTTCGGCGCAGTGGTCGCGCTGGTGGTGGTTTCTTACGCGGTCACGGCGAAGCTCGGCGAAGTCGGCATCACCACCGAGGTCTCGGCGCTGATCGCGTTCCTGCTCGGCTGGCTGTGCCTGCTCGGGCAGGTGCCGCTCGCCGCGAGCCTTGGCGTGGCCACGGCGCTGACGCTGGCGCTGAAGGACTGGCTGCACCGTCTGGCGAAACGCATCGAGCCCGCCGACGTCGAAGCGACGCTGAAGTTCGCCATCGTCACGCTGATCATCCTGCCGCTGGTGCCGAACGAGAACTTCGGCCCGGCGCCGCTCGACGTGATCAATCCCTACAAGATCTGGCTGATGGTGGTGCTGATATCGGGCCTGAACTTCGCCAGTTACCTGCTGGTGAAGATCCTCGGCGCCGAGCACGGCGTCGGGCTCACCGGGATCCTCGGCGGGCTGGTGTCGAGCACCGCGGTGTCGCTCGGCTTTGCGCAGCGCAGCCGGCAGCAGCCGGAGCAGTCGCCGGCGCTGGCGCTCGGCATCCTGCTCGCCTGGACGGTGATGTTCGCGCGCGTGATCGTGCTGGTGGCGGTGATCAGCCAGCCGCTCGCGGCGCGGCTCGCGCTCGTCATCGGCGGGCTTGCCGCCGTGAGCCTGCTGATCTGCCTGGTGCTGTGGCGGGGCGGTCGCTCGGCCGGCGCATCCGCCGAAGTGGCAGCGGGTGAAAACCCGTTCGAACTCGGCCAGGCGGTGCAGTTCGGCCTGCTGTTCGGCATAGTCACGCTGGCCGCGAGAGCCGCGCAGGTGTACCTGGGTGATGCCGGGTTGTACCTCGCAGGCGCGGTAGCCGGGCTCACCGACGTAGATGCGATCGCGCTGTCGATGGCGAATCTTGCGGCGGCCGACTCCGCCAGCCTGCTGGCGGCAGCGCGCACCATCGTCATTGCCGTAGGCGCTAACACCCTGCTCAAAGCCGTTGTAGCCGCGAGCCTCGGTAATGCACAGTTGCGCCGGATCATCCTCCCGGCCACCGCCGTGCTGTTGCTGGCCGGCGGCGCATTGCTGGCGCTCATGTAGCGCCATGATCACCACCAACGCCATGCTGTGGCGCCTGTTCGCCATTGCTATTACAGCCTGGCCGCTCGTTGCGCCGGCCCAGGACGCCGGCAGCGCCTGGGGCCCGCTGGAAATCCTCGGCCGCGACATCGCCCCTGGGCAGAAGCGCAAGTTCGGCTTCGAGACGGTGCGCACTTTCGAGGGCGCGTTCCTGGACACGGCGATCTTCGCCGCGCGCGGTGTCCGGCCCGGGCCGACACTGTGCGTCACCGCCACCATCCACGGCGACGAGTTGAACGGCTTCGAGATCGGCTCGCGGGTGTTCGCCGAAGTGAATGCGGCGCAGCTCTCCGGCACGCTGCTGGTGGCGCCCGCGGTCAACATGGCCGGCTTTCGCAGCGGCAACCGCTACATGCCGGACCGGCGCGACCTGAACCGCGCGTTTCCCGGCGACCCGCGCGGCAGCAACACCGCGCAGATTGCCTACGCCGTATTCAGCATCGTGAAGGCCTATTGCAACGCGCTGATCGACCTGCACACCGGCTCGTTCCAGCGCGCCAACCTGCCGCAGATCCGCGTGGATGTCTCCCAGCCGAAGGCGCTGGAGCTGGCGCGCAGTTTCGGCGTCGGCGTGGTGATCGGCGGCGCCGGGCCGGACGGGAGCCTGCGCCGCGAGGCGATGCAGGCCGGGATTCCCGCCATCATCTACGAAGCCGGGCTACCGCTGCGCTTCGAGCCCGCGGAAATCGGGCGCGGCGTCGAAGGGGTGCTCAACAGCATGGCGCATCTCGGTATGCTGCCGCGTTCCAGGCTGCCATCGGCCGCGCAGCGCGTGGTCAAAGACTCCTTCTGGGTGCGCGCCCCGTCCGGCGCCGGCGGCATTTTCTATCCGGCACGGCAGCTCGGCGACACGGTAGCCGCGGGGGAAGTGGTGGGGCACATTCGCGACCCCTGGAGCGATGCGGAGCATGCCGTGCGCGCGCCGAAGGCCGGCTACATCATCGGCATGACGGTACCGCAGGTGGTGCTTTCCGGCTACGCCCTGGTGCATATCGGCACGGAGTGACGGCCGCCTACAACGTGGCGCTGCCGCGCGCGGCGCGCAGCCTGAAGAAGGTATCGAGCAGCTCGTAGCAGAGGACGAGTTCGCTGCGCTCGGGCTGCCAGGCGGCCTCGGATCGCCCGCAGCGGCGCATCACCACCGCCACCGGCCGCGGCAGCGCGAAGAGCTCCGTGACCCGCTCGGTGCTGGCCTCGACCAGCCGCACGCGGCGCATTTCCTGCGCCACTTCGGTCGCCACCACGCTCGGCGGTGGCTCATAGCGGATCTCGATCGGCGCGCCCTCGCCCGCGCCGGGCTTGCGCCCGAAGGTTGCGATCAGCCAGTTGATGGCACGATCCGCATGCTGAAACTCCGCGGCGCATCCCGCGGCCCGGCCCGCCGGCAGGCCGATGCGCGCGGGCAGCTCGGCGTAGGTTTCCGGGTCTGCGCCATAGAGCAGGCAGACGAACTGGTAGAAACGCTGGATGTTGAGCGCATGGCTGTCCCAATACGGCACCGGC
Source organism: uncultured Chromatiaceae bacterium (assembly GCA_964403135.1). Lineage (GTDB taxonomy): Bacteria > Pseudomonadota > Gammaproteobacteria > Steroidobacterales > QUBU01. The sequence continues at coordinate 2,714 of CAYOFE010000054.1, read as the reverse complement.
ACGCCGAGCGACGTGCCCTTCTCCCAGGCGAGGCGCTGCGCGTCGGCGGCGGCCAGCAGGTAATCGCGATAACGGGCGTTGCGCTCCGGGTCGCGGCGCTCGGTGCGGATCAGCGCCGTGGCGGCGATGTAATCGGCGGCGTTTTCCTCCGGCCCCAGCACCGGCACCTGGAACTCGCCGATGACGAGGTGGCCGAGCTCGTGCGCCAGCAGGAACTGCACGTTGCCGAGGATGAAGGTAAGCGTGACGGCATCGAGCCCCAGCGCGCGGTAAACGGGTTGCGGATCGGGCGCGGCCTCGGCGGGTCCGCGCGCCGCAGCCAGGCCGACGAGCAACAGCAGGCTTAAGCGACGGGCCACGCGCATCGCTCAGTCCACTGGCGCCTCGGCGGCGTCCGGCTCCTCGCGCGGCGTGGCCGAATGCAGTTGGTGCACGCCGCGCTGGAAACCGAGCCGGTACCAGGTCTCGAGCGCGCGCAGCGATTCGGCGATTGCCGCGTCAATGCGCGCCTGCTCGTCTTTCGACGGGGAATGCAGCACGTAGTCGGTAACGTCGTCGCGATGACCCGGGTGGCCGATGCCGATGCGCAGCCGGAAGAAATCCGCGCCGCAGTGCTCGATGATGTCGCGCAGGCCGTTGTGCCCGCCATGCCCGCCGGCGAATTTCAGTCGCGCGGTGCCCGGCGGCAGGTCAAGATCGTCGTGCACCACGAGAATCTCACCGGGCGCCACACCGTAGTAATCCATCACCCGGCGCATCGCTTGGCCGCTGCGGTTCATGAAGGTGCCGGGCTTGAGCAGCCGCACCGCCTGGCCGCCGAGATCGACCTGGCAGGCCGCCGCCGAGAGCTTCGCCTCCTCGCGAAAGTGCCGGGCCCCCGAGCGCGCCAGTTCCTCGACCAGCCAGAAGCCGACGTTGTGCCGGTCGCCAGCATGGCGCGGGCCCGGGTTGCCGAGCCCGATGATGACGCGGGGCACGTTGTTCGATGCTGCCGGCATGCGCGGGCCAATCTGTCGCCTCTTGCCCTGAAACGCAAGAGCCGGGCATGGGCCCGGCTCCTGTGTGCAACGCGCGCCGTGGCGTCGTTACTTCTTTTCTTTCTTCTCCTTCGGGGCGGCTTCCTTCGCCGGCGCCTTGCCGGCCTCCTTGCCCCCTTCCTTGCCAGCCGCAGCCTCGGCCGTCTCCGCGGTCTGCGCCAACGCCGGCACCTCCGCAGCAGCGATCTCGGCTTCGGGCGCCACTTCCACTTCTTCCTTCACCAGGTGGATCGAGACCACCGCCTGGTCGTTTTCCGGGCCACCCGCCAGCTCGGGAATTTCCACGCCCGGCGGCAGCTTGATGTCGGACAGATGCAAGACCTGGTTCAGGCCGAGGTCGATGACGTCGAGCTCGAGATATTCGGGCAGGTCCTTCGGCAGGCACGACACGGTCACCTCGGTCAGGAGGTGCGAGATGATGCCACCGCCTTCCTTCACGCCCCTGGCGTTGGCTTGGTTGAGGAAATGCAGCGGCACGGTCATACGCAGCTTCTCGTTGGCGAGAATGCGCTGCAGGTCGATGTGCAGCACCTGCTTGCGGGCCGGATGCACCTGCACGTCGCGCACCACCGCTTGCAGCTCCTGGCCGTTAACCTTGACGGTGAGGATGCTCGACATGAATGCCTCTTCGGCGACGTTGCGCATCACTTCGTTGCGGTCCAGGAGGACTGACGAAGGAGGCTCTCCGCCCCCGTACATGATCGCCGGAACCTTGCCGGACTTGCGCAGGCGGCGGCTCGCACCTTTACCTACGTCAGACCGGGGCTCGGCAGCGATGGAATAACGCTTGCTGGCCATGGGTAACCTCTGATTCTGTTGAGTTTATCGGCAAGCCCCGCCGTTGCGACCGCGGCCGGACCCTCCCCGTGAGGGGGGCGGCATGATAACGGAAATCGCGACTGGCGTCGCTCCCACAACACGCCGCTCCTGCAGCCACCGCACAGGTCGGAGCGGCGCAAGCCGCGATGTGGCGGCCACGACTGGCGTCGTTACCTTAGGACGTCGCTCCCGCAGGAGCGGGATCAGTCGACGTAGAGAGAGCTGACCGACTCGTCGAGGGAAATCCGCCGCATGGTCTCGCCGAGCAGCTCGGCCACGCCGAGCTGGCGGATCTTGCTGCACGCGAGGGCGGCAGGACCGAGCGGGATGGTGTCGGTGACCACGATCTCGTCGAGCACCGAGGCGCCGATGCGCTCTACCGCCTTGCCCGACAGCACCGGGTGGGTGACATAAGCCACCACCCGCGCCGCGCCGTGATTCTTCAGCGCCTGCGCCGCCTGGCAGAGCGTCCCGGCGGTGTCGACCATGTCGTCGATCAGCACGCAGGTCTTGCCCTCCACCTCGCCAATGATGTTCATCACCTCGGAGACGTTCGGTGCCGGACGCCGTTTGTCGATGATGGCGAGATCGGCGTTGTCGAGCCGCTTGGCGAAGGCGCGCGCACGAACCACGCCGCCAATGTCCGGCGACACCACCACCAGGTCGTCGCGGTTCTGCCGCCAGAGATCGCCGAGCAGCACCGGCGAGGAATACACGTTGTCCATCGGGATCGAGAAGAACCCCTGGATCTGGTCGGCGTGCACGTCCACCGTCAGCACGCGATTCACGCCGGCCTGGGTGATCAGGTCGGCAACCAGCCGCGCGGTGATCGGCACGCGCGCCGCCCGCGGGCGGCGG
>CAYOFE010000053.1:0-17985 GCA_964403135.1 uncultured Chromatiaceae bacterium | reverse complement strand
CGTCGCGGCAGAATCCTCGGAACTGCGGTTCGGCGCGGAGAAGCCGCTGAAGGTGATGATGCTGGGCCACCATTTCGCGTTGTGGCGTGACAAGAAGGGCGAGGTGCGCTGCATCAGCGACACCTGCACGCACCGCGGCGGATCCATGGCCGATGGTCGCATCCGCGGCGATTGCGTGGAGTGCCCGTACCACGGCTGGACATTTAACGGCGCAGGCGACTGCACGCGGCTGCCTTCGCTCGGGCCGAAAACGAAGATTCCCGAGCGCACGCGCATCGACGCCTACCCGGTGCAGGAAAAGTATGGCCTGGTGTTCGTGTTTCTCGGCGATCTGCCCGAGGCCGAGCGTCCGCCGATCATGGATATTCCCGAGTACGGCGACCCGGAGTGGCGCACGATCCTGCTCAAGTTCGAGTGGAAGATCGACTACAAGCGCTCGGTCGAGAACACCATGGACCCGGCGCACAACGAGTTCACGCACCCGACGCATGGTTTTCTCGGCGTGCGCGACGACTATCGGGTCGAGGACATCGAGCTGAAAGACACCGCCTGGGGTACCGGCTTCATGCAGCCGATGTATGCGCCGCCGCTCGCGCAGGAGGACATGCGCCAGGCTTCGGGCAAGCATGCGGATGCGACGGCAATCGCAGGCTCCGGGAATCATGGCCCGAATTGCACCTGGACCCACATCCATATCTCCGAGAAATTCTGGATGCACGGCTGGGCGTTCCATACCCCGGTGCACGAGAAGCTCGATCGCGTCTACGGACTGTTCGCGCGCAACCACCTGACCGACCCGCGCTACGATTCGACCATCGAGTCCCGTTCGCTCTACGTCGCCGAGCAGGACCGCTATGTGCTCGAGCCCGTGCACCCGGCGCTGACCCCGCGCACCAACACGCACGAGTTCCTGGTGCCCGCGGACAAGGCCATCGCCCGCTACCGCGAGTTCTGTCGCGACTGGGAAGAGCGCGGCTGGCGCATCGACATCGCGAAATACCGCGCCGACTACGACCGCGTGGCTTACGCGATCCCAAGCCCGGCGCGCCGGGCGCACAAGAGCTGGGTGCTGCCGGCGATTCCGCTGCTATCGGGACGTGAGGCGGTGGCCAAGGCGCACAGGGCCTGAGTCGACCCGATCGGACTCGAGTCGGTCCCACCAGGCGCGGCAAATTGCCGCGTTTTGTGCTGTTGTCTACCCTTCGTTATGATCGGGCGGCTTTCCCGAGGGGTGCTCTTCGGCCGTCGGCCGTTGGGCACTGCAAAATAACCAACGAATCCAGCAGGGGATTGCCCATGATCCGCAACCCGTTCCCAATCGCTTTGACCGTCGCCGTGTCGGGCGCCTTGTTCCTGAGCGCGTGCTCTGAACCGGCTGCACCGCCTGCCCCGCAGGCCGCCACGCAGGAGGCCGCGCCGGCGGGGCCGGATGCCACCACGCAGGCCAGCCCCGCGGCGAGTTCCCCCTCGGAATGGGAAGGCAGGGAACTGCCGGTGCGCAGGATCCCGAACGTGCCGGAAAACGCCGAAGCGTATTACGCCCCGGACAACTACCACGTGATCGCGCAGACACAGGACAAGGACGCGCAGGATCCCGGTGAAGGTCGGGCGGGCGGGGCACTGACCTATATCTTCACCGACGATGGCAAGGAGATCTGGCGCGTGAACGATCATGGCCAGGATGCCTGCTCGTGGTTCTTCCCGGACGGCAAGCGCATCGTCTGGACATCTACGCGCGACAACATGGACATGCCGCTCGGTAACTGGTCGGAAGACGACAATTACCCGCAGGGGGCCGAGCTCTACATCTCGGATCTGAAGGGCGGCGACATCAAGCGCCTGACCAACAACAAGTGGTACGAGGCCGAGGTCACGATCTCCAGCGACGGCCAGTGGGTGATCTTCGGCCGGCAGATCGACGGCAACATGGACATCTGGAAGATGCGCGTGGACGGCACCGGCGAGCAGCAGCTCACGTTCACCAGGGACTGGCAGGAAGGCGCCCCATACCCGACCCCCGACGGCCAGCACATTATCTTCCGCGCCTGGAAGAAGAGCGAAATTACCGCTAACCGCAAGCTGAGGGAGGAAACCGGCGAGCGCCGCCAGACGCCGATGACCATCTTCACCATGAAGATGGACGGCACCGATGTGCAGCCGCGCACCTTCACCAAGGACATGAACTGGGCGCCGTTCATCGCCCCGGACGGACAGCATTTCTTCTACGTGCGTATCTTCGAGAACAACAACTGGGAGATCGTCATGAACGATCTCGCCGGCGGCGAGCCGGTACGCATCACGTGGAACAAGACGTTCGACGGCTTCCCGGCGATCTCGCCGGACGGCAAGAAGATGCTGTTCGGCCGCAGCACCGGCGAGCGATTCATGTCGGGCATCTATACGCACGTGATGGACATTTCTTCGCTAAATGTAGGCCCTGAAAACTTCAAAGGCAGTATCCCGCCGAGAGCGGCACGTCCGGCTGGCTGGGTCGAGGACCCGGGGCTTGCTGAGTATGGCGACCGCCTAGGCACCTGACGGGCGCGGCGCGAGGGCGGCGACCAGGGCGAGGAGGGGTGGATGTTCATCAACTTCTGGTACCCGGCGGAATGGAGCGAGCGGCTTGGCACCGAGCCGCTGAAGATTCGCATGCTGGGCCAGGATTTCGCCCTGTTCCGGGGCGAGGACGGGCGCGCACGCTGCCTGGCGAACGTGTGCGTGCATCGTGGTGGGTCGCTCGCCGGCGGCCGGATCAGGGGCGATTGTATCGAGTGTCCCTACCATGGCTGGCGCTTCGACGGGACCGGGCGCTGCCGGCGCATTCCCTCGCTTGGCCCGCAGGCGCGGATACCCGCGCGGGCCCGGGTCGATTCCTACCCGGTGCAGGAGCGCTACGGTATCGTGTTCGTGTTTCTCGGTGATCTGCCGGAAGACGAGCGCCCGCCGATCATGGAGATCGCCGAGTATGGTCAGCCGGGCTGGCGGGCGACCAGCGAGAGCTACAGCCACGCCGTGGATTTCCGCCGCTCGCTGGAGAATGCGCTTGATCCGGCGCACAACGAGTTCGTGCACCCGACGCACGGTTTCTCCGGCGAGCGGGAGGATTACTCGGTGCCGGAGCTGCGCATCGAGGACCGCGCGTGGGGCAGTGGCTTTCTGACGACGTACTTCGCCCCGCCGCTGAAAGACGAGCGGATGCGCGCAGCCTCCGGGCGCGAGGCCAACGCGGTCATCGAGGCTGGCACGTTTCACCACGGCCCGTCGTGCCTCTCCACCTCCATCCACCCCACGCCGACACATTTCATTCACCAGCACGCCTTCAAGGTTCCGGAGGACGAGTGCAACACGCGGACGTTCCTGGTGCAGATGCGGAACTTCCTGCTCGAGCCGCAGCACGATGCGCGCTTCCTGGAACGCAATGCCGTGGTCCGCAACCAGGATGCCGTCGTTCTCGCTGACGTTCGCCCGGCGTTGAATCCCGAACACAACCTGCGCGAGTTGCTGGTGCCCGCCGATCAGGGCGTGCGCCATTATCGCGAGAAGCTCAAGGAATGGGAGGCGCGGGGCTGGCGCATCGATACAGAGGCCGTGCAGCGCGCCGGGCGCCATGCGGTGTATGCAATCCCAAGCCCTGCGCGGCGCACCGACCCGAAGAACTGGGTGCTGGACTCGGTGCCGTTGCGACCGCCTGCGGCCGCGGTGGTGGCTTTGTCCTTGTAGGAGCGGCGCAAGCCGCGACTTCATGATCTCGGCTTGCGCCGTTTCTACATCCCCAATGTGGAGCCGTTGAAGATGATTGCAGACATGCTCATTCGGATTCCAGGCACGGTATCCATGGCGTTGGTTGCGGCACAGGCGCTGGCACAGGGTGCGGCTGCCCCGGTGCTGCCGCCGGGCGATCCGCGCGAGCTGCCGCATTACATGGTGCCGATCAAGCCGGACGCCGCCGAAGCGTACTGGTCCCCCGATTCGAAGTACCTGATCGCGCAGACCAAGGACCCGCAGGCGGTGGCCACGTCGCGCGGATCGGGCAATCTCACCTACATTTTCAGCGCCGACGGCAAGGAGATCTGGCGCGTCAATGACCGGGGCCAGGACGCCTGCTCGTTCTTCTTCCCCGACGGCAAGCGCGTGGTGTGGACCTCCACCCGCGACAACATGGACATGCCGGTCGGCAACTGGTCGGATTCCGACGATTATCCGCAGGGCGCGGAACTGTATACCTCCGATCTCGACGGCAGGAACGTCAAGCGGCTGACCCACAACAAGTACTACGAGGCCGAGGTCTCGATCTCGCCGGACGGCCAATGGATCACGTTCGGCCGGCAGATCGACGGCAAGATGGACATCTGGGTGATGAGGTCCGACGGTACCGGCGAGTACCAGGTGACGAAGACGGACGACTGGCAGGAAGGCGCGCCGTTCTTCATGTATGACAATAACCACATCATCTTTCGCGCCTGGAAGCGTTCCGAGTACAAGAAGATCAAGCCGACACCGATGACGATCTTCACCATCGCCCGGGACGGCAGCAACTGGCGACAGCATACATTCGACGACGGCATGAACTGGCACCCGACGCCGGCACCTGACAATCGCCATTACGTGTACGTGCGTGCGGTGACGCCGGAGAACTGGGAGATCATGATGGGCGATCTGGCCGGCGGCGAGCCCAGGCGGCTGACCTACTACGACAAGCTCGACATCCTCGCGCACATATCTCCGGACGGCAAGAAGATGAACTGGGGCCGCGCCACGGGCGAGAAGTTCATGAGCGGCATACGCACTTTCGTCATGGACGTGTCGTCACTGGATGTCGGTCCCGACAGGCGCGTGCCGTTCGATCCGAAGTGGGGCAAGCCCATGAGCGCCGATGTGGCGCGGTAACAGGGCCGGCGCAATCGTCCTGGCGGGGCTGCTGGCGGTCAACGCTGCGGTTTCCGGCGCCCCCCGGGTTCTGCATCACGGCACCAGCGCCGATCCGCCCTCTCTCGACCCGAATATTGCGGCCGGCTCGCTGGCGGCACCTATTCTCGGCGACATGTTCGCGAGCCTGCTGGTGCGCGACGCCGAGTCGCGCCCGGCGCCCGGCTCCGCCGAGAGCTGGAGCGTCAGCGAGGACGGACGTACCTACACGTTTCGCCTGCGCCCGGATCTGCGCTGGTCGGACGGCCAGCCGCTGACCGCCGAGGATTTCGTCTGGTCGTTCCGCCGGCTGATGACGCCAGCTACCGGCTCGCAGCTGGCCGGCGCTTTTTTCGTTATCGAGAATGGCCGCAAGGTGTTTCTGAACCAGTCGCCGCCCGAGACTCTCGGCGTCAGCGCGCCCGACCTGCGCACGGTGGTGATCCGGCTGGAGCATCCCGCACCTTATTTCATCCAGTTCATCGCCAACCTGCAGGCGGTCCCCGTGCCGCGCCATGTCATCGAGAAATATGGCACCGACTGGACAAGGGCCGGCAATATGGTGAGCAACGGCGCGTACATGCTGGCCGAGCGCGTGCCGCAGAGCTACGTGAAGCTGGTGCGCAACCCCAATTTTTTCGCCGCCGACACCGTGAAAATCGACGAGGTGTATTGGCACCCCACGCAGGACCTCGCCACCTCGCTGCGCCGCTTTCGCTCGGGCGAGCTCGATATCGTGCTCAACTTTCCGCCTGACGAGATCGACTGGATCCGCAAGAACATCCCCGAGAGCCTGCGCATCGGCCCCACGCTCGCCACGTACTTCATGGTCATCAACATGCGCAAGCCGCCCTGGAACGACGCGCGGGTGCGCCGCGCCCTGTCGCTGGCGATCGACCGCGAGACCATCACCGAACGGCTGCTGCGCACCGGCGTGAAGCCCGCATGGTCGTTTGCCTCGCCCGAGTTCAGCGGCTATGGCGGCATTCGCAATGCCGACCAGGACATGACGCTCATGGCCCGCCAGGCCGAGGCGCGCCGGCTGCTCGCCGATGCCGGTTTCGGTCCCGCCAAGCCGTTGGTCGTGCCACTCATCTACGACACCCAGGAAGAAAACCGCAAGATCATGGTGGCGGTCGCCGCCATGTGGCAGGCGATCGGGGTGCGCACGGAACTGACCAACGTCGAATTCAGCCTGTTGAACCGCCGCGTGCGGACCAAGGACTTCGACGTGGCGCGCTGGACCTATTTTGCTTCCTTCGACGACGCGTACTCCTTTCTGCAGCTGCTGCTCGTGCCGAATCCGAACAACTGGCCCGGCTATGCGAATCCCCGCTATGACCAGCTGCTCGAGCAGTCAAACGGCATCACCGACCCGGCGCAGCGCATGGCCGTGCTGCGCGAAGCCGAGGAACTGATGATCGCCGACTACCCGGTGATCCCCATCTACTTCTATGTCGGCCGGCGCCTGGTGTCGCCGGCGGTGCAGGGGTGGATCGACACCCCTCGCGGTCAGACGCCGTCGCGTTACCTTTCGCTGAGAGACTGAAGGCGTGAAAGGATTTCTGTTGACTCTGGTGTTCGGCATGTGGCTCGGCGCCGCCTCAGCGGCGCCGACGATGCTCAACCAGGGCCTTGCCATCGAGCCGCCGTCGCTCGACCCGCAGGTGGCTGGCGGCACCATCGTGCAGCCGCTGATCTCGGACCTGTTCGTCGGGCTCGTCACCCGCGACGCGGCCTCGAATCCGGTGGCCGGCTGCGCCGAGCGCTGGGAAGCCAGTGACGATGGCCTGACCTGGACCTTTCATCTTCGTGACGGGCTGCAGTGGTCGGATGGCGCACCCCTCACTGCGCGTGACTTCGTGTATTCCTTCCACCGACTGCTGGGCGGGCAGGCAGCGTCGCCCGTCGCGGGCATGTTCTTCCCGATCGTCAATGCGCGCGAAGCGCTTGCCCGCCGCGTTCCGGTAGAGCAGATTGGCGTGATCGCGCCGGACGACCGTACCGTGGTGATGCAGCTGCGCCAGCCAGTGCCTTACCTCGCGGGACTGCTCGCCAATGTGCCGGTGTTTCCGGTGCCGCGCCACGCCATCGAGAAGCACGGCACGGAGTGGACGCGTGCAGGCAACCTGGTCAGTAACGGCCCGTACATGGTCGTCGAGCGCGTGCCGCAGGCCTACATTCGCACGGTGAAGAACCCGCGTTTCTACGATGCGGCGGCGGTTGGCATCGAGGAGGTGCGCTGGCATCCCACACCGGACCCGGCCACTGCGCTGAAGCGCTTCCGAGCCGGCGAGCTCGACGTGATCCAGACCTTTCCGGGCGAGGAGCTGCAGTGGGTGAAAGCGAACCTACCGGGCAGCCTGCACATGGTGCCGCTGCTCGGCACATATTTTCTCGCGCTGAACACGAAGCAGGCGCCGCTCGACGACGCCCGCGTGCGCCAGGCGCTGTCGCTCGCCATTGACCGTGAGGCGCTGGCGGAGCAGGTGTTGCGCATCGGTGTGAAGGCGGCATGGTCGCTGATTACTCCGCAGTTCGAGGGCTACCCGGCGGTGACCCTGCCCGAGCAGTCGCTGCCGCTCGCTGAGCGCCAGCAGCGGGCGCGCAAGCTGCTCGCGGAGGGGGGATTCGGCAGCGCACGCCCGCTGGCATTGAAGTACACCTACGACAGCCAGGAAGAGAACCGCCGCGTGTTCGTGGCAGTGGCGAGCATGTGGCAGGCGATCGGTGTGGCGACCGAGGCGGTCACCATGGAGTTTGGCGCGCTGTTGCAGAAGGTGCGCGCCGGAGATTTCCAGGTGGCCCGTTCCGGCGGGTTTGCCTCGTATGGCGATCCGTATGGGTTGCTGCAGCAGCTGTCGCGCGGCCATCCGGCGAACGGCGCGCGCTACGAGAATCCGCGCTTCGATGAGCTGATTGACAGCGCCAACGGCCTGGCCGATCCGGCGGCCCGCATGCAGCGCCTTGCCGAGGCGGAGCGTATGATGCTCGCTGAACAGCCGATCATTCCGCTCTATTACCAGGTGAGCCGTCGGCTGGTGTCGTCGCGCGTGCAGGGCTGGGTGGACACGCCGCGCGGCACACCGCCGAGCCGGTATCTGTCGCTAGCGCCATAGCGCGGAGGGCGCTGCGGGCAGCCCGCCATGGTGTCAGCGGCCGCCGGCGATGTGCTCTGAGTGAGCCGGACTGGCCATTCGAGCGGGGCAAGCTGGGATGCCGGCCCGCGGTCGGAGGGACGGCGACAGCTTGCAGGCTGCAGTCACTACTGCAGGCCGGCTAACGGCCGGCTCACGAAGAGTACATTCGCCGGTCGGCCGCTTGCGGCTGTTGCGACCGGCGTCACTCCCGCATCACTGGCCGGGCAAGGGCGCAGCGCCCAACGGAACTACCAGGTGCGAACGCGCCCGGTGTCGATGTGCACGAAGTCGGAAGCCGGGTAGTAGCCGACGCCGCCGCGCGCCAGTGAGACGGCGGCACCACGCAGCTTGCGCGTGGGAAGATCGGTCAGGCGCACGTCGATCGCCTGGCCGGTGAGGTGCAGGCTGTTCTGCGCCACGCCCGAGCCCTGGCCGCGCAGCATCGTGTTGGTATGGGGCGAGCGGAATCCGGAGATCACCTCGAACTGCCCGCGGCTGCCGGTGCGCTGCTGCACAGTGCTCAGCACGTCGAGAAGTGCCGGATCGATCGGATGCACGTCGCCGGTGCGGAAGTCGCGCAGGAAGCGGTTGATCTCGTCAAGCGCCTCGGGCACGTACTGCCCGTTCTCGGCATAGACGATATCGAGCTTCTCGCTGGTATGCGTATGGTAGAAGCGCAGCCGGGCCGGTGTGCGCGCCCGGGCCCGCGCCGGCACGCTCAGCAGCGCCAGGGGCACGATCAGTGCGGCCGCTCTCAGCAACTGGCGGCGGCTGCGAATCCCTTCCACTGAGTTCCTCCCGGCGCGAATTATTGACAGAATGCGCGGCATTCTGGCAGACGCACCTGTTGGGCCGCAATGACCCGATCCACATTTTTCCGGCCCAACGGCCCCTGGCCGCCTGTCGGCGGTGAGGCTGCGCGCAGAGATTTTCCGCGAGCGCGGCACGTTATTGCAGTGCTGGTGTTGGCGCTCGCCGGCAAGGCCGGACTCGCCGATTCGGCCACCGACACGATCCGTGAGCGCATCGCCACGCTGCAGGCAGCTGGCCGCCTCGAAGTGCAGGGCATCACGATCGGTACCGATGACGTGCTGCCCGAGTTCTACGCGCGCCGGCAATTCGCGCCTTCCTGGACTGACTTGCGTCGCATCGATACGCTGCTGGAGGCCTTTGCCGCAGCCGGCGACGACGGCCTTGATCCCGAGGACTATTTCCTCGGCCGGCTGCGCGAACTGCGCGGCGCTGCCGGGCCAGGGCTCCCATCAGCCGACCTCGACCTGCTGCTGACCGAAGCACTGATCCGTTTTGCCTATCACCTGCGTTTCGGCAAGGTGAACCCCGGGACCATGGACACGAACTGGAATTTCGCGCGCGAATTCGCCGCGGGCGTGGATCCGGTGGCGGTGTTCGCCGAAATCGTCGCTGCCGATTCCCCGCCTGCCGCGCTGGCCAAGGCCATTCCGCGCGGCCCCTGGTACCGGCAGTTGCAGCAGGCGCTTGCACACTATCGTGCGCTCGAAGCCCGCGGCGGCTGGCCCGCGATCCCCGAAGGGCGGACTCTGCGACCGGGGGAGCGCGATGCACGCGTGCCGCGTCTTCGCGAGCGGCTCGGCATCAGCGGCGATCTGGGACCCGATCCGCAGCCGGTCGAAAGCGATCTCTACGACGAGGCGCTGTTCGGTGCGCTGCGCCGTTTCCAGCGCCGCCACGCGCTCGCCACGGACGGCGTGCTTGGCAAGCGCACTCTTGCCGCCCTGAATGTGCCGGTCGGCCGCCGCATCGACCAGCTGCGCCTGTCGCTGGAGCGTGCGCGATGGGTGTCGGCCTCGGTGCCTGCGGATTTTGTGGCAGTGAATATCGCGAGCTTCGAAGCTGGCTTCGTCAAAGCCGGGAAACTCATCTGGTCGAGCCGGGTGGTCGTCGGTCGGGATGCGCGCCAGACGCCGATTTTCCGCGGCGACATGACTTACCTCGTGCTCAACCCGACCTGGACCGTGCCGCCCACCATCCTGCGCAAGGACATCCTGCCCAAGCTGAAGACGGACATCGACTACCTGCGCCGCGAGAACATCCGCGTGCTGGACCGTAACGGTCGCGTGGTGGATCCGGCTACCGTGAACTGGGCGGCCTATACCAAGAGTGCACCGTACACGTTCCGCCAGGATCCCGGGCCCGCCAACTCGCTCGGCCGGATCAAGTTCATGTTCCCGAACGAGCACGCGGTGTACTTGCACGACACCCCGGCAAAGCAGCTCTTCGACAAGCCTGAGCGCACGTTCAGCTCCGGCTGCATCCGTGTGGAGGATCCGCTGCGCCTGGCGGAACTCGTGCTCGACGATCCGGGCTGGACGCGTGCCGCGCTGGAGCAGGCGATTGCCACCGGCGAGACCCGCACGGTGCGGCTGCGCCGCCCAATCCCGGTGCTGTTGCTGTACTGGACCGCGCTGGCCGATGCCGACGGCACCGTGAGATTCTTTCGCGACGTCTACGGGCGCGATAAGGAGCTGCTTGCCGCCCTGGACGGTCCGGTGCGGGTCGATCTGCCCCGCAAACGCTGAGGCCCCGACCTGGACCCTTGCTATACTGCGGCCGGCATCACAGGGCCACCGTGCCGGAGCGCGCGATGGCCGGGCTCGCGCCGGGTACGTGAGGCGCGTCCACTTTATGTCCGGCGGATCTGCCGTAATATGCCCCGTTTCGGCCCACCGGGGCGGAGATGCCTGGAGAACTGGAATGCGGAGTCATATCGTGCGGTTGCTGGTGGTCATGATCAGCGCTTTCGGGCTCGCCTCGTGCGGGATGTTCAGCAAGGGGCCGCTGATGCGGGTCGTGGTGCTGTACAACAACACCGGCCGCACGATTCTCGTCAACGATCAGCAGGTGCGTTCGTATCGCGACATCACCATCGAGTACCCGGCCGAAACCACCGATGGGGTCACCGTGTTCTGGGACGGCTGCGCGCGCAATTACATCGCGCCGGAGCGTCACCCGGGCGAATTCAAGGACACCGACTGGCTGATGCGCGGCGCTTTCCAGACGCAGCTCGAAGCTGACGGCCGCCTTTTTATCGTCCCGCCGTCGATGAGCCTGCCCGCCGACATCAGCACACTGGAGCAGCCGCCAGGTTTCCCGCTGACGCCGCGCGGCGGCTGCCGTTAGCGATCAACGGCTGATCGCCGCGGATACGGTCGGCGTGCACCGGCGTCCGCGGTTTGTTCCGGCGGGCGCAGTCAACCTGCGCGGCGCGTGCCGCGCATCGCCGACTCACCGAACATCCCGACCTCGACGGCTCCCTGCATGGAGTCGCCATCCACGGCCACTCTGCCTTTCACGTTCATCGAGAAGGGCATCGACACGTCCATTTCCCACTTGAATACGCTGCCCTGAAACCTGCCCGGACGGATCGGGCAGGTGCCGAGCCGGCTGGTGCTGGTCCCGGTCGTGGTATCGCCGCTGGATGTCAGCTCCAGCACCGACGCCTGATCCGGATCAACTGGGCGAGGCGGAACGTTGGTCGCCGGCGCTTGCGCGGTGCAATGCATCGCTGAGTTCGGTCAGACGTTGCTCCCAGCCGCTGCCGCCAAGCGCGGCGCGCAGCGCCTCCGGTCGTATCGTGCCTATGAGCGCGGCAGCTTCGCCGCTGCGGCCGCCAGCAAGAAGTGCCTGCGCCAGCCAGTAATTAGCTCCCTGCACATCCGGACTCGTCTCACCGTAGACCGTCGCCAGCCCCGCCCGGGCGGCCGTCAACTTGGCTATAGCCGCATCGAATCGGCCCTTCTGCACGTCGATGGCGCCAAGCGTGCGAAGGGCGCCGAGAGCCTTTTCCTGCTGCTCGCCGATCTGGAGCAGCAGGGCGCGCCCGCGATTGAGAAACTCGCTTGCCTTGTCGAAGCTGCCAATGGTCGCGTAGAAATCACCAGCCACGACCAGCGCCTGGCCCATCGAGAACACATCTGTCGCGCCAACCGTGGACTCGAGCGAGTGGATCGCCTGCTGCAGTTCGGATTCGGCACGATACGGTTCGCCGCTGAAGAGCAGAGCGCTCGCGCGGCCCATTCGCGCGTACGCCATGATCACCGGTCCGACCACCGCTTCGTCGGTCTGCGGCCCGAGTAACGCAGCAAAGATCCGCTCCGCGTCCGCATAACGCCCGAGGCAATTCAGTGCCTCGCCCGTCCAGGCGCGAACATTGAAATAGTTGAAGTCCGCCTCCGGCGAAGCGGGCAACACGATGCTCTCCGCGATGCGCAGATCCTTCAGAGCCGCATCGCACTGCTTGACCTGGGCGCGCAGCATGCCGCGCAGGGCAAATACCTTGAAAACAGTCGCGCCCTCGCGCCGGTCCGACTGCGTCAGGGTGTCCACTTCGCCGAGCACCGCCTCGGCCTCGGCAAATTTCGACTTCTCCAGCAACGTCATCGCCAGTGCGTGCGCAGCGGCCAGCGCGCGTTCATGTCCGGGCGAATTCGCGCGCTGCAATAACGCAATGGCCTGGCGCTGCTGCTCCTCGGCACCGTGGTAGTCGCCGAGTCCTCCCAATCCCTGTCCGATGGCGAGCCGGATCCAGCCCTCGCTGTCCGGATCGTTCGCGAAACGGTCGCCGACGGTGCGCGCCGCTTCGCGCAGCACGCGCCGCATGGTCGGGTCAGGGTCCTTGTCCGTTTTCAGTGCGCCGGTATTGGCGAGCACATCCCAGTTCAGAAAGCTGTTGATGGCCTCGCTGCGCTGGGTGGCAAGCTGCGCGTCGCGATAGAGCCAGAGGCTCGCTGCCAGTCCCGCCGCGAGGGCCAGCATTGCGGCGGCGATCCACGGCCGGCGTGCCCGACTGCGTTGCAGAGCCTCGGCATCCTCGCGAGCAGCCTGGTCCGCCCGCGCCTGCCGGCGCCGCGCCGCGCGGCGCGATTCGAGGTTGCGCAGCCGGGCGGCGAGGTCCGCCACGCTCGACAGGCGCCGCGCCCGATCGCCATCAGTCGCCGCGGCGATGTCCTCTCGAAGCAGCTCGTCTGATACATCGCGCTCCCATCCGGGCACCAGGGGCTTGCGCAGGTCCCCGACGACCAGCTGGTAGAGCATCATGCCGAGCGCGTAGAGATCGCTTTGCACGGTTGGCGGCTGTCCGCCCAGCAGTTCCGGTGCGAGGTACAGCGGGGTGCCGCTGGTCGTATCTTCGAGCAGCCCGGTCGTTATAGTCATGCCGAGCCGCGTGATGCCCATCGCGGCGATGCGATCGGCTTCGAGGAGACCTCCGGCGCCGAAATCGGTCAGCCGCACCTGCCATCCGCCGTCCGGTTTCGCGGCGACCAGGATATTGCCGGGCTTGAGGTCCTTGTGCAGCACGCCGACGTCGTGGGCGGCGACCGCCGCATCGGCAATCTGCAGGAACAACCCGAGCCGCTCCCCAAGCGGCATGGTGGCGAGGCGGCCGTCGCCGGTGGCCCAGTCCGCGAGATTCTGCCCGCCGTACTCGCACTCGAGAAAGAAGGGCGCCGTCTCGAAATTCCAGTCCATGATGCGCGCGAAATCCGCGCGTTCGCCAAGGCTCGCGCGCAGCACGCGAAACAGCGTCGCCTCGCGCTTGAGCGCCGCGAGAGTTACGCCATCCAGGGCAAACTTGTAAACGCGCAGCTCGCGCGTCTTGGCGTGCCGGGCCGTCCACACCTCGCTGCTGCCGGAGCGGTCCATCAGCGATTCGAGCACGAAGCTGGGCCGGCCGGGGACGAACATCCCGACCGACAGCTTCAGGCTGCTGGTCGGGGTCGAACCGACTGCGATGCGCTCTAACGGCCCGGTAAAGCGATAGCCCACGCGCGGCTGCGTGAGGATGCGTCCGGCGTTCCCGGCGCCGAGGGCGCTGCGCAGCTTCGCAATCGCGTTGGCAATCACGTTCTCGACGGTCGGTCGGCCCAGCCAGACTGCCTCCAGCAGCTCATCCTTGGTTACGACCTCGTCAGCATGCGCGAGCAGGCAGGCCAGGATTTTCAATGGCTTGCGCTGCACTTCGACCGGCGAGCCGGCGACGCGCAGCTCGAAACGCGCCTCGTCGAATTCCACCGTGCCGAAGCGATAGCGGTACAGCGCGGCTTTGCCAGAATCGGGCAGGCCGCTCATGAGCCGCCCTCACAAAGCCGGGCTTCGTTGGCCGAGGCCCCGGTTCGGTCGCGTTTTTTCTTTTTCATCACTGAGGTACGCGTTCGCTGGGGGAGCGCCTTCCCGCCACATCCCCGCTCACCACAAGCCGCATCACGATTCTAGCTGACGCGCGCGCCCTTCAGGCGCGCGCGGAGCAAACGCGCTCGAAGCGCGGCTGCTCGCCGGAACCTGCCAGGTAACAACTTGTTCCATATGGTCTTTATGCCTCGTTAGAAATTGGTTAGCGCGCCGTGATGACAGGCGGGCAGCGCGGGGCGCGAAATCCCTCGTCGCCAGCGTCGTGCAGTGGATACAGCCAGATCGCTGGTGGAGGGTCAGCCATGAATCCAGGTGATTGCGGGAATTATGTCCAAACGGTTCGGAATGCCATCGCATCGGGCACGTTCCATGGCGCTCAGGCTGAGGCATGTCGCCTCGGCCATTTGCCTGATGTGGATGGCGTCAAACAAGAGCGCGCTCCGCTCGGGCAGCGAACCAACCGGGGGCTTTCAGGGGACGCAATCCCGGGTAATCTGCGCTTCACACTCGTGCGACTCATTGTTCTCTCGATAGCGTGGCTGGCAAGCAGCGCAGCCCACGCCGATCTCAAGCTCGGCATCGAGGTGAACCCCAATCCCGTGCGCCCCAATGCCCAGCTGCGCATGGCGCTGACGGTAACCAACGATGGCGCCGAGACCGTGAACAATGTCGGGCTGCGCGCCACGGTGCCTTCCGGCGTCAACAATTTCCAGGAGCACGTCGTAAGCAATGGCGGTACCTGCGATGCGGGGAGCTGGAACTACATCTGCGAGGTTGGCGAGAACGTTCTGTGGAACATCGGCAGCCTCGCCCCCGGGGCCGGCGTCACGGTTTCTATGGTGACGACCACGCGCAGCGACCTCGCCAACGCGGCGGCGATTTCCCTGGCGGCCAGCGTGTTGGTCGATGCACTGGTGACTGTCACGGGCTCCGAGACAGTCGTTGGCGACGTGGACAACGCGCTGACGCTGGAGCTGGACGAGAGTGCGGACCCGGTGGTGGCCGGTAGCCAGCTGACGTACACGCTGACCTATGGCAACCGCAGTGGCAGCAGCATCGGCTCGACGCAGCTGGTGTTGCCGCTGCCCTCCGGCGTGACGGTGGCCTCGGCCGGTGGCGGCACGGTCGGTGGCGGCAACGTGCAGTGGTCGCTGGGCACGCTGGTGGCGGGGCAGACCGGTCGCAAGCAGGTGGTGGTGACGGTGGACGGGGCGGCCACCCCGGGGTTGCAGTTGACGGTGGATGCGGCGCAGTTTTCGGGCACGGGTGCCGACACGGCGCGGGCGATATCAGTGGCGCGGGTGGTGGACACGACGGCACTGTCGCTGGCGGTGGCGATGAATCCCGACCCGGTTCGTCCGGGGGAGCGGTTACGCACGGCGCTCACCGTGAGCAATCACAGTGGTGCAGACCTGTTCAACGTGACGCTGCGGGTGCGGGTGCCGGCAGCGGCCGAGAACTTTCAGGAGCATCTCCTGACCGGCAACGGCACCTGCGACGTGGGCAGCTGGAACTACATCTGCGAGCGCGGCGGTGAACTGGTGACCTGGGTGCTGGGGGACCTTGCTGCGGGCGAGGGCGTGACGCTGAGCATGCCGATGCAGGTGGATACAGCGGTTGGCGCCGGGCAGCTGGCCACGCTGGAGACCCTGCTGAGCGCCGATGGCGGCAACCAGGCGGTGCTGGAACGCACTGCGGCGGTGGACGACAACAATCCGCTGACGCTGGAGCTGGACGAGAGTGCGGACCCGGTGGTGGCCGGTAGCCAGCTGACGTACACGCTGACCTATGGCAACCGCAGTGGCAGCAGCATCGGCTCGACGCAGCTGGTATTTCCGCTGCCGGCGAATGCGACATTGGTCTCGGCCAGCCCCGGACGGAGCATCAGCAACGGTCAGGTGAGCTGGGACATTGGCACCATTTCGGCCGGCGCGGGGGGGTTCCGCCAGGTGAAGGTGGCGGTCCCGGGCGGCACGGCGCCGGGGTCGCAGCTCGGGATTCATGCGGCCGAGCTTTCCGGCGCCGCGGGCATCGAGTCCGCCCGGGCGACGTCGGCCGGGCGAGTAGCGGCTGCCGGTCTCAGGCTGAGCGTGCAGATACTGGCGCCGAACCAGCCGGGCAACGTCATGAACACGGTGCTGAAGATCAAGAACGTCACGGCTTCAGAACTGCAGAACCTGAAACTCGTGGCGCGCGTGCCGGCCGAGGTCAACAACTTCAACGAAACCGAGGCGGGAGGCGGTACCTGTGACGACGGGAGCTGGAATTATCTCTGCGAGAAATCCGGGGAGTTGGTGCGGTGGAGCCTGGCCAGCCTCGCGGCCAACGCCGAGTCCACGTTCACGATTTCGCCGACAGTGACTGCGGGCCTGGCCAACGGACGCATGATCCACGTGGAGGCCATCGCGACGGCGGACGGTGACCTGCTGGCGGCCGTCGGCGATACGGTCCTGATCGGACCCAGCGCCGATGCCGACCTCGACGGCCTGCCCGACAGCTGGGAAAGCGTGGAAGGCCTCGACCCGAACCTGTCGAATGCCAATGCCGATAACGACAGTGACGGCCTGACGAATATCGAGGAGTATTTCGCCGGCAGCAAGCCGACCGTTGCGAACAGCGACGGAGATACGTTCATCGACGGCAGCGACAACTGCCCGGCCCACACCAACCAGGACCAGAGCGACGTCGATTTCGACCGGCTGGGCGACGCTTGTGACCTCTTCGACAATCGGACCAGCGGGGCGGACACACTCATCGGCACGGGTCGAAAAGAGACGCTGGATGGATTGCTGGGCGCCGATATTCTGAAAGGCAAAGGTGGCAACGACACGTATATCGTGGAGAACCCGAACCCGCCGGATACAGTGATCGAGGAGTCTGGCGCCGGTATCGATACGGTTAAAGCGTCTGTGACGTATACGTTACCGGCGAACGTCGAGAAGCTGATCCTCACTGGGTCTGACCCGATCAACGGCACCGGCAACAGTCTGGGCAACACGTTAACCGGGAACGTCGCCAACAACGTGCTTGATGGCAAGGCCGGTCTCGACACCATGTCCGGCAAGGCCGGCAACGATACCTATATCGTGGACAACACGGGCGACAAGGCCATCGAGAACGCGGATCAGGGTACTGACCTGGTGAAGTCCTCGGTGACATTCACGCTTGGCGATAACGTCGAGAACCTGACGCTTACCGGCACGGGGAATCGCAACGGCATGGGCAATGCCCGGGCGAACAAGATCGTCGGCAACGGGGGCGCCAACAAGCTCGATGGCAAGGGCAGTAACGACACCCTGACCGGCGGCGCGGGCGTGGACCAGTTCCTGTTCACGACGGCGCCGAATACCAGCACGAACTACGACAAGATCACGGACTTCAACGTGGTCGATGACGTGATCGTGCTGGAGAACGCCGTGTTCACGGGGCTGACCGCCACCGGCCCGCTGGCCTCGTCGGCCTTCGTGAATGGGACCGCAGCCACCACGGCAGCACATCGGATCATCTACGACAAGGCTACGGGTACCCTGTACTACGATCGCGACGGCACGGGGTCGGCGGCGCAGGTGCGGTTTGCGCTGTTGACGTCGGCCACCAAGCCGACTCTCACCGCGGCGGATTTCACGGTCCAGTAGCCAACGTTTCGGGCTCCGCTCCCAGCCGGTGGATGCTTCACCGGGTGGGGCGGGGCCCTTCTGATCGGGCTGGCGCGCCCATCCGGGGCGAGAACGGCAGCCAGCGGGCTGCCACGCCGGCCTGCATCCACTACAAT
>CAYOFE010000052.1:0-18033 GCA_964403135.1 uncultured Chromatiaceae bacterium | reverse complement strand
GATCCTCGCCAAGATCGAGCGACTGTGTAAAGTTATCGGCGGAACGCAACACTAGATCTGACAACAACTACAGGGGCCGGTAGCCTGCGCTCATGAGACCAAGCCAACAACGCGCCAGCATCGGCCTGGCGCTCGGAGTGCTGTTCGCAGTTGCCGCCAGCGCAGCCGACAAGGATCTGCCCGCCATGAGCCACGACGGCCTGGAGCTGCGCAAGGGCAGGGCCGCCGTCGTCTATGTCCGCCCGGGTGTGGATTTCAGCCAGTACAAGCGCCTCGCCATCCTCGAGTGCCCGGTGGCGTTCGGCAAGAGCTGGGAGCGGGATCGGCG
Organism: uncultured Chromatiaceae bacterium; assembly: GCA_964403135.1. Taxonomy (GTDB): domain Bacteria; phylum Pseudomonadota; class Gammaproteobacteria; order Steroidobacterales; genus QUBU01. Next base: position 17,705 of record CAYOFE010000052.1, on the reverse strand, counting down.
CTCGAGCGCTCAGCGGCTGAAATCGGACGATCTGGAAAAGATAAAGAAGAACCTGTCTGAGGAGTTCCGCAAGATCTTCGTTGACGAGCTGCAGAACAAGGGCGGCTATGCGATCGTCGAGGAAGGCGCCGAGGATGTGCTGGTGCTGCGGCCGGCGATCATTGATCTTTACGTGACCGCGCCCGACACGATGACCCCCGGGCGGAACTACACGCTCAGCGACTCAGCCGGTGCCATGACGCTGTACCTGGAAATTTTCGACTCGGTTACGGGCCAGATCCTCGCGCGCGCCATCGACCGTAAGTCCGGCCGGGACTTCGGTCGCATCCAGTGGCAGAACAGCGTGACGAACAAGGCCGAAGCCGACGGCATCCTGCGCCGCTGGGCGTCGGGCTTGCGCGCGGCGCTCGACGAGGTGCACGGAAAAGTCGCGAAGTAACAGAGGTTTAGGAGTAACGTCCACCGCTGGGCTACGCACGGCCGTTACAACGTAAGACACTGGTGCCAGGGAAGTCGTTTCCCGCTTGCACGAAGGTTTCACTTGGGCATGATGGCTGCGCGGAGCCGCCATCAATGGTTTTACCCGCAGGAGTGTTCGCCATGAAAAGCAATCTGTTCCGGCAGTCCGCTCTCGCCTTGCTGAGCTTGCTGCCAATGCTGGCCGCGGCCGCGAATGGCGATTTCGACAAGAGCTTCCTCACTGATTACACCAGGCTGCAGGCCAAGGCGACCGAGAAAGGCACTGACTACATGTACATGGCGCCCGGTGTGTTCGAGCGGCTCGGGAAGTACAGTGGCATCATGGTGGATCAGCCCGAGATCCTGATCAGCCCGCAATCCGATTACAAGGGCGCCAAGCCGGAGGACCTGGCAGCGATCGCCGGGATGATGCGCGACGGGCTCAGCGCACGGCTGCGCGCCGGTGGTTACGACGTGGTGCAGTCGCCGGCGCCGGGCGTGATTTATGTGCGCCTCGCCCTGACCGACCTGCAACTGAAAAAGAAGAAGCGGGGCGTGCTCGGTTACACGCCGATCGGCTTCGTCGTCAAGGCGGGCACCGATGCGCTGAAGGACATGATGGACAAGTATGACGTCATGGGCGTGGTCATCCAGGCGGAGCTCACCGACAGCCAGAGCGATGAGATTCTGGCGGCGATCGTGGCCGAACGGGGTGGCGGCGAGAAGCCGGTGCGCATGGACTTCGACCAGCTCGACGCGCAGATGAAAGACTTCGGCTCGCGGCTGCGCTGCCGGCTCGACAACGCGCGGGTGCCCGCGAGCCAGCAGATCGATTGCCTGGATGCGAAGGCCCGCGAGGCGCGTGAAGCGGCCGCGGCAACCAAGCCGTAACGGCGGAGCCGACGATGAAGTCACTTGCGTCGCTGCTGGTCGCGACAGCGGTAGCCGGTCCGGCGGTGGCGGATGACCTGACCGGCGCTGACAGATTGCTCTGCAGCACGCTGCAGGCGACTGCCTGCGCGGCAGCCGGCGACTGCGAAACCCTGCTTCCTGCGGAGCTGAACATCCCGCAGTTCGTGCAGGTGGACGTCAAGGGTAAGTAGCTCAGCACCACGCCGGCCAGCGGCGAGAACCGCAGGACCCCGGTGCAGACGCTGAAACGCGAGAACGGCCAGATCGTCCTGCAGGGGCATGAGCAGGGGCGGGCCTTCAGCCTCGTCATCAGTGAGACCTCGGGCCAGGCGTCATTTGCCTCCGCAGGTGAGGCCCGCGGCGTGGTCGTTTTCGCAGCCTGCACGCCGCTGCGCTGATTGCAACGAACGGAAGCCAACACGATGAAACGACCATTGCTGACGTTGGGTTGCCTCGCGGCCCTCGTCACTTCCGTCACCTGGGCACAGCCGATGGCTCCGGCCTCCGGCCAGAAATCGCTGGCCGCCACCATGAACGTGTATGTCTTCCCGAACGCTGGTCAGGCGGCCGACCAGCAGTCGAAAGACGAGGGCGAGTGCTACCAGTGGGCGGTCAGCAACTCGGGCTCCGATCCGTTCGAGCTGCAGAAGCAGTCCGCGCAACAGGCGCAACAGACCGAGGCGGCGAAGCAGCAGGCGAGCGATGCCGGCAAGGGCACGGCGGGCAAAGGCATGCTCGGTGGTGCGGCCGCGGGTGCCCTGATCGGTGGCATTGCTGACGATGAATGGGGTAAGGGTGCCGCGATTGGTGCAGGTGTGGGCTTGCTCGGCGGCCTGGCGAAGAGCCGGCAGAAGGACAAGGCCGCCACCGCCCGGGTCGAGGCACAGGCCGCCCAGGCCCAGCAGGCCAGCCAGGTGCAGCTCGACAATTTCAAGAAGGCTTTCAGCGTTTGTCTGGAGGCCAAGAAATACATGGTGAAGTACTGATCTACTCATAGGGGACAATGTCATGAAAAAATTGATCGCATCGACGGCCATCGTAGCGCTGTGCGTGTTCGGGCTTGCCGCCTGCGGCGGTGGTGGCGCTACCGTCAAGAGCGAATCCGTCAGCACCGGGCAGGAACTCATAGACCTGAAGAAAGCGCTCGACGCCGGTGTCATTACCCAGAAGGAATACGACAAGCAGCGCGAGAAGATTCTCGAGGGCGAATGATCGTCGCGCTGAGCCTGCTCAATGAGGCTGCACATCCGGTTCGCGCTGCTGGCGGTGATGTGCGGCCTGGTTGCCCAGCTCGCATGGCCGCAGGAATCGGCCGATGTGGTCGAAGCCGAAATCGAAACCGCGCCGGTCCGCCTCGACGGGCGCACGCTGTTCATCGTGCGCGGCACCACCTCGCGCCCGGCGAAGGAGCGCGCGGCCGCTATCGTTCAGCGTATTATCGATGCGGCTAAGGACCCCTCGGTCAGCACGGCTTCCGTGGTCATCGCCACCGAGCCCGTCGGGTTCAGCATCCGCGCGGGGAGACATCTGCTGCTCTACGTGACCGAGGCCGACGCCCGGATCGAGGCGATGACGCCGGCGGTGCTCGCCGAGTTTCATCGCCGGCGGATTGCCGAGACTATCGAGCGCTATCGGGCGGAACGCAAGCCTGAACGTGTGCTGGCCAGTGCAGGGGCCGCGGTGCTGGCCACCGCCATCGCTATCGGCGCCGTGCTCCTGCTGGGCTGGCTGTTTCGCCACCTCGATGCACTTCTCGATCGGCGGTACAAGGCGCGCATCGAGTCGCTGTCGGAGAAACTGGGTGATGCGATGCGCGTGGCGCCGATGCTGCGTGCCATGCAGGGTTCCGTGCGCACGGCGTGGGTCGTCGCCTACCTCGCAATCGTGCTGATCTGGCTTGAGGTCGTGCTGGGCCAGTTCCCCTGGACCCGCTGGCTCAGCGATGACCTGGCGCAGCTGATCCTCGACCCGCTCGCCACGATCGCGCTCGGCATCGCGGACTACATCCCCAATCTCTTGTTCCTGGCGGTGCTGGCCATCGTCACGCGATTCGGCATCCGCATGCTGCGGCTCTATTTCGATGCCGTGGAGCGCGGGCGCGTGCGCCTGTTGCACTTCGAGCGCGAGTGGGCAGTGCCGAGCTACAAGATCGCGCGCACCGTGGTGCTCGCAGTGGCCCTCGTCATGGCATATCCATACCTGCCGGGATCGGGGTCGGATGCCCTGAAGGGGCTGTCGGTGTTCGCCGGCCTGCTGCTCTCGCTCGGTGCGTCGTCCTCGGTGGCCAACCTGATCGCCGGGTACCTCACCACTTTCGGCCGCGTGTTCCGGGTCGGTGATCTGATCAAGGTCGGCGACGTGATGGGGCAGGTGACGCAGGTGCGCCTGCTCACGACCCGGGTGCGCACCATCCGCAACGAAGAGGTCACGATCCCGAACGCAACCATCATGAGCTCGAGCGTAACGAATTACAGCGCGCTGGCGCGCGAGAAGGGACTGATCCTGCAAATCGAGGTCGGCATCGGCTACGGGGTGCCGTGGCGCCAGGTTCACGCCATGCTGCTCGAGGCGGCGCGGCGCACGCCCGGCCTGATGACCGAGCCGGCGCCCTTCGTGTGGCAGCGCCAGCTCGGCGATTTCGCGGTTGTCTACCAGCTCAATGTGTACAAGCAGGTGGCGGAGGGCCTTCCCGCCGCGTACTCGGCCCTGCACCAGAACATCCTCGACGTGTTCAACGAGTACGGCGTGCAGATCATGACACCGGCCTACGAGGGCGACCCGGAGCAGCCGAAGGTCGTACCGAAGGAGCGGTGGTTCGCCGCGCCGACGCAGAGCGGCGTAACAAAGGCGCCAGCGAGTTCACCGGACGGGTGAAGCCGGAAAATCGGCGTTGATCCGTGCGCGAACGAGCGCTCGTGTCCGCTTGTCGAGCCTGGTCTGGCGCAGCCGGTCGAGGAGCGTTGTCCGCCGGGTCATCCCATGTCTTGCCAGCGCCCTGTTGAAGTCCAGGTCTTTTTGCCGCCCGGCCACATACTTTGCAATCGCGAGATCGTGCGCCTCGAGGCAAAGCCCTTGGGTGCCACCGGTGTTGGCGTTCTCGATTGGCACCAGGCGGCGCTCCCAGCCCGCGGGCAACACGGCCGTGTCGGGCCCAACCCCTTGGGCGTAATAGCCAAACTGTCGGTGGAAATACGAACCCTCGCCGATTGCGCCGTCCACGACCTCAGCCAGCGCGGGCTTGTTCCGGGGATAGATATCGGCCTCCATGGAGGCGAGCACGGCCGCCGGCGCGTTCGGGAACTGGCCGAGAATCGCCTGGCTGCCGATCACGATGAGCTGGGAGTCGCCGGATATGGCTCCAGCCGCACGGATCAGGTGCTCAAGCTCGGAACGCTTCATAGATGCGATTGCGCTCGGCGGGGCTCAGAACTCCCGCAAAAGGCGACGATTGCCGCAACCGAATGGCCCGGTCCGAAAAGCTCGTGATGAAGTTGGCGACCACGGGCCACGGCTCCCGAAGAATGGCCGACCACTCGCTGAGATAACGGGGCGCCGGGCCCGCGCAGGCGGCCTGCCAGCGCCGCAGGTTATCGCGAGGTATTTTGAGCAGCGCCGGATGCGCCGAAATCCTGCGTGCAATCTGGCAGTGCAGGGCGAGGCTGCGCACTTCCAGCAGCCGATGGCTGGAATGCGACACGAGATCCGACGAAGGCTCCGGGACCCACTGTCGCGCAGTTTTCAGGCCGGCGGCAGCCTTGCGCGCGCGGTACGCCCGCATCCTTTCGGCGGCCGAGAGGGCCCCGGTCTTCCTTGGGCGACCGCGCCGGCGCTGTTTCATACCGCGCATCGTAACGCGTTACGAGAAAAACACAAGCGTGGTGTAGTCACCCCTGATGAGACCCTGCGAAGTGGCAACCGGCGTGATGCCGGCCGGCCATCCCCGGCCCGGGTTTTACCTGGTGGCCTAAGCTATCATATGGCTACGAATCGACGCACGGAGCCCGAGCTCCGGCGCCGCAACTCAGCCCGAACATGCTGTTGACCTTTCCGACCGGGGGACTTTTATGCAAGCGCGAATGCTCTCATTGCCGTGTACTGTCCTGTGGGTCGGTCTTGCCCAACCGGCGGTCGCCGCCGACGACGCCTGGCAGCACACGATGTCCCTCTACATGATCGGCGCTTCCATTGACGGCGAGGCCGGTGTGGGCAGCATCACCGCCGATGTCGATGTCAGCTTCGGCGACATCCTCGACAATCTCGAGATGGGCGCCATGGCGGCGTACCGCGGCGAGCGTGGCCCGTGGGCCGTGGTCGCGGACGTCATCTGGATGAATCTCGAGCAGGAAAAGGGCGGACTTGGGCCTACAGGTGGAAGGCGCTCCGAGGTGGAGCTGGACCAGTTCATCACCGAGCTGGACCTTTCATACGCGCTGAATGAGCGGCTCGATGCCTACGCCGGCCTGCGCTACTGGGACGTGGACACCGACCTGACGGTGGTCTTTGGCGGCCCGCTCGGCCAGACGCTCTCGGGAAGTCTCAGCGAAGACTGGGTGGACCCCCTGGTGGGCCTGCGCTATGAGTGGCCGCTCAGTGAAAAGTGGGTGCTCGTGGCGCGCGGCGACATCGGCGGGTTCGGCGTCGGCAGCGACTTCAGCTGGCACGCCACGGCCTTTGCTGCATGGAAACTGTCCGAGCGCGCCAGCCTGCTCTTCGGCTTCCGTTTTCTCGATGTCGATTACGATGATGGCAGCGGCTCTGATCGCTTCCTGATGGACGTTGGCGAAGGCGGTCCCGCCGCCGGCTTCGCCTGGCGGTTCTGAGCCTGAAAGTCAGCGGGGAGGGAAATGGTCATGCGTATTGACGCGGTAACTCAACTGGCCATGGGCCTGATCCTCTGTGCACCCCTCATCGCTGGCGGCACCGGGCTGCATGGGGACGCGGGTACGCTCGATGAGGCGACCGCGGCGCAGATGCTGCCCGCAAAGCCGCCGTATTCACCCTACGCCGGGCGAAACTTCCCGGTGCGTCCCTTGTTCGGCGACACGCATTTGCACACGGCGATGTCGTTCGACGCGGGCATGCTCGGCGCGCGCCTTGGGCCAGCGGATGCCTATAAGCTGGCGCGGGGCGAGGAGGTCACGTCGTCCACCGGCCAGCGCGTCAGGCTGTCGCGGCCGCTCGACTTTCTGGTCGTGGCGGATCACTCCGACCTCATGGGTCTGGCGCCGGACTTCCTCGGCGGCAAGCCCGAGGTGCTTGCCGATCCGACCGCGCGCCGGTGGTATGAGCTGGTACGGGAGGGCAAAGCGGCGGAAGCTTTCGCCGAGCTGCTGCCCGCATTCGGCGCGGGCAAGGTGCCCGAATCGATGCAGTACCTGCCAGGGACGCCGGGTTATCGATCCGCGTGGCAGGCGACGATCCGTGCTGCCGAGCAGGCCAATGAGCCGGGGCGCTTCACGGCCTTCATCGGTTACGAGTGGACATCCAACACCGCCGGCAACAATCTCCACCGCAATGTGATCTTCCGGGACAATGCTGATCGAGCCAGCCAGGTCGAGCCATTTACGACCGGAAAGCCCCTCGGCAGCGACGATCCGCGTGACCTGTGGAAGTGGATGGCCGGCTACGAGGCGAAGACCGGCGGGCGGGTGCTTGCCATCCCGCACAACGGCAACCTCTCCAACGGGCTCATGTTCCCGATCATCGAGCCGACCACCGGGAAGAAGCTCGACCGCGAGTACGCCCTGACCCGCGCGAAGTGGGAGCGGCTCTACGAGGCCACCCAGACCAAGGGCGACGGCGAGACCCATCCGTTTCTGTCACCGAACGACGAGTTCGCGAATTTCGAGCGCTGGGATCGCAGCAACCTCGACACCACTGCGCGCAAGCAGCCGGAAATGCTCGAGTTCGAGTACACGCGTTCGGCCTTGAGGAACGGGCTGAAGCTGGAAGCTCAGCTTGGGATCAACCCGTTCAAGTTCGGCCTTATCGGCTCGACCGACTCCCATACGGCGCTCACCGCCGTCGAGGAGGACAACTTCTTCGGCAAGATGGCTGCTTCCGAGCCGGGCCCGCAGCGCTGGTCCCATCCATTCATGGACAACGCGCAGTCCGGTGTGCGCATCATGGGTTGGGAAATGCAGGCTGCAGGATACGCGGCGGTCTGGGCGACCGAGAACACCCGCGAGTCCATCTGGGACGCCATGCAACGGCGCGAAACCTATGCGACCACCGGGCCTCGCATGATAGTGCGCTTTTTCGGCGGCTGGGACTTCGAGGCGGCCGATGCGCAGACGCGCAGCCCCGCCGTCGCCGGTTACGCCAAGGGCGTGCCGATGGGGGGTGAACTTGGCAGTGCCCCCGCGGGCAAGGTGCCGAGTTTTCTGGTCGCCGCGCTGCGCGATCCGATCGGCGCCAATCTCGATCGCTACCAGATCGTCAAAGGCTGGCTCGATGCAGGCGGCAAGCTGCATGAGAAGGTGTACGACGTCGCGTGGAGCGGCGAGCGCGAGCCCGGCCCCGATGGCAGGCTTCCGCCGGTGGGCGACACGGTGGACGTAGCGAACGCCAACTGGACCAACACCATCGGCGCACCTGAACTGATTGCCGTATGGAAGGATCCCGACTTCGATCCGAAGCAGCGCGCCTTCTATTACGGGCGGGTGATCGAGATCCCGACACCGCGCTGGACCGCCTACGACGCGAAACGTTTCGGCGTGACGATGCCGAAAGAGGTGCCGATGACCTTGCAGGAGCGCGCCTACACCTCGCCGATCTGGTACACGCCATAGACAAAAACAGAACCTTCAAGGCTCGATACGCGGCGGGCAAAGCCCTGCGCGAGGTTTGCCCGCGCGAGGCGCACGCCACCTGGAAGGCTCCCACAGGCCGTCGCAACCCGGTCCGAACGGTTTTAGCGGCCCAGAAGGGACGCGTTCCCGAGCTGCTGCCCCTCCGCCACGGCCGCATGGTTCGGTCCCCCTTCACGTTCTACCGGGGGTCAGCCCTCGCCATGGCCGAGGACCTCGCCTCCACGCCAACCACCGGGGTTCGCGTCCAGATCTGCGGTGATGCCCATCTGTCCAACTTCGGCGGTTTCGCCACGCCGGAGCGCAGGATCAATTTCGCCATCAACGACCTGGACGAGACCCTGCCGGGCCCGTGGGAGTGGGACGTCAAGCGACTCGCAGCGAGCTTCGTGGTGGCTTGCCGGGACAATCAATTCAGCGATGGCGTAGCCAGGGACGTGGCCATGACCTGCGTCCGCGCCTACCGCGAGTCGATGGCCGAGTTCAGCCGGATGAGGACGCTCGAGTTGTGGTACCGGTCGCTGGGCGCCGATGAGCTGATCGCGACCCTGCCGCCGGATCTGCGCAAGCGGGGCCTGAAGCGCATCGAGAAAGAGCGGGCGAAGAGCCGCGGGGAGGAGCTGTTCCCGAAACTCGCGGAGCACAAGGGTGGCAAGGCCCTGATCAAGGATCAGTTGCCGACGATCTTTCACGCCCCGGGCCATACGCCCGGTGAGATTCAACAGATCGTGCGGGACGCGTTCGCCACCTACCGTGCGACCCTGACCCACGCGGCCCAGTCTCTTCTGGACCGCTACGAACTCCGTGACGTCGCCGTTAAAGTGGTGGGGATCGACAGCGTCGGGACACTCTGCTGGATACTCCTGCTGATGGCCGGCGAAGACGACCCGCTCTTCCTCCAGATCAAGGAAGCACGCGCCTCGGTGCTGGAGCCATACGCCGGCGCGAGCGTCTTCGCCAACCATGGGCAGCGCGTGGTCAACGGCTACCGGCTCATGCAACCCGCCAGCGACATATTCCTCGGTTGGGCGCGGGGGCCCAAGCGCGACTTCTTCTTCCGCCAGCTCAGGGACATCAAGATCAGCCTGATGGTGGAGACGTTCGGCCACCGCGAGATGGATATCTACGCTACCTGGTGCGGGAAGGCACTGGCCCTCTCCCACGCGCGGTCCGGATGCTCGGCCACGCTCAGCGGCTACATGGGCAAGAGCGATACCTTCGACCAGGCCGTGGCGGCCTTCTCCGTGGCGTATGCCGACCAGAACGAGAAAGATCACGCCGCTCTCGACCGCGCGGTGCGCAGGGGCAAGGTGAAGGCGGCGTTCGAGTAGTTATGCTTCGGCGCCTCCTCAAGGAGCCCCTGGTTTACTTTGTCGTGCTCGGCTTCGCCCTGTTCGGGCTGTACGAGCGGGTCGGTCGTGGTGACCAAAGCCCTGCAGGCGAAATCGTGGTCACTCAGGGCCGGGTCCGGAGCCTGGCGGAGACCTTCGCGCGCACCTGGCGGCGGCCACCCACGGCGGAGGAACTGGAGGGGCTCGTGCAGGACTTCATTCGCGAGGAAGTCCTGTACCGCGAGGCGCTGGCCCTCGGGCTGGAGCGTGACGACACCATCGTGCGCCGCCGCCTGCGCCAGAAGTACGAGTTCATTTCCGAGGATACCGTCGCTGCGGCGGAGCCCTCGGCTCAGGACCTGGCGGAGTTCCTGCAGGCGAACCCGGACCGCTATCGCATCGAGTCCCGCCTGAGCTTCCGCCAGGTGTTTCTGGATCCACAGCGCCGCGGCGAGAATCTGCACGAGGATGCGGCCGGCCTGCTCGATGCACTGCGATCCCGCAGTGATCGCATGGAGCTGGGATCTCTCGGTGACAGACTGATGCTCGACACCGCTTACAAGGACGTGTCGGAAAGTGAAATAGCGCAGCTGTTCGGCGCGGAGTTTGCTGCGAACCTGGCGACGCAGCCGCTCGAGCAATGGGTCGGGCCGATTATATCTGGTTATGGCGCACACCTTATATATGTCGCCGCCCGGGCCCCTGGCCGTGTTCCCGCACTGGCCGAGGTGCGCGACGCGGTGAAGCGGGACTGGGCCCAGCGCCGGCGGCAGGAACTCCTGGACGCGCAGTACCAGGCGCTGCGCGCGCGCTATCGGATCACCATCGAGCCGCCCGCCTCCGGGGCGCAGGCCAATGCCACGGCCGGCGCGAGGGTTGGCGGATGAGCCGGTTCGTCCTGCTGGCGCTGTGCTGGCTGGTCATCCCGGCGATGGCGCACGAGGTGCGCCCGGCGTATCTGGAGATCGTCGAGACGGGCCCGGATACCTTCGACGTCCTCTTCAAGGTGCCGGCGGCCGGCGGGGATCTGCGCTTCGGACTTTATCTTCGGCTGCCGGACGACGTTCAGCGGATGGGCGCGCCGCGCAGCGAGTTTACCGGCCGGTCGCACGTTGAGCGCTCGCGCATCAGGCGTCCGGGCGGTCTCGTCGGCAGCGAGATCTACGTGGAGGGATTGTCGGCGACGCTCACGGACGCGCTGGTGCGGGTCCAGCGCGCGGACGGCACCGCACAGGTCCTGCGGCTCACACCGGACCGGCCGTCGTTCGTGGTCGAGGCGGCGCCGACGCCGCTCGCGGTGGCGGGCACCTATACGAAGCTCGGCATCGAGCACATCCTGCTCGGCGTGGATCATTTGCTCTTTGTCTTCGCGCTGCTCCTGCTCGTGGAGGGGACCCGGCGGTTGGTCATAACCATCACGGCGTTCACGATTGCGCACAGCATCACGCTCGCTGGTGCCACGCTCGGCGTCGTGCAGGTGCCGGGGCCACCGATCGAAGCCTGCATCGCGCTGAGCATCATGTTCGTCGCGGCGGAGATCATCCATGGGCGCCGGGGACAGCCGGGACTCACCGCGCGCTGGCCCTGGCTGGTGGCATTCGTGTTCGGCCTGTTGCACGGATTCGGCTTCGCCGGCGCGCTCCGCGAGGTGGGACTGCCGGACAATTCGATACCTGCTGCGCTGCTGTTCTTCAACGTCGGCGTCGAGGTCGGGCAGTTGTTGTTTATTGCGGCGGCGCTGGCAGCCATGGCGTTGGTCCGCCGGGGGTTCCGGTATGCGCAGGAGCGAAGAGGAAATGCTGACTTTTTGCGACACGCGGCAATTAACCTGCCCGTTGCCGCGGAAAAGGGGAGCGCCCCCATGGCCTACGCCATCGGTGGGATGGCTGCGTTCTGGGTGATACAACGTGTCGCGTCTTTTTAACCTGACATTGGCGATCGGCGGCCGGACATACAAGGTCCACCTCGACGGTTACGACCTCGGGCTGGCGCTCAAGGGCAAGGCCGAGCGGCCGCGCTGCGCTACGACCGGTGGAAAGTCACCTTCCTGCGACAGAACGGGCACGGGTTGCACGTGTGGATCGAGCCGTTCGAGGTGTTGCGCGCCCCGCCGCTCGGCAATCTGCGGACCGATCCGTTCGAGCGCGCCGAGTACGAGGGCTACGGCTACAACCAGTGGTTCGCCGAGCACATGTTCCCGTTCGCTCCGGCCGGCAGCCAGCAGTACATCGGCCGGCTTGCGCGCGGGCTCGATGAGGCACCAAAACGCGGCTGGGTCTTCGCCAGCATGAGGGATGAGTGGCGGCAGGTGTTTCCGGACAGATCGGGATTTCGTCAGTGAAGTGCGAACGGAGGTCTGATGTGATGAGGTGGGCAAGAAGTCGCTGCGGCGTGATTCGGCGAGTTGTCACACTCGGTCTCTGCGCGATGCCGCTGGCGGCGGGGGCGGAGGAAAGCGCCGAGGAACTCGCCAAGAAACTGGCCAACCCGGTGGCGGCGCTGATCAGCGTGCCGCTGCAATTCAACTATGATACGGACATCGGCCCAGCGGAGGACGGCGACCGGTACTACCTCAATGTGCAGCCGGTGGTCCCGGTCACGCTCAACGAGGACTGGAACGTCATCTCCCGAACCATCCTGCCGCTGATCAGCCAGGACGACATCTTCCCGGGCGCCGGCAGCCAGAGTGGGCTGGGCGACGTGGTGCAGAGCTTTTTCTTCTCGCCGAAGGCGCCGACCGCCGGTGGCTGGATCTGGGGCGTCGGCCCGGTATTCCTGCTGCCGACGGCGAGTGATGACCTGCTCGGCGCGGAACAATGGGGGGCGGGACCGACAGCCGTGGTCCTGAGACAGCAGGGCCCGTGGACGTACGGCGCGCTCACCAACCACATCGAGTCATTTGCCGGCGAGGATGATCGCGCGGACGTCAGCGCCACTTTCCTGCAGCCGTTCCTTAACTTCACGACACCCACGGGCCGCAGCTACGTCCTCAACTCCGAGGCAACATATGACTGGGAAGGTGAAGAGTGGTCGGTGCCCGTCAATGTACTGGTCACACAGCTGATGAAGGTGGGCGATCAACGCATCCAGCTCGGCGCCGGGGTGCGCTACTGGCTCGACAGTCCGCCGGCGGGTCCGGAAGGCTTCGGTGTCCGGGTGGTGGTGACCTTCCTGTTCCCGAAGTAGGCGGGCGCCATGCGGGATGAGGACCAGCGGGAGCTGTTGAGCCGCTGCCGCGTCGCGCAGGCTCGGTAAACGGTAACTGCCCCCCTACAATGGCGCGCCATGCGCGTCGTCCGCTGGACCCTAGCTGTTCTGGCCGTGGCCGTCATTGCGGCTGCCGGGGTGCTGTTCACGCTGGATTCGAACTCACTCAAGGGTCCGCTGACCGCCTGGGCGAGCGCGCGCCTTGGCCGCACGCTGACGGTAGATGGTCCGCTGTCTCTCGAGCCGGGGCGTACGATACGGCTCTCTGCTGAGCGCCTGCGCCTGGGCAACGCCGCGTGGGGCAGTCGGCCGGAAATGCTGCTGGCCCGGCGGATTGTAATTGAACTCGATGCCTGGTCCCTGATTGACCGGCCGGTGCTCATCCACCGCATCGAGGTGGATGACCTGGACCTGCTGCTGGAGCGTACGACCGACGGCGACGACAACTGGCAGTCCGGAACCCGCGAGAGCGAGGAGACCGGCTGGCGGGGGTCACTGCCGGTGGTGGTGGATCGGGTGCGGATGCCGAATGCTCGTGTGCAGTTCATCGGGCCGCGGCTGACCCGTCCCCTGGATGTTCACTTCGACGTTCTGGAGCAGCAGCGCGGCGGCGACGGGGTGCTGAATTTCTCCGGTGCGGGACGGGCGAATGAGACCGAGCTCGACCTTACCGCCCGCGCGGGCCCGTTCGACCGGCTGATGGCAGGCCGGAACTTCGAGGTCACGCTCGACGGGCACTTCGGCGAACTGCGCATCGAGAGCCGGGCCCGCGTGGACAGTCTCGCGAATCCGGTCAATACCGAGGTCAACGTCAAGCTCGAGGGCGCCGACGCGGACTATCTGGCGACGCGCCTCGGTGTGCGCAACCTGGGCATCGGGCCACTGGCGCTCACCGGCACGATCGCCCCGGCTGCTGACGGCCGCGGCGTGCAGGGCACGCTGTCCGGGCGCCTCGGTGGATTCGACATCAAGGCCAATGGCGCGCTGTCCGATCCGGCCACGATGCAGAAGATGACCGTGCAAATCGATGTTTCCGGTCCGGACCTCAGCCTGCTCGGCGGCCTGGCCGGCATGGACCGTCTGCCGCCGGAAGCGTTCCGGTTGCGGGCGAACGTGGCGCGATCCCGTGAGAACCTGGCGATCAACCAGGTGGATCTCGACCTGACGGACAGCAGCCTGCGTCTGCGCGGATCGGTGAGCCGCCTCAGCGCTCTCGCCGGAACGGACCTGGAGTTGCGGATCAGCGGCTCGGACGTGGCCCGATTCCGGCGGCTTCTCGATATAGATGGCGTGGCGACGGGGCCGTTCGAACTCACCGGGCGCATCCGACAGTCGGACCAGGGCGCGGAGGTAATACAGTTGAAAAGCCGCACCACGCTGGGTGAGCTGTCGGTCGCAGGTCCGCTCGGCGCGCACCCCGACTATTACGGCTCCCGCCTGCGCTTCGAGGCCGCCGGGCCCGATCTCGAGCGCGTCGGCGTCGCATTCAACGTGGCGAATCTGCCCGCTGCCGCGTTTTCCGCCCGTGGCGAGTTCGAGTGGACGCGCGCCGGGGTCGTGTTCCGTGACAGCACACTGCAAGCGGATGCGGACCGTCTGACGCTCAACGGGCGGGTCGGTCGGCAACCGCTGGGGCGTGACACGGATGTGAAATTCAGGATCGCGGGCCCTGACGTGCGGAAGCCTGCGCGTGCGCTCGGGATGCAGCGCGTGCCCGCCGTGCCGTACGACCTGCAGGGCCGGCTGCGGCGGGAGCGGGGCGCATCGCGCCTTGATGACCTGCGCGGCAACCTGGCCGGGGCGAGCGTGCGTCTCGCCGGGCGAGTGGCCGATACACTATCGGGCGGCGGAACCGATCTCGATCTGCAGATCGAAGGCCCGGCGCTCGAGGCCTTCGCCGGGCTGACCCCGGGATACACGCTGCCGGCCGGGCCGTTCCGAGCCGCTGGGGGCCTGAAATGGACGCCCGAGACCGTGGAGTTTCGCGACCTGCGGCTCGCCGCCGCCGGCGCCGAGGGTCGTGTGGATGCGGACATCCATTTGCCGATGAGCGCCGCGGCCGGGCGCTTTGACATCACCGCGCGCGGGCCGGATCTCTCGCGGCTCCTGCCAGCGGCCGGCCGCGTCAGGCGACTGACGACATCGTTTGACCTCAGGGCTCGCGGCCAGGCGAATCGCGGGCGCTGGCGTTTCGACGAGATGCGTCTCGATACCGGCGCCGGCCGCATCGCCCTGGCGGGCGACCTCGACTGGTCGCCGGATTTTTCCGCGACGGCGTTGCACCTCGACGTCCAGTTGCCCAATCTCGCGCGGACTAGCGCGTTGTTCGGCCGTGACTGGCCGGCCCTGCCGCTGATGCTCATGGCGGATTTTTCGGGCACGCCCACGGCGTTCCGGATGACCCAGCTCAGCGGGAAGCTCGGCGAGAGCGATTTCAGCGGGCAGATGAGCCTGGCCCTGGAGAAGAAGAAACCCGAGCTCGACCTCGAAGTCCGCTCCGATTTTCTCGATGTCACGGCATTGACCCGTGACGGCGCAGTCGAGCCGGCCAAGCCTGCGGCGCCATCCGCCCGCCGCGTAATCCCGGACACACCGGTGCCTGTGCAACTGCTCGAACGCGTGGACGGGAAGATCGATATCACCGCGGCGCGTGCCCGCATCCTGGATTCGGCTTTCCGGGACCTGCGACTCGTGGCGCGGCTGCGCGACGGCGGCCTCACCGTCGAGCCCCTCGAGCTGCAGGGCCCCTCGGGCGGAAAGTTCGTCGTCCGCGGCGAGGTGGTACCGGGCCCGGACGGCGCGCGCGCCGAGCTCAGTGCAAGCGGACGCCAGACGGTGCTCAGCCTCTGGTCGGATACCGCGGCGCAAGCGGCAACACGGCCGAAGGCCGATCTCGATGTTCAGCTCGCCGCAAGCGGCCGCACCTGGCGCGAGCTGGCCGCGACGCTGGATGGCCGCGTGCGGCTCGTGGGCGGCGCAGGCGACGCCCCGGTCACGGGTCTGGAACTGCTACTGGGCAACCTGTGGCGTGAGCTGATCTCGACAGTGACCCGCGGCGCCGATGCCCGCACGATCAAGCTGCGTTGCCTCGCCCTGGTGGCCGGCATCGCCGGCGGCGTGGCCACCACGGCGCCCGCGCTGGCGGTGCAGACCGAAAACGTCAACGTAATCACGCGCGGTATGCTGGACCTGCGCAACGAAACGCTGGAGTTTTACCTGAAGACGACGCCACGCAGCCGCCTTGGCGTCAGCGCCGGGGAAATCATCAACCCCTACGTGAAGCTCGCCGGGCCGATCAATGCACCGCGCCTCGCCGTCGATCCGAAGGGAACGCTGTTCACGGGCGCGACGGCGGTGGCGACCGGCGGATTGTCGATCGTGGCGCGCAGCGTCTGGGACCGGCTGTTCAGGGCCGAAGATCCTTGCGCCGCCGCGCTGGCCGAGGCCGAGCGGCTGGCGGCGAAACCGCGCGAAAAGCGTCGCTTTCCCTGGCTGTCGCGGTGACGATGATGTCAGCGGCAAAAGCCTCGCCGACGCCGATGGTAACGGTGCCGGCATGGCCCTCGTCGATACTGCGCAATTCCTGGCGCGCCCGTTCAGCGGCGGCAAGTTGCGCGCGGGCATGCCGCACCAGGGCAAGGCCGCAGGCGGTGGGGCGGGTGATACCGCCCGGGGTGCGGTCGAACAGCCGCACGCTGAGCGACCCCTCGAGACCGGTGAGGCTGGCGCTGAGCGCCTGCTGCGTGAGCCCGCGCTGGCGCGCCGCCGCGGCGAGGCTGCCGGGCTCGACCACGGCGAGGAAGCGTTCCAGCTGCCGCGGTTCCATGGGAAACTCTCCGGTGACGGCGCGCCCGGCAGGCACTTGCCGGACACCAGAAAGACTTGTATAAATACTAGCAGAAACAAATATTTACTACATCCCCGGAGACCCTCCATGTCGGACAAAGCGGTTGATCTCGGCCAGATCCGTGGTGACTGGGATTTTCATTCGCGCTACGTGGCTAACGCGCTCGAGCAGACGCTGAAGCGCGTCAACAAGTACTGGCGCAAACTGAAGCGGTCCGCTCCCGCGAAAGGCCAGGTTCCGGTCAGTGGCCCGGATGTCGAGGAATTCATCGAAGCGTGCCGGCAGACGCGCGCGCTGTGCGATGACCTCCCGCTGCTGGAAGAAACCCGCCCGTCGAAGCGCGGCAAGGGCCGAGGCGCAAAGGCGCGTCGCGCCAGGTAACGCCGCCGTTTCAGGTTAGAGGAGAACGATCATGCGTCCTCACGTTGAACTGATCCAGGAAGCGGACCTCGTCTGGCATCCGGCCGAACTCATCCGTGGCGAAGGCCGCGCCCGCCAGCGCAACCTGTCCTACGACGAAGAGAACGGCAGCGCCTCCACCCGCGTGGTGTTCGAGACCACCTGGAGCCGGCCCGCCGGTTACCACCACGCCGACGTCGAGTGGTACGTGATGTCGGGCCAGGTGAAGCTGGGTGATCGCCTGCTCGGCAAAGGCGCGTATTTCCGTGCGCCGGCCGGGTTGCGCGTGCCCGCCATGCAGGTGGCCGCTGGCACCGACGTGCTGATTTTCCGTGAATTTGGCGACTGGGGCTTTACGGTGTCGGCGAAGAACCGCGGCCGTTTCGTCGCGCGCGGCGGTAATACCGCCTCCGAGGAACAGGGCGAGCTCACCATCGTCGATACCGCCCGCATGGAGTGGATGCCGAATGCCTACGAGGGTGACACGCAGCGCTTCCTGAAACTGAAGTTGCTCTATCACGATCCCGCGCCGCCGGGGCAGAAGGACACGGCGATCGCCGCCCGATGCTCAGCGGCCCGAGCGGACCAGCTCGATGACCTCGGCGCGCTCGGGAATCCCAGCCCAGACGCCGAGGCACCGGCAGGAGAGAGCGGCCGCGGCGGCGGCGAACTCCATGCACTGCGCGAACGGGAGCTCACCGAGCAGCGCGGTGGCGAAGGCGCCGTGGAACACCTGGCCGG
>CAYOFE010000051.1:0-18329 GCA_964403135.1 uncultured Chromatiaceae bacterium | reverse complement strand
CGTTGCCGGATTCGCCGTAACCGTGGCCGAGCGCGAGAATCCCCACATTCCCGCGCAGGTCGGGCGGGCTCAGGTAGACCTCGCTGTCCACCATCCGTGCCATGCTCCGATTGATCTGCTCGTCGCTGTACTGCGCGTACAACGGAATCTTTGCCCTGAGCGTCGCAAGCTGCGCGGCGGTCATCTGGTGTCCACCGTGGCCCTGGTACCGGGATTGATCCGCAGCGCCGGTAACCGGCTCGGCGCCCCAGGCGGTCAGCGGCAGGCACAGCGCGGTGACAAGGCCGATGCGGCTGCGGTGCTGCGACTGGGGTGGGTCGGTCATGGTGCGCGTAGTGTAACCACGTTGGGTGCTTTCGGTGCGGCAGGGTGGTCAGCGAACCCGGCGCCGCGTGCCGTTGCCTTTCGCCGGGAGGCGCGCCTGGACTGCGCCCAGGACGGGGTAAAGAGCGGTCACGGCCGCGCACGACATCGGGCGCGCCATCAAGCCGCTCGCCGTCGAGGGCCAGTTCGACGGCCAGGTGTATTCGGGTATGAGCCAGGCGCTCCGCGAGGAATGCCGCGTGGACCACGGGCAGGTCCTGAACCCGTCGCGCCTGCCATCGCAGGAGTGGCGCGAGCCGCGGTCCACGCACGAATCAGTAACGCCACTCGATGGCAGCGAGCGCCATGTCGCGCGTGTAGTCGTAGGTTTCGATGGTCGAGCGATTGTCCGCGTAGCGGTAGTCCAGGCGCACAATCCAGGCCGGGGCGATGACCCATCTTGCGATCAGGCCGAACGACAGCTGGTCCTCAACGCGCCGTTCGCTCACCAGGACCTGGTTCTGCACGTAGCGGTTCACGTCGCGGTAGCGGCTGTGGCGGTAGGCGGCATGCAATTCCAGCGCGAAATTCGGCGTCAACATGCGGCTCAGGCGCAGAAACGGTCCGTGACGGACGGGTGACTGGCTGAGAAACTGCTGGCCGTATGTCAGGTCGCGCCGGTCATTGAACTCGGTGTCGTAGCCGAGCCGGAGCAGGAATTCGCCGATCGGCAACTCATACCATGCGTCGGCGCGATGGCGCTGCCCGTCGAGATAACTGAAATCGGAGGCGGCCTGGCCCGTGCCCGGTCGCAGCCGCAAGTGTAACGTCGAGGCCCCGGCGCGGCGCACCCCCTCCAGGCTCAGGCCGTAGGCGTTGATGAGGCTGTTGCCGCTCAGTAACGCAAAGTCGGATTCGCCCGCCACCGTGATGCGCCACAAGCCCGGGCGCCAGGCGCGACGCAGGCTGAGTTGCATCGCGGTCTGGTCGAGATCATCATCCTGTGCATAGTCGCGGCGAAAAATGCCGGCACGCAGGTCCGTATCAGTCAGCCGCTGCAGCGGGTACTGCACGACGCCGGACATTTCGGCGTAAGCCGATTCCGATTCGGGTCCGGTGATGCGCAGCAGTTCCGACACCTGGTTGCGGTTGTTGTCGTAGCCCGCGCCGAAATAGGCTACAGCAGCCGGTTGTCGGGACTGCGGCTGATCGGTAAGCAGGTCGAGCGCGGTCAGTGCCAGGCGGCGCAGTTCGGCGGAGTCTCCGGCAGCCGCGGCGCGCAGGTGCGTCGTGGCGCGATCCATCTGGCCCACCGCCGCAGCCACCAGGCCGAGGTGATACTCGGCGATGGCGGCCATGTGCGGGCGTTCGCGAACTTCGAGGAAGGTGCGGCGCGCGGCGGCGTGGTTGCCGAGTCGGTAATGGGTCAGGCCGAGGTTGAACAGCAGCGTGTCGCTCGCATCGCCCTGGGCGCGCGCGGCCTTGAAGAGGGCCAGGGCGCTGGCGTAATCGCCCGCGCGGTAGGCGCGAATGCCGGCGGCGAGTGGCGCGAGATCCTCGGCGCAAGCCACTGCCCCGGCGCACGCGAGCAGCGCGCACCACAGCACGGCCAGCGGTTTTCGTCCCGCCGGTTTCACCCGCCTTTCCGGTGTCAGGCCGTCATCTCGTGCGATTGGTTGCGGCGCTGATCTTACGCCTCATCCCAAGGCCCGGAGCGGCCATGCCTCGCGTTGCCGGCGATTGTTCTAGTTCTCGACCTTGATGTCCGGGCTCTCCGGGACTTCAAGGGGCATGATCGAAATCCCGGTGCCGCCGATCGGCGTGTTGTCGCGAGCGTCTTCTACCGGTCCTTCGATGATGTCGTCGATGACAATCGTGTCGCCCGGTGCCGGCTCGATGCCACCGCCAGGGGGTTCCTCGCCGATGATTCCGCCATCGTCGATGACAATGCCGTCATCGCCGCCGCCGCCGATTCCGCCAGGGACCGACTCGCCGACATCGATGCCGGCCGACGGTCCGTCGGTCGGTACCGGGCCATCCGGCATGTCCTCGTTGCCGAACTCGCCGGGCGTCGCATCGCGCCCCGCGCCGCCGCCGACCAGCGCCTGCTCGGAAAGCACGCCGGCGTAATCCGGGTTTTCATCCGCCAGGTTGCCCGTCTTCGGCAGCGCGATGCGCGAAATGGCCTGGGCCGAGGTTTCGCCTGGGTCCATGACGTCCATTTCCAGCCCTTGCAGCACGCCGCCCGCCTGTGCGGAAGACAGGCCGAGCACGGCACCTGCCGCGAGAAGCAAAGGTTTCAGTATGCGCATGACGACGTCCTCTCAGGAAACGGCCAGGCCAGTCGCAGGCGGCGGCAATGCACCGCGCTGCGGAACGCGTGTCGGGACTGCGCCACTGCGCTCGCTGTCTGCCGACACCACCCGCACCGAGAACTGGCGGCGCTCCGCGCCGAGGTTCAGTGTCGCGGTGACGACACCGCCGGGCCCGTGCAGGACCACCGGCAGTTCGAGCAGGTTTGCACCTGCCCGCAGGTCCGACTGCCAGACCAGCTGTCGCTGGCCCGGATAGCCAGCGAGTTCCACGCCCTCCGGGAGGCCCAGCTCGATGGTCACGTTGGACAGGGCGCTCGCGCTGCGAAACACCAGCCGTACCGGCTGCGCGCCACCCGCCGATGCCGGCTGCACCACGGCCACCGGTGGCTCCGCCGCCTGTTCGGGTGCCGGTTCGCGAATCGCCCAGATGCCGAGTGCGACCGCCACGCTTGCCGCCAGCGCGCCGGCCGCGACCTGCCGCACGAAGCTGTGCTTGTCGCTGCCGGTTGCCGCGGCAGCCGGCCACGTCTGGCGGGATTTGCCGAGCACGCGCTCGGCAAATCCCGCAGAGGGGGGCGGTACCGGAAGCGATCGCAGGGCGGCCAGTAACCGCAGGTCGAATTCACGCCGTGCGGCGCAGCTTCGGCAAGCGCCGGCGTGCGCAAGCAGTTCCGCCTCGATCTCGGCATCGAGGATGCCGTCGAGGTGATCTTCCAGCAGCAACTGAAAATCGGCGCAGTTCATGCGGTGGTCCTCACTGCATAGACACGCTCAGCCCCGATCGAAGGTTCCATGAGCTGACGGCGCAGCGCCGCCCGCCCGCGGTGCAGGCGCGACTTGAGCGTTCCGAGCGGCACATCGAGTGAAGTGGCCAGCTCGTCGAGCGTGTAACCTTCCATGTCGTGCCAGGCGAGCAGGGCGCGTTGCTCGATTGGCAGATGCGCCAGCGCCGCGCGCAGGCGACGCCGGAGGAGCTGGCGCTCGGCTGCCTGCTCGGGAGACTCTGCGACCTCGTCGGCGAGGCTGTCCATGAAATCCGTGTCGGTAACCGGCTGGCCAAGCGCCGCCTCGGTGCGGCTGCGCCGGCGAGCGTGATCCACATACAGGTGATAGAGCGCGCGTGCCAGCCAGGGACCCGGCAGGTCCACCGCGGCGAGCCGCTCTTCCTGGGTTACGAGCTTCGTCAGCAGGCTTTGAACGAGGTCCTCCGCATCGTGGCGCGAACCCGTGAAGCGATAGGCGAGCCGGTAGAGCCGGTCGAGGTGCGGCCGCGTGATGGCCTCGAAGCGGCCCTTGTCAGGTCGGGTCGAAGGGCGTGGGAACCAGCTCATAATCGTATACACGTTGGCGCGAGTATTTCGGTTCCGCGGCGCAGCCCACGCCAGGTTGAACCCGGCGCCCATGCTGACGCACACCAGAAAATAAGAAAAGCGGGGGCCCTCATCGAGGGCCCCCGTCACCGCGCAGGCGATAAGGATCGCGGACTCAGGATTTCATGGGGCGTATTCGACCACCGGGGCCCCTTGCCCGCTGACGGAAACCTGGTTGACCGGCAGCGCCACATCGCCCGAATTCGGCAGTACGTCACCAGAGAGGCCGCCGGCGCAGGCCGTGCCCGCAATATGGGTCTGGTAGCTGAAGCCCTCATACGACCACCCGGTGGTGGCGCGCCCGATGCTTGCAGCGTAAATGCCCGGGAAATTGCCCGCGGAGCGGATCCGCACCCGCTGGGCGAGCACCAGCGTCTGGTTTGCCGGAACCGCCACGTTCTGGAGGCACATGGCTGGCGGGGTGATGTTGCCCATAGCATCCCAATCGAGTCCGCTGCCGAGCAGTTCGGTCTCGTCGGCCAGTTCCTGGTTCAGGTTGGTCGTGCGCACCGCATTCGCCTGGAAAAGCTCAAAGTTGTCGTTGATGGCCGTCGCCACGTCCACGTTGAGCGACTGGCCGCAGGTATTGACCAGCGCGAGCAGGTGCTGCGCATCGACCGGGCTCATGTTGAGGTTGCGGTTGGCTCGATTGATGCTGAGCCGCACGCCGTTCGCGCCGAGGTTGCTGGTGAAGTCCTGGTTCAGCACGAAATGCAGCGCGCGGATGCACGCCGTGGGGTGGACCAGCGTCAGGTGCACCTTCACGGTCGTGACCGTGTCGAGGTGCGTACCGCCCGGGGCAGAAATCTGCAGGTTTGCCGCCAGTTCGGTACTGTCAGCCTGGAACGCGGGGTCGCTCGCCACGGAGTCCGGCACGGATACGGCGATATCGACGCACTTTCCGTCATCGTCTGCGGAGGCAAATGTCACCGCTTCGGGGCTCATTTGCAGCACCACGTTGGTCGAGCCGACCTGGTCGAGATGGACCGTGGCCGGATAGCTGGTGACCGGCCGCGACCCGTTGGTCAGCGTGTCGAGACACATCGTGATCGTCTTCAGTGGGCCGGACGGAAACTGGTAGCCGGACACGAAATAGTCCACCTTAATGGTGCCGATCGCGTAGGTGCCGGGCGTCAGAAAGGCGCCGTTTTGCGTGACGATGCCGCCATCAGCCTCGGTGATGCTGGCCCGCACCGCGTCTTTCGCCTGCGCGGTGTTCGCGCCGATCAGCATCAGGAGGGCGGCTGCGGCCAGCGAGGTACGCTGCACCTTTTCGCCCAGCGCCGACTGGAATATTGATGTCATTGAGGGTTCCTCGCGGGTTCGGTTACCGAGCCGGGGCTGATGCCAGCCCCGCCAGCGTTTTCGCCTGGTTCGGTAGCCCGGCCGTCTGGCGTGGAGACCCGTCGGCTTTGCGGCCCCGTCTCGCGACGGGTGTGCCTTTTCGTCAGATCGCTCTGGACAGGGCGCATCCTAAGAGCGCGGGCGCTTGCAGCGGGGCGAAGTTGACTCAATGGCAGAGGCGCTGACTTTTCTGGCACGCGTATCACATTCGTGCCGGGGCTGGCATGCAGCCGGTCACATTCTGTGTGTGACGCAGGTCCCACCTCGCGCAGCGCGCGCCCGGCAACGGACCGCTCTATGATTATCGATATGCCGTCGACATGTGCAAAAGCTGGGTAGGCAAATCGACACGGCCCCGCTCCCCTGGTCGAATTTCCTGCGGCAGGTTTGGCGCCTGACCGGCCCCTACTGGAATTCCGAGCACAAGCGGAAAGTCCGCGGCGCCACGCTCCTGCTCCTGCTCCTGACCATCGCCCAGGTGGGGCTGACGGTGTGGGGCAATTACTGGAATCGCGCCCTGTTTGACGAACTCGAAGCGCGATCGGTGCGCGGCGTGCTGTTGCAGGTGGGCGTCTTTGCGCTGATTCTCGCAGTGTCGATCGCGGTGACCGCGGCGCATCTGGCGGTCAAGCGCTGGCTGCAGCTCGACTGGCGGGCCTGGCTGACGCGGCAGATGATCGGGCGGTGGATGGAGCAGGGGCGCCACTACCGGCTGCTGTTCAGCGCCGGCGAGCACGACAACCCCGACGGGCGGATCGCCGAAGACATACGCATCGCCACGGAGAGTGCGGTTGCGCTGGCGCACTCTCTGGTCTATTCGGTGATGGTGCTGGGGCTGTTCATCGACATTCTCTGGTCGGTAGCGGGGTCGGTCCGGCTGCCGGGCACGTCGGTCATAGTGCCCGGCTACATGGTGCCGCTGGCGTTCATCTACGCCGGACTCGGCGCGCTGCTCGGCTGGATGTTCGGCCGCCCGCTGGTGCGCACCACCAATGCGCTGCAGACGGCTGAGCAGGACTTCCGGTTCGGACTGGCGCGCGCGCGCGAGCACTCCGAGGGGATTGCGTTGATGCATGGCGAACCTCGGGAGCGCGCTGGAGCAGCAGCCCGCTTCAGGCAGATCGTGCACGACTGGGACCGTCAGACGCTCGCCTACATCGGTATCGTATCGTTCTCGACTGGGTATGGCGCGTTGCTGCCGGTGTTTCCGATTCTGATCGCGGCACCCCAGTATATCGCCGGGGTTATGTCGCTTGGCTTGCTGATGCAGGCGGCCCAGGCGTTTCAGCGCGTCACTTCATCATTGTCGTGGCCGGTGGACAATCTCGGCGAAATCGCACGTTGCCGCGCTTCCGCCGATCGCGCCCTGTCGCTGTACGAAGACATGCTACGGCTGGATGCCGAGAGGGCGGCGTTGCGCGACCGGCGCATCGAGATCGGCGTGGCAACGCGGCCGCGACTGGTGATAGAGGACCTGTGCATTGCCGAGCCTGACGGGTGTATTTTGTTCGAGCACCTTAACATCGAGATCCACCGTGGCGAACGCCTGCTCATTTCCGGCGATCCGGCGGTGACCAGCAGCCTGTTCAAGGTGATTGGCGGGCTTTGGCCATGGGGCCGCGGCCGCGTGCTGCTGCCGAAGGGCGGATCGATGTTGTTCATGCCGCAGCGCCCGTTCCTGCCGGAGGGCACGCTGCGCGAGGCGCTGTGCTATCCGTTTCCTCCGGAGAAGTATAGCGATGATGCCATTCGCTATGCACTGGAATGCGCGGGGATCGCCTGGCTGGTGCCGCGGCTCGAAGAGCGCGACAACTGGGAGCAGATCCTGCCGCTGCGCGCACAGCAGCGACTGGGCTTTGCCCGCGTGCTGATGCAGCGGCCGGGCTGGTTGTTCCTCGAAGAAGCGACCGACGCCTTCGACCCGAAGGGCGAGCGGCTGATGCTGGAGATGCTCCGCCGCGAGCTGCCGGATACAGCGGTGGTCACCATCAGTTTTCACCCGGGTCTCGAGCCTCTGCACGATCGCAAGATCGTCCTGAACCGGCTCGCCGCAGCTAAGCACCTGCCGGCATAACTGCGAATCTACGACCCGGCACCGAAATGCGACGGCAGCCAGCCGCGCTCGACGCAGTCGCGGAAACACCAGTGCGGTGTGGTCTCGGTCCGGTAACTCCAGAAGAACCAGCCGTGGTAACGCTCGAAGGCGAGCAGTTGGGCGGCGGCATAACCGCGCAGTGCTGCGTCCTGCTGAAACTCGTCCATGTGCTCCAGCGCATGATGGAAGGGGCCTGGCGCCCAGAGTGAAACCGCCTCCAGGTTCAGCCCGAGGCTCCACTCCCCGACAATGGCGCGCATGCCGAGATCGCGCTGGATCTCATCGGCCTCCTTGCGCCACAGTACCGCGGCCTTGTACATGTGCCCCTGGATGTCCATGTCGAGGTCGGCGCGTTCGAAGCACTGATAGCGGTGGATGTCGATGACGACGTTGTCGTACCCGGGTGGCTGCATGAATCCGCAGTACTCGCGATGCGAGCGAAAGCCGTCGTGAAAGACCACGGCGACGCGCTGCGGCGGGCAGTGGGCACGGATCGCGTCGTAAGCGCGCAGGTAGTACGCCTTCAGCAGATCAGTCGGTACATCCCAGCGCGGCTCGTTCAATAGCTGGATGCCGTGCAGGCAACGGCGTCGGTTATAACGCGCGGCGAGCCGGCCGAGAATGTCCACCGAGTGCGCAATGAATTCCTCGCGCGTATGCCACTCGCACACGTCTTTGATGCCGCCGTTGTCGAAGCCGTTCTGGCAGCCGGGCGCAGCGTGCAGGTCGAGCACGACGCGCAGGCCGAACTCGTCGGCCCAGTCGAGTGCCCGGTCGAGCACCTCGATGCCGCCTTCAACGAAAGGATGCCGGTGACCCCGATACGCCGCGTGATAGGGATAAGGCGGGCCGAAAATCCAGTGACCGAGGGGAATGCGTATTGCGTTGATGCCGACGCCGGCGAGCCAGGCAAAATCCTCGCGGGTGATGAAACTCGCCCAGTGCTCGCGCAGCCGCGACGGTGCATCGGCTCCAAGCTCCACGCACCAGCTCGTCTCATCGGTTGCCCCCATGCCTGCGAACAGGCTCGGTTTCATCCATTTCTCGATCAGCAGCCAGCCGCCGAGGTTGACGCCGCGCAGTCGAGTGCCGCAAGTGATTTCGTTGGCCATGTGCTGAGTGCTTGGTTCCGCGCCGGCGAACGGCCCGGCGCCAGCTTAGACGCTGTGCCGCGTTCTGCCCACCGGCCGAGTGGCGGCGCCTATGCGCTGCTGCAAGGTTGCTCTCGGCGTCTCCGGCTCATGCTTCGCGACAACGCGGACAATCTCGTCCTGACGGGCAGTGGTCCGATCGACGGCAGCGGCAATACGCTCGGTCAACGGGATCACGGGCAACGACGGGCGAACGACCCCAGCGTGCGGAAAAGCAACGATTCGCTGAAGGGCGAGGCGGGGTACTGCCGCTCGCCCGACGGGCGCCGTTGGACGGCTCCGCCGACTTGTGGAACTCACTGCTTTGGTAAAGAACCGCAGGTCACTCCAACAAAATGGGGCAAAAGGCCCTTTTTGTTGGATGGCGCGCCCGGAGAGATTCGAACTCCCGACCTCATGGTTCGTAGCCATGCGCTCTATCCAACTGAGCTACGGGCGCTTGATTTTCCAATCGCAGCTGACGCCGCTCCCGCATGAGGCGCGGCATTATAGGGCGCGGCATAGGCGTATTCCACCATTGCCGGGCGTCAACGCCGGCGGCTTTATGGGGGACTACCGGCGCGCGTGGTGCCGCGCGTGGTGCCGGGTCGTCGTTTCGCAGTTCTTGCATGTGGTTTTATCAGGCGATGGCACGGCCAGCGGCCAATAACTACGAAACGACGACCCGGCACCCTGTAGAACCGTGGCGAATATTTTTCCCCTCGGCGCTTGCGCTTGCGCCGCTGAACGTGCTGCTGTGGCTCGCCGCCCGTGGCGCGCTCGTGAGCGCCCCTGGCATCGGCTCGGCGGTGTGGCACGGCCGGGAGATGCTCTTCGGCTATAGCTTCGCGGTCATCGCGGGCTACCTGCTCGAAGCGATGCCGCTGCGCATCCTGCTGGCCTTGTGGCTGCTGTGGCTCGCCCCACGCGGGCTCTGGATGTTACCGCCCGGCACCTTGCCGGTGACGACGGAGCTGGCGCTGACGGCGCTGTTTCCCGCGGCGCTCGCGGTCTACGGCGTGCGGCGCTTCGCCTCGATCCGCCGCCTGCAGAACGTGGAATTTCCGGTGGCGATGGCGGCGCTCGGCGTGGCGGGCGTCGTGACCTATGCGAGTCAGCTCGGCCTGCTGGCATGGCCGGGCCAGGGCCCCGCCGTGCTTTCGGCCTACGTGGTCAGCCTGCTGATCGTGACGATGGGCGGCCGGCTGGTGCCGACTGCGACGGTGGGCGCACTGCGCGCCAGGGGCTGGATCGTGCGCATCCCCACGCGGCCGCTGCTCGAGGCGGCGTGTGCGGTGGGTGTGCTGCTGCTGATCGGCGCGGAGGCCGGCGGATTGCCGCTGGCGGCAGGCGCGCTGGCGCTCACGGTGGCTGGGCTGCTGCTCGCGCGCCTGGCCGGGTGGCACTGGCGCCACGTCGGCCACGACCCGGAGGTCTGGCCGCTGCATCTTGGATTCGCCTGGCTTGCCACCGGGTTCGTGCTGATCGGGCTCGAGCGCTGGTCATTGCTGTTACTCCCCGATGCTGGCGCATTGCACGCACTTGCGGTGGGCGGCATTGGCACCGTGACGCTGCTGATGATGATCCGCGTATCGCGCTACCGCACCGGTCGCGGCGGCGTGCCCGGTACCGCGATAAATCTCATGCAGATGGTGCTGGCGCTGGCCGTGATCGTGCGAGTGGCGGGTGGCGCGCTGTGGCCGGCGTACCGCGATGCCGCACTCTGGATCGCGGCCGTTCTCTGGGCGCTCGCCTATGCCAGCTCCGCGGTCATTCTCATGCCTTTAGCCTTACAAAGTGGCCGCAGGTGATGCGGCCCCGGCTGCGGCGCATCGCCGGGAGGCCGCCATCGCCAGGGTCGATACGCTGCAACGCTGCTATTGAGAAGGTTCGACGGCGATCTGCGCGAGCTGCCCGTCCTCGCAGCGGCAGATAACGCGCACCGGCTGGCAGCACACCGGGCAGTCCTCGATATAGTCCTGATCGTCGGCCGAGGTGTCGATCTCGAGCACGATCTCCTCCCAGCAGTGCGGGCAGGTGACCGTGGCGTCTTCGAGCATCTTCAGAACTCGTTGCGCCGCCGGCGGGTTTCGGCGAACACATCCACCAGCGCGGCGCCGCTCAACCCGAGCGTGGCCTGCAGCCCCGGGCTGTCCGGCCGCAGGAACGGGTTGGTGCGTTTCTCGCGGCCGATGGTGCTGGGAATTGTCGGCAAGCCCTGCGCACGCAGCCGGGCAACCTCTGCGGCGCGCTCGACGAGATCGGCATTTCCCGGCTCAACGGTCAGCGCGAACTGCGCGTTTTTCAGCGTGTACTCGTGCGCGCAGTACACGCGCGTGTCGTCATCGAGCACCAGCAGCTTCTGCAGCGACGACCACATCTGCGCCGGCGTACCTTCGAACAGCCGCCCGCAGCCCATCGCGAACAGCGTGTCGCCGACGAAGGCCGCTTTGTCCTCGACAAAATGCCAGACGATATGCCCGCGCGTGTGGCCCGGTGTGTCGAGCACGCGGGCCT
The DNA here is from genome assembly GCA_964403135.1 of uncultured Chromatiaceae bacterium. Lineage (GTDB taxonomy): Bacteria > Pseudomonadota > Gammaproteobacteria > Steroidobacterales > QUBU01. The sequence goes on along the minus strand of CAYOFE010000051.1, from coordinate 7,255 downwards.
TGCGCGAGCCCAGCTCGAAGATATCGCCGTCGCCGAGCGCCACGTCGATGCCCGGAATGCGATCCCGGTCCGCGCGCGGGCCGATGATCCGGCAGCCTGTCTTGCCCTTGAGCTCGAGGTTGCCACCGGCGTGATCGCCGTGATGATGGGTGTTGAGGATAAAATCCAGCTTCCAGCCCCGCTGCATCAGTGCCCGCTCGATCGGCGCCACCTCCGGCGTATCGATGCTGGCGACGACGCCGGTGGCGCGGTCGCGCACCAGGTACCCGTAGTTGTCCTCGAGGCACGGGATCATGTGCACATCGAGGCCGGTGGTGGCGTTATGGCCGGATGGCATCATGGGCGTGTGAGGTTCATTTCTCGGTGAGGCGCGGGATCAGCTCGACAAAGTTGCAGGGCATGGTGCGGTAATCGAGCTGTGTGGCGAGAACCTTGTCCCACCCCGTCGCGCAGGCGCCGGTCGAGCCGGGCAGGCAGAACACGTAGGTGCCGTTGGCCACACCGCCAAGTGCGCGCGACTGCAAGGTCGATGTGCCAATCTCCTGGAACGACAGGCTGCGGAACAGTTCGCCGAAACCCTCGACCTGCTTATCGAGCAGAGGCGCCACGGCCTCCGGCGTGCCGTCCCTGCCAGTGAGTCCTGTGCCGCCGGTGGTAATCACAACGTCGACCGCCGGATCGGCAATCCAGGTCGCAACGATGGCGCGGACGCCGTAGATGTCGTCTTTCTCGATGCGTTTCGCGGCGAGCCGGTGGCCGGCCGCAGTCAGGCGCGAAACCAGCAGTTGCCCCGACTTGTCGTTGGCCTCGGTGCGAGTATCCGAAACGGTCAGCACGGCAATATTGAGCGGCTTGAACTCGCGGTCTTTCCTGTCATCGTGAGCCACGCAGGTCTCCGTTGTATCGTCAGTCGGTCGATTTCAGGCTGCATCGCCGCCGCCGGCGCGGCGAAACTGTTCGCGCAGGTACTGGGCGAAAGCGCGGCAGGCGTCGGTTACGGTAAAGACACCGACCAGCCGACCCTCGCGCGTGACCAGCGCTGAGCCGAGCTGGTGAACTCCCATGTGTTCCAGCACCTCGTCGAGCCGTGTCCCGAGATCGATCACGTAAGGGTCTTGCACCATCACGTCTCGCACGGTCAGTTCACGGGCATTCGGGTAGGCGAAATCCGGCCCGAGCACCAGCTTGATGTCGCGATCGGAAACCACCCCAACAAGATTGCCCGCGTCCATCACTGGCAGGTGCCGGATGCGATGCTGGCGCATGAAATCCTGCGCTTCCGCCACTGGCGCTCCCGCGTCGACCGAATACGGGAATGGGGTCATGACCGTCTTCACTGCCGGAATGCGCTTCATGCCACGGATTCTAGCAGGGCGCGATGCGGCAGGGTGCCGCGCGCAAGCCGTGCGACATTGTTCGATTGACCGAAAACCGTTAGCGTAACGGCTTGTCACCACCCGCTCCGTGGGCCCCGCCATGACGTCCCGAAACCCTGCTGCGCTGCCCGACCTCGAGCCGCTATGGATGCCATTTACCGCCAATCGCCAGTTCAAGCGCGAGCCGCGGCTGATGGCGGCGGCAAAGGGCATGTACTACACGACGCACGACGGCCGCGAGATCCTCGATGGCATCGCGGGGCTGTGGTGCTGCAATGCCGGACACTGCCACCCGCGCATCGTTGCGGCCGTGCAGGAGCAGGTGGCGCGGCTCGATTACGCCACCGCATTCAATCTGGGCCACGCGGCGGCCTTCGAACTGGCCGGGCGGCTCACGAGCCTTGCCCCGCCAGGACTCGATCATGTGTTCTTCGTCAATTCAGGTTCCGAAGCGGTGGACACCGCGCTGAAGATCGCCATCGCCTGCCACCGGGCACGCGGCGAGGGGCATCGCACCCGGCTCATCGGGCGCGAGCGCGGCTATCACGGCGTGGGTTTCGGCGGCATATCAGTGGGCGGCATCACCAGCAATCGCAAGGTGTTCTCCGCGGTGATGCTGCCGGGTGTTGATCATCTGCCGCACACGCATGATCTTGCGCACAACGCCTTCAGCCGCGGGCAACCGGCCTGGGGCGCGCATCTTGCCGACGAGCTGGAGCGGATCGTCGCGCTGCACGATGCCTCGACCATCGCCGCCGTGATCGTCGAGCCCATTGCAGGCTCGGCCGGCGTGCTGGTGCCGCCAGCGGGATATCTGGAGCAACTGCGCGCGATCTGCGACCGGCACGGCATCCTGCTGATACTCGACGAAGTCATCACCGCGTTCGGGCGCACCGGCCAGGCTTTCGCTGCGCAGACGTTCAACGTGCGGCCCGACCTGATCACCACCGCCAAGGGCCTCACCAGCGGTGTCGTGCCGATGGGCGCCGTGCTGGTCAGCCGTGCGGTTTACGATGCGTTCATGACCGGTCCGGAGGACGTCATCGAGTTCTTTCACGGCTACACCTATTCCGGCCATCCGCTGGCGACGGCGGCAGGCCTCGCTGCGCTCGACGTCTATCGCGACGAAGACCTGTTCGGCCGTGCGCGGCAGCGCGCGCCGGCTTTCGCGGCCGCCCTGCACGGGCTGCGCGGCGCCCCACACGTCGTGGATATCCGCAACTACGGCCTGATGGGGGCCGTGGAGCTGGCGCCGCGTGCCGGTCAGCCCGGCGCGCGGGCCATGGATGTGTTTCGCCACTGCTTCGATGCCGGGGTGCTGGTGCGCGTGACCGGCGAGACCATCGCGCTCACGCCGCCGCTGATCGTGACGGAAGAGCAGATCGGACGGATCGTGGCCAGTCTCGGCCAGGCGCTGCAGGCGGTGGCCTAGGGAACAGGAGAGATGCAGCTATGCTGATCGGAGTGCCCAAGGAGATCAAACCCGATGAGCACCGCGTGGGGCTCACCCCCACCAGTGTGCGCGAGCTCGCGCATCACGGCCACAGGGTGCTGATGCAGGAGAATGCCGGGCAGGGCATCGGTGTGGCGGATGCCGACTACCAGCGCGCCGGTGCGGAGATTGCCGCGACGGCCGCTGAGGTCTGGCAGCGCGCCGACATGATCGTCAAGGTCAAGGAGCCGCAGGCGGCTGAGTTCCCGCTGATGCACCCGGGCCAGGTGCTGTTCACCTATCTGCACCTGGCGCCGGACCCCGAGCAGACCAAGGGGCTTCTCGCTGCCGACGTGGTCGGCATCGCCTACGAGACGGTGACCGGGCCGAACAACACGCTGCCGCTGCTTTCGCCGATGAGCGAAGTCGCCGGGCGCATGGCGGTGCAGGCGGGCGCGCATTGCCTGGAGCGCGAGGCCGGCGGCGCCGGCATTCTGCTCGGCGGCGTGCCGGGCGTGAAGGCGGCCAACGTGGTGGTGCTCGGCGGGGGCGTGGTCGGCACCAACGCGATCCGTGTCGCGATGGGCATGGAAGCGCAGGTGACTGTCGTCGACCGTTCGCTGCCACGGTTGAAGGAGCTCGATTTCCAGTTCGGCGGGCGCCTGAACACCGTCTACGCGACCGTCGATACCATCGAGACCTACGTGGCGGACGCGGACCTGGTGATCGGTGCGGTGCTGGTGCCGGGCGCAGCCGCGCCCCGCCTTGTGACCCGGCAGATGGTGCGCGGGATGCGCGATCGCTCGGTGATCGTCGATGTGGCGATCGACCAGGGCGGATGCTGCGAGACCAGCCGCGCCACCACGCACTCGGAACCGACATACGTGGAAGAAGGGGTGGTGCACTACTGCGTGGCCAACATGCCCGGCGCGGTGGCGCGCACTTCGACCTACGCGCTCAATAACGCCACGCTGCCCTATACGCTGGCGCTGGCGAACAAGGGTTATCGCCAGGCGCTGCTCGATGATGCGGGACTCCTTGCCGGGCTCAACATCTATCGCGGACACGTGACCTGCGAGGCGGTGGCGAAGGCACTCGGACTCCAGTACACGGCGGCCGCCAAAGCGCTCGGCTGACCAGCAGCTCATGGATATGGACATCAGCTCGCCCGCGTTCTGGATCGCGGTCCTGCAGATCATCGCCATCGACATCCTGCTCGGTGGCGACAACGCCGTGGTCATTGCGCTCGCCTCGCGGCGCCTGCCGCCTGCGCAGCGCAAGCGGGCGATATTCTGGGGCGTGTTCGGCGCGGTGGCGCTGCGCCTCGTGCTGATTTTCTTCGCGCTGCAGCTGCTGCGCATCCCGTTCCTCAAGATCGTCGGCGGCGTGTTGCTGATCTGGATCGGCGTAAAGCTGTTGCTGCCGGAATCCGACGGAGGCGGGCAGCAGGTGGACGCCAGCACGCATCTGGTCGGCGCCGTGCGCACCATCATCGTCGCTGATGCGGTAATGAGCATCGACAACGTGATTGCGATCGCTGCGGCTGCCAGGGATCACCTTGGGCTGGTGGTTTTCGGCCTGGTCGTGAGCGTACCGATCATCGTCTGGGGCAGCCGATTCGTGCTGGTGATGATGGATCGTTTCCCGATCGTAATCGTCGGCGGGGCGGCGCTGCTCGGCTGGATTGCCGGCATGATGATGGTCCGCGACGTTGTGATCGAGATCTGGCTCGGCTCGTTGCCGGCGTGGATCGGCTACGGCGCCGGCGTGTTCTGCGCGGTGCTCGTGGTGGTGATCGGCAAGGTCATCGCAGCGCGTCGGCCGGCACCGGTGCCGGCGGCGCCACTGGACCTCGCCAGGCAGGATGCGCGCGCCGGGCAAGGAGATAGATAGTGAAGAATATTCTGTTACCCATTGATGGATCTAAGTATTCTGACCTCGCCGTCGACTACGTGATCAACCTGGCCCGGCAACTGAAACACCCGGTGAGCGCGCATCTCGTCAACGTCCAGCTGCCGATGACGGGCGTCAACGTGAAGATTTTCGTCAGCAAGGAGAGCCTCAAGGATTACTACCACGATGAGGGCGCAGCGGCGCTGGCATCGGCGCGCCACAAGCTGGAGGCAGCCGGTATTGCCTACGAGCACCACATCGGCGTCGGCGACCCGGGACAGGTGATCATCGATTTCCAGGTAACCACGGGTTGCGATGCAATCGTCATGGGCACGCACGGCCGCGGTGCCGTTGCTGGCGCGGTAATGGGTTCGGTCGCCACCAAGGTCGTGCATCTCGCCCGGGTGCCGGTGGTGCTGGTGAAGTAGGCGCGGCCTCGGTCGCGGACGACGTCTCATGGCGAAGGGCTGGGCCGGAGAAGACGCTGCGCAGGAGCAGATCGATGCGACGATCAGGGACGGCATTGAGCGCGCGCGCAGCCGCCTGCAGCAGGGGCCGTCATTGCCGAACTGCGAGGCATGCGGCGATGCGATTGCCGAGGCCCGCCGCGCCGCGGTCCCGGGCGTGCGCCTGTGCCAGAAGTGCCAGGAATTGCGCGACCGCGAAGCAAGGAACTTCAGCGGTTATAACCGCCGCGGCAGCAAGGACAGCCAGTTGCGCTGAGGCCGAAGGAACACAGCCTGCTTGCCTGCATCTGCGAAAAAGCAGACTGTCTCCTTTGCCTATTTGTACCCCTCGGCCTGCAGCCGGAACAGCTTCGCGTAGAGACCGTTCTTGTCGAGCAGTTCCTGGTGCGTGCCGTACTCGCTGATACGGCCGTGCTCGATGACGGCGATGCGGTCGGCCCGGCGCACCGTGGAGAAGCGGTGCGAAATCAGGATGGAGATGCGCCCGCGGGTGTGGTCTTTGAAATAGGCGAAGAGCTCGGCTTCCGCACCGGCGTCCATCGAGGCGGTCGGCTCGTCGAGCACCAGCACGTCGGCGGATGAGCGCATGAAGGCGCGCGAGAGGGCCATTTTCTGCCATTGGCCGGTGGAAAGCTCCTTGCCCCCCTTGAACCAGCTGCCGAGCTGGGTGGCAAAGCGCTTTTCCAGCCGCTCGATGAAGGGCATGGCCATGCCCTTGCGTGCGGAGTCCTCCCAGCGCGCCTCGTCCTCGAAGGCGAGCACGTCGCCCGCGCCGATGTTCTCGCCAACCGTGAACTGGTACTTGTTGAAGTCCTGGAAGATCACGCCGATCTGGCGACGCAAATTCTCCGGATCCCATTCGCGCACGTCGAGCCCGTGCAGCAGCACGCGGCCGCGGGTCGGCTGGTAGAGGCCACAGAGCAGCTTGATGAGCGTCGATTTGCCGGCGCCGTTTTCGCCGACCAGCGCGAGGCTCTCGCCCGGGCGGATGTGCAGCGTGACGTTCTCCAGTGCCGGCGTTTTCGCGCCCGGGTAACTGAACGATACACCATCGAACCGCACGCCGTCCTCCGGGTGCGGGCCTCGGGCCGTCGCACCCCACCGACAAACCGGCGCCTGCTCGAGATACTCGTAGAGGTTGGTGAGATAGAGATTGTCCTCGTACATGCCGCCGATCGAGCCGAGGCTCGACGAGATTGCCGCCTGACCCTGCCGGAACAGCAGCAGATACATGGTCATCTCGCCGAGCGTGATCAGCGTGCGCACCGCTGCCACCGCGATCCATGCATACGCTCCGTACAGCGCGGCGGTAGCGACCAGCGTGAGCAGCATGCCCCAGGTCTCGCGACGCAGGGTGAGTGCGCGGTCCTCGCCGTAGATCTTACGAAAGATCGCACGGTAGCGATCGAGCAGCATCGGCCCGAGCTGGAACAGCTGCACTTCTTTCGCATGGTCCTCGCGCGACATGACGATTTCGAGGTAGTTCTGCATGCGCGCCTCGGGCGCGCGCATGCGAAACAGCCGGAACGCATCGCCGGAGAACTTGGTCTCGGCGATGAAGGCGGGCAGTCCCGCGAGCACCAGCAGCAAGAGCGCCCAGAGCGAGAACTGCGCGATCAGCACGCTGAAGCTCGCCAGCGACACCACCTGCTGGAACAGCGCGAACGTGCGCATCACCAGGCTCAGCGGGCGGCTGGAGGCCTCGCGCCGCGCGCGCTGCAGCTTGTCGTAGAACTCCGCGTCCTCGAACTGCGACAGGTCGAGCGTGAGCGCCTTTTCTAGGATCATCTCGTTGACGCGCTGGCCGAGCTGCGCGCGCAGCAGCGACTGGCAGGCGTTGATGCCGCGCTGCGCGGCGCCGAGCAATGCGATCACCATGCCCTCCAGGCCGAGGTAGCGCAGCACCTCGCCATAGGCGGGCGTGGCGCCCGCGCCGACGGACGCCGCCTGCGTCACAACCGCATCGATTACCAGCTTGCCGATCCAGGCTGCAGCGGCCGGCAGCAGGCCCGCGGCGACGGTGAGAAAACCGAGCAGCAGCGCGAGCCGCCGGTTGGTGGACCACACCAGGCTCACCGCGCGGCGGG
>CAYOFE010000050.1:0-18626 GCA_964403135.1 uncultured Chromatiaceae bacterium | reverse complement strand
CCGACCCAAAAGGCGACCATCAGCAGGTGAAGATACTTCCAGGCGTCGTCCATCGTCACGTGCTGTCTCCCCGCATGGTCTGCCGCTGTCTTATTACCGCAACGGTCAGTCGCCGGCAAGCTGGAGATATGACCGTCGCGTGGCATGGCCGACCTGCGGTGTCCAGCGTATCGGAGCTGCAGATCTGCTGATTTGAGGCGCGCGGCACTTTAATATGATGGAATAACTTTCGGCTGCCGGGAGACGCATGAAAGGCGCGATCGATATCGTCTGCAACCTGTTCACGCCGGACGAGGTGCGCAATGGGCAAACCGGTCTTGACGAAAGCTTCAAGGCGCAGGTGCGCATGCCGGAGGACATCCGCGGCGGCGTCACGCTCGAGCATTACCTCGCCAAAATGGACCGGGCCGGCATCGAGCGTTCACTGCTGATCGCGGTGCGGGCTGGCGACATCAATGTGCGTGGCGGCTTCGAGATCCCATACCAGCGTGTGGCCGACGTCTGTCGTGCGCACCCGGCGCGGTTCTCCGGGCTGGCAGGGATCGATCCGTTTCGCGGCATGCAGGGCCTGCGCGATCTGGAGCATGCGGTCAGGGAGCTGGGCTTCGTCGGCGCACATCTGTATCCGCACTGGTGCGGGCTGGCACCTGACCATGCGAAGTACTACCCGTACTACGCGAAGTGCTGCGAACTCGACATCCCGATCATGATGCAGGTCGGGCACAACCTGGTGTATTCGCGCCATCGTCGGCTGCCGAGCGTGGGACGCCCGATCTGTCTTGACCAGGTGGCCATAGACTTCCCTGAGCTTCGGCTGATCGGCATCCATATCGGCATTCCCTGGACCGACGAGATGATCTCGATGTGCTGGAAACACGAGAACATCTACATGGCCGGCGACGCCTACGCACCAAAGCACTGGCCGCCCCAGTTCGTGCACTACGCCAACACCTATGGGCGCGAAAAAGTCATGTTCGGCACCGACTGGCCGGTGATCGATCCGGAACGCGCCGTGGCCGAGGTCGCGCAACTGAGGATGCGGGAAGAATCCGAGCGGCTAATGATGCGGGAGAATGCGCTACGCGTCTTCCGCCTGCCGGGTTGATCAGGCCGATGACGCGCACGCCGCAATTACCGTTCTCGTTCACGCACCTGTCGTTGGCCGGCGGCCTGCGTGCCGCCATGCATCGCGCGCCCGGGAAAATCGCCTATCGCCAGGGGGAGCGAACCCGTAGCTATCGGGCGCTCGTAGATCGCGTGGACCGCGTCAGCAGCGCGCTGCTCGCGGGTCTCGGCATGCAACCCGGAGATCACGCCGCAATCATCGGCAGGAACTCCATTGAGTACATGGAGATCGTGTTTGGCGCCGCGCAGGCTGGTATTCCGCTTGCCACCATCAACCCGAAGCTCGCAGCCGTGGAGCAGGTGGCGATCTGTGACGACGCGCGCGCGCGTGTAGTGTTCGCCGATCCCGAGAGCGCCGCTGCGCTGCAGGGCGCCCGATTCGATACCGCGACGAAGCTGGTCGTCATTGGCGGCGAATATGAAGCCCTGCTGGAGCGGGCGCGGCCGCTCACGACCCCGCCGGCGGTCGCCGAGTGGGGCACATTCACGATTCCCTATACGTCCGGCACGACGGGCCGGCCGAAGGGCGTGCTGGTCGGTCATCGCTCCCGCATCCTCACTCTGTTCGGGATGGCGGTGGAATATGGCTGTTTCGGTCCGGATGATCGCTTTCTTGCCATTGCACCGATGTGCCATGGCGCTGGCATGATCTTTTCTCTGGCTCCAGTGTTCTTCGGCGGTTACTGCGAGGTTATGGATAAGTTCGAGCCGGAGTCTGTCGTGGCGACCGTGAGGAACTCTTCGATCACCGGGTTCTTCGGCGTGCCGACACATTTCCATCACATCATGTCCATCGAGAAGCCGGTGCTGGAAAGATACCGCTCCAGATCGCTGCGCACGATCATCTCGAATGCTGCGCCGCTTGCCCAGGCGATGAAGGAAAAGTTGGTGGGGCACTTCGGCGCAGGAGTGTTGCACGAGACCTACGGATCGACCGAGGCTGGCATCGTGACGAACCTGCGCCCGGCAGATCAGCTGCGCAAGCTGCAGTGTGTCGGGCAGCCGTTTCCCGCCACGCTGGTCGAGATCCGGCGCCATGACGGGGCGTTGTGCGATCCTGACGAAGTAGGCGAGTTATTCTCTACAAGTCCTTATTTATTCAACGGTTACTGGAACCGACCCGAAGAAACCGCCGAGGCCTGGCAGGCGGGCTGGGTGACGGTGGGCGATATGGCCCGCCGCGACGCCGAGGGGTATATCTACATCGTCGACCGCAAGAAGGACATGGTGATCTCCGGTGGCGTGAACATCTATCCCCGCGAGATCGAGGAAGTGCTCTATCAGCATCCGGAAATCGCCGAGGCGGCCATCATCGGCGTGCCCGATGAGCAGTGGGGCGAGCGCTTGAAGGCCTTTGTGGTGCGCCGCGCCGGATCGGCGCTCACGGCCGAGGCGGTCAGCGCGTTTTGCGAGGGGCGCATTTCGCGCATGAAGATTCCGAAGGAAATCGCTTTCATCGAGCAGATTCCGCGCAACGCCAGCGGTAAGGTATTGAAGACCGAATTGCGGACCCGCAGCTGAGCGATGCCAGCCGGTCAGCAGACAACTGCGGAGGTCGAGTGCTTCTATTGCTGCTCGTGCCCATGGACGTATCTCGCCTTCGTTCGCCTGCAGGAAACGGCAATGCGGACGGGATCGCGCATCGTCTGGCGGCCGGTCCTGGTGGATTGGGTTCACAGCGTTGCAAACCGCGGCTTTCCCGGAAACCGGACGGATCCGAATCCGCGCAAGGCCGCCTACCAGGCGAAAGACCTGCAGGACTGGGCGCGCTTCGCCGGTGTGGAGATCCGCCAACCGGCGGTCTGGCCCATTGCACCGCAGTACGCGCAGTGCGCAGCGATTGCCGCCGATGCGCGCGGCGTGCTGGTACCGTTCGCAATGGCGCTGTTCCGCGGCTATTTCAGCGAGTCGCGCAATATCGCCGAGCCGCTGGTGGTTCGGGCCATTGCCAAAGAGGTGGGATTGCGGGATGCCGCTTTCTCGCGTGAGATCGAAGCGGCGGATACACTGGCCAGGCTGCGGCGCAATTGCGAGGAACTGGTGGAGCGTGGCGGTTTTGGCTCGCCAACCATGTTCATCGGTACCGACATGTATTTTGGTAACGATCGGCTGCCGCTGGTCGAGCTGGCTCTGACGATGGCGTCGGACCGGCGCCTGATCGTGCCGGGGGCGCATAGCCAGCAGTAATCTCAAGACGGGGAAAGTGGACTCATGACACAGGCGATCCAGGATCAGTCAGGCATGACCACTCGGCGCAGCGTCCTCGCCGGGGGCGGCGCCGCAGCGCTCGCGCTGTCGCTGCGCTACGCAGGTCCGGCGCTCGCCCAGGCACCGGCGGCACCCTACGGGCGCTGGGAAGACCTGATGCGCCGGAAGTGGACCTGGGACCGCGTGGTACGCGGTACGCATGGCACGAACTGCACTGGCAACTGCGCGTTTAACGTCTACGTGAAAAACGGACTCGTATGGCGTGAGGAGCAGCAGGGTGAGTACGGCAGGTCCGGCGCCGACGTGCCCGACTATGGGCCGCGCGGCTGCCAGAAGGGCCTGCGCCATGCGAAATACATGTATGGGCCGCAGCGCATTCTCTACCCCATGAAGCGGGTCGGCGAGCGGGGGAAAGGACAGTGGCAGCGCCTCAGCTGGGAACAGGCGCTCACGGAAATCGCCGATCGATTCATCGACTACAGCGTGGCGCACGGCCCCCGTTCAATCAGCTTCGACCTCGGCACGCAGATGGTGCTGAAGCGCTCGTCGTTCGCGGCGCTTGGCCGTTTTGCGACCATCACCGGAGTCGAATTGCCCGAGGCCTTTGCCGGTGTCGGCGATCTGCCGACGGGCGTTCATATGACGGTCGGCAATCCGCTGCTGGGCGACTCGATGGCGGCGATCTTCAAGTCAAGATGCTGCCTGATCTGGTTCTGCAACCCGGCGGTGACACGAATTCCGGATGCCCACTTTTTCTGGGAGGCCAGGTACAACGGCACCAACGTTATTGCCATCTCGCCGGAATTCACGCCGACCGCGATGCACGCCAGCAAGTGGGTGAATCCACGGCCGGGGACCGATGCGGCACTTGCGCTCAGTATGGCGCAGGTGATCGTGAGCGAAAACCGTTACGAAGCGTCTTATATCAGCGAGCAGACCGATCTGCCCTTGCTGGTTCGTGCGGACACCGGACGCTTCCTGCGGGAATCAGACTTACTCGCCGGTTCCGAAGCGAAGACCAACGTCTTCTTCGTCTGGGACGAGCGGCAAGGCAAGGCTGTGCGCGCGCCGGGAAGCGGCATCGCGCTGCCGAAGCCAGGTGAGCATTATTCGCCGGGCCAGCAAACGCTGGCGCTCGGGGCGCTGAAACCGGCGCTCGAGGGCCGCTGGACGGTGCAGGCGACAGACGGTGCAGTGGAAGTCACAACGGTCTTCGAGCAGCTGAAGACGCGGCTGCAGGATTACACGCCGGAAAGGGCTGCCGCGATCACCGGAGTCAACCCGGAGGTGATCCGCGGCGTCGCGCGGGACTTCGCCGGTGCCAAACCCGCGATGATTTTCACCGGTTACCGCATGTGCAAATGGTTGCACGGCGACCTGCTGCAGCGCTCGTTCATGTTGCTGCTGTCCCTGACGGGCAATCTTGGCCCGGCCGGAGGCGGCCTGCAGCTCACCAATCTGGCTAAGGAAGACGGTTACCTGGCCTACATGTTTTCAGGCCTGCCGCCGATGCTGCGCGTGGCAACAGCGGCGCGCTGGGATTACGTGCACGCCAATCTCAAGGAAGTCAACGAGAGGATCTACGGCAAGGAACTCGCGGAGCACGTTGACCGCTATTTCCAGGAGTCGGTGCAGAACCGCTGGTTCCCCGATTACAGCCAGGTACCCTGGAAGATGGCGGTATTCTCGGGCAGCAATGCCGGCAGCTGGCGTGCCTCCGGCAGCCGGTTCCGGGCGCAGGGACTTGGCGATGTCGAGACCATCGTGGCAATGGCTACGGACATGGGCGTCACTTCCATGTATGCGGATTACGTGCTGCCGGCCGCGCATCACTACGAGCGGCAGGATTTCATGCTGGAACCGCGCACTCCGTATGCACAGGTGCTCGATGCGGCGGTGCCGCCGCTTGGCGAAGCGCTGGATGACTGGACGTTCTACGATCGGCTCGCGCAGGCCGTTGCGCGGCGCGCCGCGGAACGCGGCGTCGCCCCGATTCAGGACAACGTCTTCGGGCAGCCGGTGCCGCGCGATCTGGCGCAGACGCACGAGCTGTTCAGCATGGGCGGCAAGATCCGCTCGACCGCAGACGCGATTCAGTTCCTGATCGACAACAGCAGTGGCGTGCCGAAGGTGCCATTTGGCGAGATGGCGGCGCGCGGGATCATGCGTAACGACGATTCCGACGGGGTGATTCACGGGCGAGGTTCACCGTACAACGCTGATCTGTTGCGCAGCTACGAGGAGAAACGTCCCTATCCGACCCTGACCGGTCGCCAGCAGTACTACATCGACCACCCGTGGTTCGTCGCCGAGGACGAGGTCCTGCCCAGGCACAAGGATCCGCTGCGCATCAAGGGCTATCCGCTGCAGTTCCTCATGGGCCATGTGCGCCACGGTATCCACAGCATGTGGCGGGATGACTTCCTGCTGCTGCATTTGCAGCGCGGGGAACCTGACATCTATGTCAACCCCGACGATGCGCGGGCCCGCGGGGTGCGTGACGGGCAGCCGATTCGCGTATTCAATAGCTTCGGTTCGTTCGTCGCTCTGGCTCACCTGAGCAGCGCCATGCAGCCCGGCATGGTGTTCATGTATCACGGCTGGGATCCGCTGATGTTTCGTGAGCGACAGAATTTCGGCGCCGTCGTGGCGACTGCCGGACTGATCAAGCCGACGAACCTTGTCGGTGACTATGGCCACATCACGTGGAAGCCGCTCGGTTTCGAGCCCAACGCCACTTTCCACGATTTCACCTGCGACTTTGCACCCTACGAGACTGTCGGGCAGACCGCCGGCTGACGGCAGCGCCGGCAAAGTGACGGGCGGTTCTGACGGCTTCCGCAGCGCACGCATGCGAAACGAAGGTTGACCGACGTGAGAGTCCGGCGCTACGTGACGATCTGCTGGTCGCTCAGCGCCACCGTGATGATCAGCGTGCTGGCATACGTACTGGCAACCCGTTTGCATACTGACCTGGGGCCGACGGCGAATGCGCGCATCGAACTGGACGTCACAGGATTGACCCCGGGCGAGCTGCGCACCTTCAAGACCTGGGACGGAGAATTCTGGGTGGTGCGGCGCACCGCCGAGCAGATCGTCGGGCTGGAGCGGGGTCCGGGGTCAGCGCCCGACGTCGCGTCCCCGGACCGCGCGCTGTCGTCCTTCGGACGGCTGCGCTCGGCAGACCGCGAGTTCTTCGTGTTTCGCGTCCAACGGGTGGGTGACGGCATCATGCTGACGCAGCTTGCCAGCCAATACCTGCTGTGCAGCGACTTGCGGCTGTTCCGCGGTGTGCGCAGCTATCCGGGCGGGTACCAGATCACGGATGGCTTGTCCTGCGCGGATGATCCACAGGTCGCCTACGACCTGGCCGGCATGCCAGGCTCGCCGTATCTCGCGCCGCTGGATGTGCCCGATCACGAGGTCAGGCGCGATATCGTGGTCGTTCGACCCGATTCCTGAGCGCCGGCCGGGCTAGCTCGCCTGGGCTTCGCCCGGGGCCAGCGCATCGATTCCCAGGGCGTGAATATCGGTGCTGAGCAACTCGCCGAGCGCCGCGTAGACCAGTCGGTGTCGCTGCACCCGGCTCAGTCCGGTAAATCGGGGCGTCACGATCCGCACGTGGAAATGACTCTTGCCGTCCTTTGCGCCGGCATGGCCGATGTGAAGGTGACTGTCGTCGGTCACATCGAGGCGCAGCGGTTCGAGCGCATGGTTGAGACGTTCGCGAATCGCAGCCGCACGCTCGCTGTCCTTCACGGCATCACCTGTCGAAATGGTCTGACGATGACGCGCTGAAAGACGCCGGACGTCACATACGGATCGGCGTCGGCCCAGCGCCTGGCTTCGTCAAGGCTGGGGAATTCCGCCACGATCAGGCTGCCGGTAAACCCGGCCGGACCCGGATCCGCGGCATCGATGGCGGGATGCGGCCCGGCCAGCACCAGCCGCCCGGCATCGCGCAACTGCGCTACCCGCCGCAGATGCTCGGGGCGAACCTTTTTCCGCGCCGTGAGGCTGTCCGGGCCATCTTCGCCGATAATCGCGTAGAGCATCACCGGTCCTGTGTGGCGCGCGCCGGGTCGCGGCGGAATATCCAGAGCCCTTGCAGAAGACTGAAGGCAATGGTAAGGCCGGTCAGGCCGAAAACCTTGAAGTTCACCCAGAACGATTCCGAGAAGCTGTAGGCGACGAACACGTTAGCCGCCCCGGTAAATAAGAAAAACCCGGCCCACATGAGATTCAGAATGCGCCAGTCGCGTGCTTCGAGCTGCAACTCGCCCCTGGCGGTGGCATCCAGCAGATGCTGCACCAGCGGCTTGCTGCCGAGATAGTGGCTGGCGAGCAGTGCGGTGGCAATTACCCAGGAAAACACGGTCGGCTTCCATTTGAACACGGTGTCGTTCTGCAGCACCAGGCCTACGCCGCCGAATACGACCGCCAGTATCGCGGAAAACAGCAGAACGCGGCTGACCGTGCCGGTGCGCAACCAGGTGACCGCCACCTGAAGCAGGATGGCGATGATGATCGCTATCACGGCCGTCCGAAAGTCGGTCAGCCAATAGGTCACCGCGAAGGCGAGCAGCGGGATGAAGTCGATCAGCACCTGCATGCGGGAGGCTCCATATGGCAGATGATACTGAAAAGGTTCATTGTGCAGCAGCCGTCGTTACAATGTCCGGGTGACACAGCGACTGAACATTCACCCGGTCACGCCGCAGAAACGCCTGGTGCAGCAGGTGATCGCCGCGCTTCGCGATGACGGTCTGATCGTATATCCGACCGATTCCTGCTACGCATTCGGCTGCCAGCTGGGGGCTCGCGGCGCCGTCGAAGCCATCGAGCGCATACGCCGCACCGACCGGCGCCATAACTTTACGCTGATGTGCCGAGACCTGTCCGAGGTCGCGGTGTACGGGCGCGTCGCGGACTGGGCATACCGGCTGCTGCGAGCACATACCCCGGGGCCATACACTTTTATTTTGCGGGCCACTCGCGAGACGCCCCGCCGCTTGCAGAATCCGCGGCGCCGTACCATCGGTGTGCGCATACCCGCGCACCCCGTACCGGGCGCAATCCTCGCTGCACTGGGTGAGCCTATCATGAGCTCGACCTTGCTGCTGCCCGGTGATGAACTGCCGATCACCGATCCTGAAGAAATCTGGAAGCGACTTGCCGGTCAGGTCGCGATCATGATCGATGGCGGTAATTGCGGGGTTGAACCGACCTCGGTGATCGATCTGACGGGCAGCTATCCGATAATCGTGCGCGAAGGTAAAGGCGATATCACAGCATTTCGCTGAGAGGCAGCTGCGTATAATGCGTTGATGCCGGAATTCGACCTGTCCTCCTTCATCCGCGTTTGCAGCGTGGCCCTTATCCCGGTTCTGTTTGGAATAACGGTGCATGAAGTCGCGCATGGCTGGGCAGCGCGGCAGTTCGGCGATCGCACCGCTGAGCTGCTGGGCCGGCTTACGCTCAATCCGGTACGGCACATCGATCCGGTTGGCACGGTGCTGGTGCCGCTGCTGCTTCTGTTACTGGGTGGCTTCGTGTTTGGCTGGGCGAGGCCCGTGCCCGTTAACCCGCGCAGCCTGCGCAATCCAAAGCGAAATATGATCGCTGTGGCCGCGGCAGGACCGGCTGCGAATTTTCTTATGGCCGTCGGCTGGGCGTTGATCTTCCGGATCGCGGAGGGTCTTGAGCTGCCCGGAGGAGCCTCTGCGTTTCTGGTGAGAATGGCGGCCATCGGGCTTACCTTCAATGCGTTGCTGCTGACCTTCAATCTGCTGCCGGTGCCGCCGCTCGATGGCGGACGGGTATTGCGCGGGCTGGTGCCGGAAGCTGTCGGGCGGCGCCTCGATACGCTTGAGCCCTGGGGGCTTATAATCGTTTTCGCGTTGTTGGCTTCAGGGGTTCTTAACCGGATTCTGGGACCACTCCTGGTGGTGGTCGAGAATGCCGTATTGGCCCTGGTCGGGGTGTAAGGCGTCAGACGATGAGCGCGAGCGAGGCGACAAAACCGGTTCTGGCGGTGGTCGGCGATAGCGAGATCCGGGATCCGTATCCAGATGCCGGGGTGGCCGCGCCGAATCCCGCACAAGGCGAAATGCCGTTTGCTGTGGTGGAGGGGCAGCCGGTTACGGAGCTGCCTCAGGACCTTTACATTCCGCCATACGCGCTCGAAGTGTTTCTCGAGGCCTTCGAAGGGCCGCTTGACCTGCTGCTGTACCTGATCCGGCGGCAGAACATCGATATTCTCGATATCCCGATCGCCGAAATCTCGCGCCAATACACGCAGTACATCGACCTGATGCAGGAACTGAATCTGGAGCTTGCCGGCGAGTACCTGCTGATGGCTGCGATGCTGGCCGAGATCAAGTCGCGCATGCTGCTGCCGCGGCCGGAGGCCGCTGCCGAGGAGGAGGCCGACCCGCGCGCCGAGTTGGTGCGTCGCCTGCAGGAGTACGAGCGGTTCAAGAGGGCCGCCGAAGATATCGACGTGCTGCCACGGCTCGATCGCGACGTGTATCAGGCAAGCGCGGAGGTTACCGAGCGGCCGGTGGTGATCCGCCTCCCGGATCTCACCATGAAGGAGATGCTGCTCGCCTTTGCCGATGTGTTACGGCGCGCCGAGATGTACGCTCACCTGCATATGCGCCGCGAGCCGCTCTCGGTGCGCGAGCGCATGTCAAAAGTGCTGGAAACGCTCGGTGACGGCGGTTTCCACGAGTTCCACGAGTTCTTTGACGTCAGAGAGGGCCGCATGGGAGTTACCGTCACATTTCTCGCTCTGCTCGAATTGCTGAAGGAATCGTTGATCGAATTGATGCAGGGCGACTGCTATTCGCCGATTCACGTGCGGGCCGCAGTGGCTCGCCCCGATGTGTTGCCTGTCGACTGAGGATATCCGCGGAGACTGCTATCTCATGGACAATACGCAGCTGAAATACATTGTCGAGGCCGCCATGCTGGCGGCCGGGCGCCCCCTGTCTTTGGACGAGCTGCGCGGGCTGTTCGGCGAAGAGCACGCGCCGACGCGGACCGAGGTGCGCGCAGCGCTCGATGCGCTCAAGGCCGATTACGCTCCGCGCGGCATCACGGTGCGGGAAGTGGCCAGTGGCTTTCGTATTGAAGTGCGCGCATCGATGGGCAGCCAGCTCGCAAAGCTCTGGGAGGAGCGGCCGCCGCGTTATTCGCGCGCGCTGATGGAGACGCTGGCGATCGTCGCCTATCGTCAGCCGGTAACGCGCGGCGATGTCGAGGAAATTCGCGGCGTGGCAGTCACCACCAATATCATTCGTACCTTGCTCGAACGCAGCTGGATCCGCGTGGTCGGCTATCGCGATGTCCCGGGCAAGCCCGCGATGTACGGGACCACACGGGAATTCCTCGATTATTTCGGGCTGAAGCAGCTCGACGACCTGCCGCCACTGGCGGAGGTTCGCGATATGGAGCGGTTTACCTTGCAGCTTGAGCTGCCGGCGGCCGAGACCGCCGACGGCCCGCCGGGCTTGCCGGCGGCGCTTGTGCAGCCGCTGCCGGCCGGTCTTCCAGCCGAGCCGGCCACGGTCAGCTATCTCGGCGAAGCGCGGGCTGCGAGTGCCGGGCAGGACGAGCAAACGCCTGCCGTGCCGGCTGGCGCGCCACTGGCGAGCGTCGTGCCGATCAAGGCACGCTAGTCGCCTCGCGTTAGTCACATCATGACCGTGCGCCTGCAGAAGTGGCTGGCCGGCGCTGGCATCGGATCGCGCCGGCAGATCGATGCATGGATCGCGTCCGGGCGCGTCAAGGTGAACGGTCGCGTCGCCGCGCCCGGCCAGAAGGTGAGCGGCGGCGAGCGCATTTCCATCGACGGCGAGCGCGTGAGGGCACGGCCTGCGCGTAGCGCTGCGCCTCGGGTGCTGGTCTATCACAAGCCGGTCGGCGAGGTCTGTACGCGTTCCGATCCGGCAGGCAGGCCGACGGTCTTCGACGCATTGCCGCGCCTGACGGGCGCACGCTGGATCAGCGCCGGCCGCCTCGACATCGATACCTCCGGGCTGCTGATATTCACGACAGATGGCACCCTCGCCAATGCGTTGATGCATCCGTCGGCAGAATTGCAGCGAGTGTATGCGGTGCGCGTTCGCGGCGAACCCGATCCGGCGACTTTGCGGCGTCTGCGAACCGGTGTCGAGCTTGACGACGGTGTCGCACGCTTTGAGACCATCGAGACTGGAGGCGGCGCGGGCGCGAATCGCTGGTATCACGTGACAGTGTGCGAAGGCCGCAATCGCGTAGTTCGCCGGCTCTGGGAAGCGGCGGGCTGCCAGGTCAGCCGGCTGATCCGTATCCGCTTCGGTCCGCTGGAGTTGCCGCGGCGCTTGCCACGCGGTCGGTATCGCGAACTCGATCGCGACGAAGTCGCGACGCTGTACCGGGTGGTTGCACAGGCGGCGCCGCGCACTTTGCGCGACTGAGGGTCGCGGGCCGTGGCCGGGCGGCGAGCGCCAACTCTGCGATCGGTCTGCCGGGACCTCATCGCACGCTATGGCACGCCAGGCTGGTGGCCGGCATCCGATGCGTTCGAAGTCATGGTCGGCGCGGTGCTGGTTCAGAACACGCGCTGGATCAACGTCGAGCGCGCCATTGCGATCCTGCGGGATCGTGGCGTGCTCTCACCGCAGTCTATCGCTGGCACAGAGCCGGGCCGCCTCGCGGCATGGATTCGACCTGCTGGTTGCCAATCGGTGAAAAGCCGGCGGCTGATCGCTCTTTCGGGCTGGGTGCAAGGCAATGGCGGCATTTCGCGCCTGCGCCGCGAGCCGTCCGAAACGCTGCGGTCGGCGCTTCTGCAAGTGCGTGGCGTTGGGCCGGAGACCGCCGATGCTATTTTGTGTTTTGCCTTCGACCGGCCGGTATTCATCGCCGATCGCTACGCCCGGCGCTGGCTCGGGCGGCTTGGGGTCACGACAGGCGAGGCGAGGTCGGACTACGAGCGCTGCCGTGTTCTGGTAGAGCAGCGGCTCGACTGGGGTGCTCAGCAGATGCAGCTACTGCACGGCGCGTTGGTGCAGTTCTCGCAGCAGGTTTGCCGGTCGGCTCCCGCGTGTATGGATTGTTTCTTGCGGCGCCATTGTATGTTTTATAAAAACATTAGGTTATAAAAGTTATGTTAAGTAGTTTATAATCTACTGGCAATCCAGGCTCTGGCCTGTGATGGCATTGCTGTCAGGCCCCATCAAATACAGGTACGTTGGCATCAGGCTCAGCGGTTCCGGCAAGCGGCGTGGGTCTTCACCGGGGTAGGCTTTCATCCGCATTGCCGTGCGCGTTGCACCCGGGTTAATGCAATTGACGCGTATGCGGGTCGCATCGCGCGTCTCGTCGGCCAGCACCTGCGCGAGGCCCTCGATACCAAATTTCGAAACGGCGTATGCGCCCCAGTAGGCGCGCCCGCGGCGCCCGACGCCACTGCTGGTGAAGATCACCGAGGCATCGTCGGATGCGCGGAGCAGGGGCATCAGCACCTGCGTCAGCACGAACGGTGCAGTCAGGTTGACGTGCATCACCTGGTGCCAGGTGCCGATGTCGTAATGCTCGATCGGGGCCCGTTCGCCGAGCAGTGCGGCGTTGTGCAGCAGTCCGTCGAGGCGCCCGAACTGCGTCTGGAGCTCGTCGCGCAGTTCGAAGTAGGCCGGCCCCTGGGCCTGGGCAAGATCGAACACCGCGATGGCCGGTTGGGTAAGACCTGCAGCCACAATCTCGTCGTGCAGGGTCTCGAGCTTGCGCTGAGTGCGGCCGAGCAGGACCACAGTAGCCCCATGTTGCGCAAAAGCCAGCGAGGCGGCCCGGCCGATGCCGTCACCGGCGCCCGTCACCAGAATAATTCGCCCCCGTAGCAGGTCAGGCCGGGGAGCGTATTTTCGCGGATCCATGTGTTGCTCGGGTCAGTGCGGCAGGGCGTTATCGTTCGCCACCGATGCGGTTTCATCGGAGGTCGATGGTGAGTTTTCGGCCGGTTCGGCGCCAGCGGGTTGGCGCGGTGCGGTCTCGATGGGGACAGGATTTTCGATGTCTGCGCGGGCACGGATGCCAAGCTCGGTCAGGCGGCGAGCGCTGGGCAGCACCTTGCGCTCCAGTGAGCCTACCGACTCGTTAAAGGCCTTTACGCTGCTGTCGAGCTGACGGCCAAGGCGCGCCAGATGCCCGGCAAACGGGCCGAGCCGCTCATACAGTTCCTCGGCGAGCTTGCGCACTTCCTCGGCATTTTGCGCCAGTGACAACTCCCGCCAGCCATAGGCGATGGCTTTCAGCAATGCCACCAGGCTGGTGGGCGTGGCGAGCAGTACCCGATGACGCAGCGCCTCTTCGAGCAGGCCGGGATTCTCACTGAGCGCTGCGCCAAGAAACTGCTCGCCAGGCATGAACAGAATTACGAACTCGGGACTTGCCGCAAACTGCGACCAGTAGCCTTTCGCCGCCAGCGCTCGCACGTGATCCATGACCTTGCGCGCATGGCGTTGCATGGCCTGCTTGCGATCCTGCTCAGTAGCCGCCTCGCTGGCGTCGAGATAAGCATCGAGCGGGGTCTTCGCATCGACAACCAGCTCGCCCCGCTCAGGCAGGCGGATGATCATGTCGGGGCGCAGCACGCCCTCGACGGTATCGACCGATTCCTGCTCGACGAAGTCGCAATGCTGGACCATGCCGGCGAGTTCCACCACCCGGCGCAGCGTCATTTCGCCCCACTGGTCGCGCACCTGCGGGCGGCGCAGCGCATTGACGAGATTGCGCGTTTCCGCCCGCAGCGCCCGCTGGTTCTCCGTCATCGCGGTAAGCTGCGTGCGAATGCTGCCAAAGGATTCCAGGCGCGCTTTCTCGATTTCACCGATCTGACGCTGGGTCTTGTCGAGAGCCTCCTGGATCGGCTTGACAAGCTCGGCGACAGCTTTTTCTCGTTCGGAGAGCTCGGCCTTGGCGCGTTCCTGGTGCCGGCCTAGATGCTCCTGGGCGAGCCTGAGGAAGCTCTCGCTGTTTGCCAGCAGCGATGCACTGGCCAGGCGGCTGAAAGATGCTGTAAGGCGCTCCTCGGCCTGCTCGAGCGCCGCATCACGCTCCCGCGCGATCGACTCCTGCGCCTGAAGTTGTGCCGCGAGCACGCTGACCTGCGTGGCCAGTGTGTGCTCCCTCGGCCGGCGCCAGGTCAACACCGCCAGCGCGCCGAGCACGAAACCGAGCACCAGCATTAAGATCGCCAGCCCGGATTGTGTCATTGGCGGTTGGCCTGCCTCATCCGATCAGCGCCAGCAGAGCATCGGGTGATGCGATGTGGTGATGGGCGCCCCAATCGGCCGGATTCTGCCCGGGAGGGACGTAGCCGTAAATTGCTGCCACCGTACGCATACCAGCCGCCCGGCCGGCGGCTATGTCGCGTTCGGCGTCGCCGACGTAAAAAGCATCCGATGCGCGCGCCTGAACCAGTGCCAGGGCGTGCAGCAGCGGGCCGGGGTGCGGCTTGCGCGCGGGGAGTGTGTCGCCGCTGACGACGCACGCGCAGCGTGCCCGCAACCCGAGAGCATCGAGCAGCGGTTCGGTCAGTCGTGCCGGCTTGTTGGTCACGACACCCCAGGGGATCGAGGCGCGTTCGAGCCGCTCGAGTACCTTGTCCATGCCAGGAAAGAGCGCGGTCTCCCGGGAGAGCCGCGCTGCGTACAGCTGCAGGTAGCGTTGGTGCAGGCGCATGCGCTCGTCACCGTCGGCATCGGCGAAGGCGAGGCCGAGCAGGCCCAGCGCGCCGTTGGACACGAAGGCCCGGGCTTGCGCGTAATCCAGCGGCTCACGGCCCTCTTCCGCGCGCAGCTCATTCAATGCTGGCACCATGTCGGAAGCCGTGTCGAGCAACGTGCCGTCCAGATCGAACAACATCGCCGTGGTTTGGTTCGCCGCCGCTCCGCTCATGTCCGGCTCGTCTTGCGGTAGTGGGCGAGATAATTGACCGAGACATCGCTGCCCAGGCTGAACTGCGCACTTAGCGGGTCATAGTGCAGCCCGGTAAGGTCCTGCAGCGCGAGGCCGTTGCGCCTGGCCCAGGCGTCGAGTTCCGACGGACGAATGAAACCTTTGTAGTGGTGGGTACCCTTGGGTACGATGCCGAGCAGGTATTCCGCGCCGACCACTGCGACAGCCCAGGCGCGCGGTCCACGGTTGATGGTGGAGAAGAACGCATCTCCGCCACTGCACAGCAGACGTGCGCAGGCGGCAATCGTCGAGGCGGGATCGGGCAGGTGCTCGAGCACCTCGAGGCACGTCACGATGTCGAATAGCCCGGGTTCGCGATCGGCCATTTCCTCGGCCGAAGCCAGGCAGTAACGAATGCCGGTAAGCCCGCTCTCGCTCAGGTGCAGTCGCGCTACGGTAAGCGAATCGTCGGCAAGGTCGGCGCCGGTTGCCTCGGCACCGGCGCGCGCCAGCGCCTCGGTGAGCAAACCCGCGCCGCAGCCGATGTCCAGGCACTTGCGGCCGGCGAGAGTGGTGCGGCTGGCAATATACGCTATGCGCACCGGATTCATACGGTGCAGCAGGCGCATTTCGCCAGCGGGGTCCCACCAGCGGCTCGCCATCGCGTTGAAGTGTGCGACCTCGGCCGGGTTCGCGTTGGAGCGCAAAGCCTCGCTCATGCATCACCTGCAAGTCTGCGGCGCCAGGCGACGGCGCGGGCCAGAATCTCGGCTTCGTCCATCCGTGTGACGCGACGCTCTTCAAGCAATGCCTGACCAGCCACCCATACGTCGCAGACCTGATCGCGGCTCACCGAGTACACCAGCTGCGAGATGACGCGATGCACCGGTTGAGTGGCTGGCGTGTCCATGTCGACTGCGATCAGGTCTGCCGACTTGCCGGGTACCAGCGAGCCGATTTCCTCGCCAAGCCCGAGCGCGCGAGCGCCATGCAGTGTCGCCATGGCGATCGCCGTCGCGGCGGGTACGGCAGCGGCATGGCCGGCCACGGCTTTGCCCAACAAAGCGGCAGTGCGCATCTCGCCAAACATGTCGAGGTCATTATTGCTCGCGGCGCCATCTGTGCCGAGCGCGACGTTGACACCGG
Organism: uncultured Chromatiaceae bacterium; assembly: GCA_964403135.1. Lineage (GTDB taxonomy): Bacteria > Pseudomonadota > Gammaproteobacteria > Steroidobacterales > QUBU01. The sequence continues at coordinate 2,204 of CAYOFE010000050.1, read as the reverse complement.
CAGCGATCAGGCGGGCGGCGGGGCAAAAGCCACTGGCCAGTTTCAGGTTGGACTCCGGGCAGTGCACCACGGAGGCTCCCCGCGTGGCCAGCAGTGTAATCTCCTCGCTGGTCAGGTCGGTCATGTGGACCGCGGTCAGCAACGGCGTGACGAGCCGTTCGCGGTCCAGGCGCGCCAGCGGTCTCTTCCCGTGCTCGGTGAGGCTCCCGGCGACCTCGCTTGGCGTCTCATGCAGGTGCATATGAACGGGAACGTCGAGCTCATCGGCCAGCAATCGCAGGTGGCGCAGTGTCGGGTCGCTTACCGTATAGGGGGCGTGAGGCGCGAAGGCGGTGTGAACAAGGGGGTGATTTCGGTACTGGTCGTGCACCGCGATACCCTTGCGGAAGTACTCCTCGATGGTGCTGGCCCATGGCGTGGGCTGCTCGATGAGAATCATGCCGACGACTGCGCGCATCCGGTGCTCGACCACCAGGTCCGCCACCACGTCGGGAAAGTAATACATATCGTTGAAGCAGGTCGTGCCGCTGCGGATCATTTCCAGCATCGCCAGGCGCGTGCCGTCGCGAACGAACTCAGGACCCGCCCAGTCGGCCTCGGCCGGCCAGATGTGTTCGGACAGCCAGATCTGCAGCGGCAGATCGTCGGCCATCCCGCGGAATAGCGTCATGGCGGCATGCGTATGTGCGTTGACCAGGCCGGGCAGCAGCGCGTGGCGGGGCCTGTGGACGATCGGTACCCCGGGGAAGCGCCTTTCGGCTTCCCGGGTGGGGAGAATTGCGGCGATGCGCCCGTCGGCAATTGCCACCGCGTGGTCGTCGAGGACCGCGCCGTGCGGCTCGATGGGGACGACCCAGCGTGCGGCAATCAACTGGTCGGCCGTTTGTGCAGACTCCAGAGGCATGGGCGAGCGCATGATGCCCGAATGGGCAGTCCGTTGAAACCTTGGCCGGAGACTGTTCGAAGGCGGTTCGGACGCTGCGATGGGCGGAAGCGCTGTGCTAAACTTCCCGCTTCAAATTGGGCGGTTGATACCCTCCTGGAAATGAAGTCCCGAGACTGCCTGTGGCGGCGCCTTACGGCCCCGTCCGCGGGGCCGATTGGGCGATGAACGGGCCCGACAATGGCTGATGTAGCCCTGGAAATCCTGCCGGTCAACCTCGAAGACGAGATGCGTCAGTCCTACCTGGACTACGCCATGAGCGTGATCGTCGGCCGTGCGCTCCCCGACGTCCGCGACGGGTTGAAGCCGGTGCACCGGCGCGTGCTCTTCGCTATGCGCGAACTCGGCAACGATCACACCAAGCCGTATAAGAAGTCCGCGCGCGTCGTCGGCGACGTGATCGGTAAGTACCACCCGCATGGCGACACCGCCGTGTACGACACCATCGTGCGGATGGCGCAGCCGTTCTCGATGCGCTACCTGCTGGTGGACGGGCAGGGCAATTTCGGTTCCGTGGATGGCGATGCACCGGCTGCCATGCGCTACACCGAGGTGCGCATGGCGCGTATCGCGAGCGAGCTGCTCGCGGACATCGACAAAGAGACCGTCGACTTCGTGCCGAACTATGACGGTTCCGAGAAAGAGCCGTCGGTCATGCCGACGCGCATTCCGCACCTGCTGGTCAATGGGTCCTCGGGCATCGCCGTTGGCATGGCCACCAACATCCCGCCGCACAATCTGGGCGAGGTGATCGACGCGGTGCTTGCCCTGATCGACGATCCGGATGTCTCTCTGCCGGAATTGATGAAACGGGTTCCCGGGCCGGATTTCCCCACCGCCGGCATCATCAACGGTTCGCAGGGCATTTATGCCGCTTACAAGACCGGGCGTGGACGCATCCATCTGCGCGCCAGGACGCATGTCGAGCCTATCGACGACAAAGGCCGCGAGGCAATTGTCGTCACCGAGTTGCCGTATCAGGTCAACAAGGCTCGCCTGGTGGAGAAGATCGCCGAGCTGGTTCGCGACAAGAAGATCGAAGGCATCAGCGAACTGCGCGACGAGTCCGACAAGGACGGCATGCGTGTAGTGGTCGAACTGCGTCGCGGGCAACTGTCGGAAGTCGTACTGAACAACCTGTTCGCGCAGACGCCGCTCGAAACAGTGTTCGGCATAAACATGGTGGCGCTGCGCGACGGGCGGCCGCTGGTACTCGGTCTGCGCGAGATGCTCGAGGCATTTCTGCGCCATCGTCGCGAGG
>CAYOFE010000049.1:16833-18668 GCA_964403135.1 uncultured Chromatiaceae bacterium | reverse complement strand
GCTTGCCGGCCGTGGCTGCCGGGGACGTGCACATGCACGTGCGCGGTCGCCGCGCGCTGCAGGAAACGCTGACCGCGCTGCGGCTGAAGACCACGCTCGATGCGGCCGGCAATGCGCTGCATCCGAACGGCGAGCGCCACCTGCGCCGGCGCGAGGCGCTCGCCGCAATTTACCCGCCGCCACTGCTGCAGGCTACGCTCGACATCGCAAGCCGAATTTCATTCAGCCTCGATGAGTTGCGCTACGAGTATCCGCGGGAAATCGTGCCGGCAGGGCACACCCCGGCTAGCCACCTGCGAGAATTGACCGAGGCCGGCGTACGCAGGCGCTGGCCGCAGGGATGCCCGGCGAATCTCCGACGGAGCATCGAGCATGAGCTCGCGTTGATCGGCGATCTCGGCTACGAGCCGTACTTCCTCACGGTGCATGACATCGTTCGTCACGCGCGCCAGCACGGCATCCTGTGTCAGGGCCGCGGCTCGGCGGCGAACTCCGCTGTGTGTTTCTGCCTCGGTATCACCGAGGTCGATCCGGCGCGCATTCCGCTGCTGGTGGAGCGGTTTATCTCGCGCGAGCGCCACGAGCCGCCCGACATCGACGTGGATTTCGAGCACGAGCGGCGCGAGGAGGTCATCCAGTACATCTACGGCAAGTACGGCCGGCACCGGGCAGCGCTTGCTGCCACCGTGATTACCTATTGCCCGCGCAGCGCCGTTCGCGACGTGGGACGCGCACTCGGGCTGTCGCTGGCGCAGGTCGACCGGCTCGCCCGCGCGATGCAGTGGTGGGATGGCCGGCGCATCGAAGACGAGCGCATCCGCGAGGCGGGGCTCGATCCGGGTAATCCGGTGATCCGCCGCCTGGTGCGTCTTGCCCGTGAGCTGCTCGGTTTTCCCCGGCACCTGTCGCAGCACGTGGGCGGTTTCGTCATCTCGCAGGGGCCTCTTGCTGAACTCGTGCCGATCGAGAACGCCGCGATGGAAGGGCGCACTGTCATCCAGTGGGACAAGAACGATCTCGACGAACTCGGACTGCTCAAGGTGGACGTGCTCGGCCTCGGCATGCTCGCGGCAATCCGCCGCAGCTTCGACCTGATTCGCGGCTATTCCGGCCGCGAGCTGACTCTGGCCACGGTGCCGCCAGAAGATCCGGCGGTCTACGACATGATCTGCCGGGGCGACACCATGGGCGTGTTCCAGATCGAGTCCCGTGCGCAGATGGCGATGCTGCCGCGGCTGAAGCCCCGTTGTTACTACGACCTGGTGATCGAGGTGGCGATCATCCGTCCGGGGCCGATCCAGGGCGACATGGTGCATCCCTACCTGCGCCGGCGCAGCGGCGAGGAGCCGGTCAGCTATCCGAGTCCCGAGGTGCGCCAGGTGCTGGAACGCACGCTCGGTGTGCCGATTTTCCAGGAGCAGGTGATGCAGCTCGCCGTGGTCGCCGCCGGATTTTCGCCGGGTGAGGCCGATCAGCTGCGCCGCGCCATGGCAGCCTGGAAGCGCCGTGGCGGGCTCGATCCTTTCGAGACGCGCCTGATGGAGGGCATGCGACAGCGCGGCTATCCCCCCGAGTTTGCCGGGCAGATTTTCCGCCAGATTCGCGGTTTCGGCGAATACGGATTCCCCGAGTCGCATGCAGCGAGCTTTGCCCTGCTGGTTTATGTATCGGCCTGGCTGAAGCGCCACGAGCCCGCGGCGTTCACCTGTGCGCTGTTGAACAGCCAGCCGATGGGCTTCTATGCCCCGGCGCAGCTGGTGCAAGCAGTGCGCCGGCAGGGCGTGGAAGTGCGGCCGGTGGAGGTCAACGCCAGCACCTGGGACTGCAGCCTGGAA
>CAYOFE010000049.1:0-16823 GCA_964403135.1 uncultured Chromatiaceae bacterium | reverse complement strand
CCTGGAACCCGGTTGTAACGGCCAGCCAGCATTACGGCTTGGTTTACGCCTGGTCGGGGGATTGGCCGAGAGTACCGCGCAACGGCTGGTCGAGCGGCGCGCCGCCGCTGCCTTCGTCAGCGTCCAGGATCTGGCGGAGCGTGTGGCGCCGGGCGCGCGGGATCTTGCGGCGCTTGCCGCCAGTGGCGCGCTGCGCAGCCTTGCCGGACACCGTCACCGTGCCGCCTGGGAAGCTGCCGGCGCAGAGCCGCCGCTGCCGGTTCTGCCGCAGCTGCGGATCGCCGAGGGCGTGCCTCTGCTCGGCGCGCCAGGTGAAGGCGAGGATCTGATCGCCGATTACAACAGCATCGGGCTTACCCTGGGGCGTCATCCGCTGGCGCTGCTGCGCCGGCAGTTGCGGCGCGAGCGCGTGCTAAGCGCCATTGAGGTCCGGGAGGTTCCCGCCGGCCGGCTGCTGCATACCGCCGGCCTGGTGATTACCCGGCAACGCCCGGGCAGCGCTGCCGGCGTGATCTTCGTGACTCTCGAGGACGAGACCGGGCACACCAACCTGATCGTCTGGCAAAGCGTTGCCGAGCGCCAGCGGCGCGTGTTGCTGGATGCGAGGCTGCTCGGTGTGTGGGGACGGGTGCAGCGCGACGGCGACGTGCTGCACGTCATCGCCGGGCGGCTGGAGGATATGAGCGCGCTGCTCGGCGGGCTGCGCGTGCGCAGCCGCGACTTTCACTGACCGGTCCGGTATCCGAGCCCTACTCTTCGATGTCGAAATCGTCGAGGTCCTGGATCTCGCGGGCGACGCGTTTCTCATCGAGGATGTCTTCGATGCGACGCCTGGCGGAATTGCCGTGCGCCGCATCGCCACCTTTCGATTCCGCTTCCAGCTGCGCGAGCAGGTCCTCGACGTTAACCTCCACCGAGAGGTCGCCGACGTTGTCGGTGGGAACGGCCCGTTCCACCGTTGTCGAATCCTGCTCTTCGGTCTCAGGTTTCGGCTCGGTCGCCGAAGTATTTCGCGACGAACTCCTTGGCACAGGCTCCCTCAGTTTATGTCCAAACAGCCGCGTTACGGCGGCTCTTATAATCGGATTGAGTCAAGTTGGCAATACGGCTTCCGGCTGAAGCGTGACGCAATGCACAGAGTGCCCGGAAGTGGTCAACCACGGCGGGGGAAAGCCGCGAAACCGGGCGGCGGCCACGGCCTGCGGTTCAGCTGATGAGCTGGTTGAGCTGGAAAATCGGCAGCAGGATGGCAAGCACGATCAACAGCACGATCGCGCCCATGAAGATGATCAGCGCGGGCTCGAGCAGCCCCATCAGCGCCGCGATCAGCCCGTCCATTTCTTTTTCCTGATTCGTCGCGGCTCGCGCCAGCATGGCTTCGAGTTCGCCGCTCGCCTCGCCGCTGGAGATCAGGTGGATGCAGATGGGCGGGAAATAGCCGCCGGTGGCAAGAGACTTGCCGATCGGCGCGCCTTCGCGGATGCGTGCGGCAGCTTCCTGCACGGCCGCCTGCATCGGCATGTTGATCACCACTTCGGCGGAGATGCGCAGGGCATCGAGTACCGGTACGCCGCTTCCGGTGAGGATGCTGAAGGTGCGCGTGAAACGCGCCGTGTTGAAGCCGCGCGTCAGCCGGCCGAGCAGCGGCAGCCGCAGCAGCATGGAGTGCCACGCCCAGCGCGGTCCCGGTTGCCGCAGGATGCGGCGGACTGCCCACGTAGCGATACCGATCAGAATCAGCAGCACCAGGCCGTAATCGCGCAGAAAGTCGCTGAGCGCGATGAGAAGCTGCGTGACGAGCGGCAGCTCGCGGCCGGTATTCGTGAACACCGATACGACTTTCGGTACGACGTAAACGAGCATGCCGCTGACGATCAGCAGGGAGAGCGTAACGAGAACCACCGGGTAAATCATCGCGTTCTGGATTTTCTGGCGCAGCTCCTGGCGGCTCTCGGTGTAGTCGGCCAGCCGCTCGAGCACCGCATCGAGATGCCCGGACTGCTCGCCGGCGGCGACGGTGGCCCGATACAGCTCGGGAAATGCTTTCGGGAATTCGCCCAGGCCGTCGGCGAGAGTATGGCCTTCCATCACCTTGGATCGGACGCCGAGCACGATACTCTTTACGCGCTGCGACTCGGTTTGCTCGCCCGCCGCAAGCAGCGCTTCTTCGAGCGGCAGTCCGGCTTGCACCAGGGTCGCCAGCTGTCGCGTGAACAGCGACAGCTCGGTGGCCGGCATGGATCGGCGCAGGGTAAAGGACTGCTGGCGGGTGGACTCTTTCTCGGCAATTTCCTGCACGGCAAGCGGCAGCAGCTTGCGTTCGCGCAGGAGCTGGCGAACTTGCCGAGCGGTATCTCCCTCGATGATGCCGCGGGTCTGCCTGCCGGTCGGATCGACCGCGGTATACTCGAACGCTCCCATCAGTCGCCGCGCGTGACGCGGAGCACTTCTTCGAGCGTCGTCACGCCGGCGCGGACCTTGCGCAGGCCATCGTCACGAATGCCGGGGCTGCGGCTGCGCGCGTAACGCTCGAGTTCGTGCTCGCCGGCCCCATCATGGATCATGGTCCGCAGCTGGTCGTCGACGCTCACCAATTCGTAGATGCCGGTGCGCCCGCGGTAGCCGGTGCCTCCCGCAAGGCCCTCTTTCGGGCGATAGAGCAGCGGCGGGTTGCCCGGGTCGATGCCGAGAGTGCGGCACTCGTATTCCCGGGCCGGGTAGGCCACTTTCATCTCCGGGTCGAGCACTCGAACCAGTCGCTGGGCCAGCACGCCAATGAGGCTCGAGGACAGCAGGAAAGGCTCGATGCCCATGTCGCGCAGGCGCGTGACGGCGCCGACGGCTGTGTTCGTGTGCAGGGTGGAGAGCACGAGGTGGCCGGTGAGGCTCGCCTGCACGGCGATTTCCGCCGTTTCGAGGTCGCGGATCTCGCCGACCATGACCACGTCCGGGTCCTGGCGGAGAATCGCCCGCAGGCCGCGCGCAAAAGTCATCTCCACCTTGGTATTGACCTGGGACTGGCCGATGCCGTCGATGTAGTACTCGATCGGGTCCTCGACGGTCATGATGTTGCGGGTATTGTCGTTGATGCGCTCGAGGGCCGCATAGAGAGTCGTGGTCTTGCCGGAGCCGGTCGGCCCGGTGACGAGGATGATACCGTGCGGTTTATGGATCAGTTCGTCGATGGCCTCCTGGGTGGAGGGGTCCATCCCCAGGTTGTTGAGGTCGATGCGCCCGGCATGCTTGTCGAGCAGGCGCAGCACCACGCGTTCCCCGTGGCCCGAGGGCATGGTCGAGACGCGCACGTCGACGGCACGGCCCGCCACGCGCAGCGAGATCCGTCCGTCCTGCGGCAGACGCTTTTCGGCAATGTCGAGTTTCGACATGACCTTGATGCGTGACACCACCAGCGGTGCCACCGCGCGGCGCGACTGCAGTACCTCGCGCAGCACGCCATCGACGCGAAAGCGGATGACGAGCCGATTCTCGTAAGGCTCGACGTGGATGTCGGAGGCGTTTTCCTTCACCGCGGCAGTCAAGACGGCATTGATCAGGCGGATGATCGGCGCATCATCGTCGCTTTCGAGCAGGTCCGAGGGTTCGGGCAATTCCTGCGCGACGCGGAACAGGTCGATGTCCTCGCTGAGGCCCTCGACCATTTGCATGGCGGCGTTGGACTCCCGCTCGTAGGTATCCTGAAGCCGCGCATCGAAGTCTTCGGCGTTGACTTTTTCCAGCCGCAGCGGCATGCCCACGAAGCGGCGTACCTCGGTGAGGCTCGCCGGTCGCGCGTCGGCCCGCACCAGGGCACGCGCGTGGTTGGCTTCGAAGCCGAGCACCAGCACGCCGTGGCGCTTGGCGAAGGCAAAGGGCAGCAGGCGCTGCTGCTCGGCGCTGCCCGGTGCGCTGCCGGACGGAGCAGCGGGAGCGGCAAGCTCCAGGGTTGCTGCCGGCAGATCCAGGCCCGTATCAGGGACTGTCGTTGTCGCTCGCGTCGCCATTGGGGCGGAGCTTGCGCAGGTCGATCACGGGCGGGCCGGCAGGCGCAGCTGCCGGCAGTACCGGCCGGGTCTCGTTGCGCAACAGACGCACCTTGTCTGGATCGCCTGCCAGCTGCTGATTGCGCACGAAGTTGTACTTGGCGTCGGTCTCGAACGCGGCCTGGGCGTCATCGCGGAGGATGGTCGGCTTGATGAAGATCATCAGGTTGGTCTTGGCCTTGTCGGTCTTGGTTGATCGGAACAGGGTGCCCACCAGCGGAATGCTGCCCAGGAATGGTACCCTCGATTCCGATTCGCGCAGATCGTCCTGGATGAGTCCGCCGAGCACCAAAGTGCCGCCGTCCTCGACGATGACCGATGTGTTGATGCTGCGGTTGCTGGTGATGAGGTCGGCCGCCTCACCCCCGGCGGTGCCCTGCAGAGCGGAGAGCTCCTGCTCGATTTTCAGCAGGATCGCATCGCCCTCGTTGATCTGCGGCGTGATTTTCAGCGTCAGGCCGACCTGCTCGCGCTGAATGGTCTGGAACGGATTGACGCTGGTATTGCCGCCGGTGGCGCCGGTGTTGGTGTACTGCCCGGTGACGAAAGGCACTTCCTGGCCAACCTTGATCTCGGCCTCCTCGTTGTCCATGGTGACGAGGATTGGCGTGCCCATGATGTTGGTGTTGGCGTCGGACTCGAGTGCCTCGAGCAGGGCGAGGAAATTCGTGCCGGAATCAGAAATGCGCCCGCCGGCAACGCTGATGCCGGGCTTGATCAGGCCGGCGGTATCGGCCGGGGTGCCGCCATCGCCGTCACCGCTGCCGCTCCCGATAATCGAGCCGAGCAGACCGACGATGCCCGTGCCATCGGGGAACTTGGTGACCGCTGCTACGTTATCGAAGTCCGCGTCCGCGACGGCCCAGGTCACGCCGAGTTGCGCCGCCTTGCCGGCGGTGATCTCGACGATAATGGCCTCCACCAGCACCTGCAGGCGACGAATGTCGATGCGGTCAATCACTGCCATCATCGATTTCATGATCTTCGGCGGCGCCGTCATGATGAGAGCATTGGTGGACTCATCGGCCCACACGTTGACATCGCCTTTCTCGGTCGGCGGGGCCGCTCCCTGTGCGCCACCGGCGGCGGTGGCCTGTTTCTGGTACTGCGTCTGCAGTTTCGTGGCGAGATCCTTGGCGTCGGCATAACGCAGGTAGCGCACACGGGTGTCGCCGCCTTCTTCGAGCGGTGTGTCGAGGTGGGTGATCAGTGTGCGGAGCCGAAGCCGGTCGTTCTTGTCGCCGCTGATCAGCACGCTGTTAGTGCGCTCATCGGCAACGATCGATGTGGCCGGCGCTGCACCGCCCTCGGCCTTGGCCCCCTGGTTCAGCGTGGTCATGACGCGTACCACCTCCGCCGCCGAGGCGTGCTCCAGGCGCAGCACCTCGACGTCCTGGCTGCTTTCCTGGTCAATGCGGTCGATGATGCGCAGCATGCGCTCGACGTTGGCGGCACGGTCGGAAATGATCAGGATGTTAGAAGGCGGATGGGCCGCCAGGTGCCCGTATTGCGGGATCAGCGGGCGCAGGATCGGCACCAGCTGGGCGGCACCGACGTTTTTCACGGCCACTACCCTGGTGACGATGTCATCGGCGAGCCGGCCGCCGCCAGCGCTGGTTTCCGCGCCGGGAACCTGGCGGGCGTTGGCGTCGGGAAGGATCTTCACCACGTCGCCGGACGGCACCGCGACATAGCCGTACACCTGCAGGATCGACAGGAACGCCTCGTAGAAGGCGTCCGGCGACATAGGCGTGCCGGAGAGCATCGTCACCTGCGCCTTCACGCGCGGGTCGAGAATGAAGTTCTTGCCGGTCACCTCGCCGACGGCTTCGATGATCTGGCGGATATCGGCATCCTTGTAATTCGGCGTGATCGTGGCTTGCTGGGTGAGAGCGGTTACCGGTAAAGCCAGGCACGCCCAGCCGAGCCCCGCCACGATTGAGGCACGCACGCGCCCCGTCAGGTTGGCCGTCTTGTGCGATCTCACTCGGTCTCTCCGTCGGCGGCTTCGGCCAACTGGCTGGTGTCCAGGTTCAGGGACTGCGGCTGGCCCTCGCGCTCGATCGTGACGCTGACCTCGGTCGTGTCGGCCATCGAGCGGAAAATCTCCATGGCCTGCGCCGGATTATTCAGGGCCATGCCGTTGATTTCTGTGATCAGGTCCCCAGGCTGGAGGCCCAGCTGTATGAATTGCTCGCGGTTTCGGCCGGGGTAAACGCGGTAACCTTTGAGCTGCCCGTTCGGCATGAATGGCTGCGGCCGGATAATTTCTGTGAGCACCGTCGGATTCTGGTCGATTACTTCCTGCACCGAACGCGCGGTCTGAGGCGCCGCTACGGAGCGGCGCGGCGGATCCGATCCCCTTGCCGATCTCGCGCCGGATGCCAGTTCCCGCGGCAGCAGCAGTGACTCGAGCACACCGCCCCGGTTCAGGATCACGCGGTCCGCCTGCACCATGTGCAGCATTGCTCCCCCGGGCACCGCGTCCTTGACGAAATAGACCTTTTCGGTGCCCGATCCGTCGGCGATTATCGCGTGCGCATAGCGCGGGTCTTCGGCGGCGATGGCGCCCCGCAGCGTCAGGTTCAGCGCGGTCTCCGGGGCGCTGGCCGCATCCGCATCGGCATCCGGCGCCTCGGACGCCCCGTCGAGTTTGGCGACACCGAAGAGGTGTGCGTTGATGACCGACGCATAGTCGGCGCCGACGGCGTTGCCGTCCGATGCACCACCGGCCATCGGCGGCGGTGTCCATTGCGCCGGCTCGCCGGCCGGCACCAGCAGCCACACCAGCTGTGCCAGGTAGTATCCGATCGCGATCACCAGAAGCAGAGATACCCAGAACGGCAGCCGTTCACTGGCCCGGGCCACCAGCTGGTCCGGTGGCGGCGCATTCCAGCGCTGTATGACGTCCGTGAGATTCAATCAGGTCACCGCTCGCAATCTGGCCGGGCGGGCCATCCCGCCAGTGACGCATGAAGCTTGGAAACTTAGCATAATCACCCGTATCCGGTAAGGGCGCGGGTCCACAATATTGTGTTGCACAGCGAAAGGATGGACGCGAGACTTAAGGCACGTTTTGAGCCAGCCGGAACCTTGGTCGTACGGTTGATGGATGATCCCCGGGGTCCGTGCCCTGTCGCACGGAAACCTTGGGGGGTGGCTGGTAGTCTACTTAATCAGCGCCGCCACCCGGGGCGGGTCCGCTCCCGGATCCGGCTGGCGGTGATTGACGGTAATATGACAAGCGCCGCGAGTTTTTTGTGTCTGATGTTGACGCGTTATGGCTGGTGATCCGAACAAGCCCGCCGCACGGCCGGAGGACGGCCGCGGCCTCGCCGTGGAGGAGGCGCGCCCCAGGCTCAAAAAGCCGCCGCTGTTCCGGGTGGTCCTGCTCAATGACGATTACACGCCGATGGAGTTCGTCGTCGAGGTGCTCGAGCTGATTTTCAGCATGGATCGGCCCAAGGCCACGCGGATCATGCTCGAGGTCCACACCAAGGGCAAAGGTGTGTGCGGGGTCTTCACCTACGAAATCGCCGAGACCAAAGTCGCCCAGGTGACCGCCTACGCCCAACAGCATCAGCACCCCTTGCTCTGCACTCTCGAGGAAACGTGAGGCGAAGATGCTCAGCAGTGAACTCGAATATTGTTTGAATGAGGCCTTCCAGCAGGCGCGTAACAAACGTCATGAATACATGACGGTGGAGCACCTGTTACTCGCGATTCTCGATATTCCGTCGGTGGCCGAGATTCTCAAGGCTTGCGGTGCGGATCTGGTGCGGCTGCGCCGCGAGCTCGAGGAGTTCGTCGACCAGTCGACGCCGCGCCTCAAAGGCGAGGGTGACCAGGACGTGCAGCCAACCCTCGGCTTTCAGCGCGTGCTGCAGCGCGCCGTGTTCCACGTGCAGTCGGGCGGCAAGAAAGAGGTCAAGGGCGAGAACGTGCTGGTGGCGATCTTCGGCGAAAAGCAGTCGCACGCCGTATATTTGCTGGGGCTGCAGGAAGTGACCCGGCTCGACGTGGTCAATTTCATTTCGCACGGGCTGGCCAAGTACGGCGAGCGGCGCACCGCCGGCGCACGCGCGCCGGACGGCGAGGACGCCGAGGGCGAGGCTGCCGGCAGTGCGCTGGAGAACTACGCCACCAATCTCAATCGCCGCGCGGTCGACGGCAAAATCGACCCGCTGATCGGCCGGCAGGCCGAGATTGAACGCACCATTCAGGTGCTGTGCCGCCGGCGCAAGAACAACCCCCTCTATGTCGGTGAGGCCGGCGTGGGCAAGACGGCGTTGGCCGAAGGGCTCGCCAAGTTGATCGTCGACCGGCAGGTTCCCGACGTGCTGCGTGACTGCACGATCTACGCCCTCGACATGGGTGCATTGCTCGCCGGCACCAAGTACCGCGGCGACTTCGAAAAGCGATTCAAGGCGGTGATCAACGAGCTGAAGAAGAACCCGGGTGCGATCCTGTTTATCGACGAGATCCACACGGTGATTGGCGCGGGGGCCGCTTCTGGCGGCGTGCTCGATGCGTCGAATCTCATCAAGCCGGTGCTGGCGAGCGGCGAGTTGCGCTGCATCGGCTCGACGACCTACCGCGAATACCGGCACATATTCGAGAAAGATCACGCGCTTGCGCGCCGTTTCCAGAAAATCGACGTGGTAGAGCCCTCCGTGCCGGAGACCATTGAGATCCTTAAGGGGCTGCGCTCCCGTTTCGAGGAGCATCATGGCGTGCGCTACACCGACGATGCACTCAAAGCGGCGGTAGAGCTTTCGGCACGGCACATCAACGAGCGGCAGCTGCCGGACAAGGCAATCGACGTCATCGACGAGGCCGGTGCGAGCGTGCGTCTGGAGCCTGCCGAGCGCCGGCCCGAGTTGGTAGACGTGTCGCTGGTCGAAAGAGTGGTGGCGCGAATGGCGCGCATTCCGCCGAAAAGCGTGTCGGCCTCCGATCGCGACCTGCTGCGCAACCTCGAGCGGGACCTCAAGCTGGTAATCTTCGGCCAGGATCCGGCCGTCGAGGCGCTCGCTACCGCGATCAAGATGGCGCGCTCGGGCCTGCGCGAGCCGGAAAAGCCGGTGGGCGCGTTCCTGTTCGCAGGCCCGACCGGCGTCGGTAAGACCGAGGTTACGCGACAGCTGGCGCATTGCCTGGGCATCGAGCTGATCCGCTTCGACATGTCCGAGTACATGGAGCGGCACACCGTTTCGCGGTTGATTGGCGCGCCGCCCGGCTACGTCGGTTTCGATCAGGGCGGGCTGCTCACCGAGGCGGTGGCGAAGAACCCGCACGCGGTGCTGCTGCTCGACGAGATCGAGAAAGCGCACCCGGAGGTCTTCAACCTGCTATTGCAGGTGATGGACCACGGCACCCTCACCGACAACAACGGTCGCAAAGCCGATTTCCGCAACATCATCATCGTGATGACCACCAACGCTGGTGCGCAGGAAATGAGCCGCGCCTCGATTGGCTTCACGCAGCAGGATCACGCCAGCGATGGCATGGCGATCCTGCAGAAGATGTTTTCGCCGGAGTTCCGCAATCGACTCGATGCCATCATCCAGTTCAGCCCGCTCGGCCGTGAGGCGATCCTGCGCGTGGTTGACAAGCTGGTGCTGGAACTCGAGGCAGCTCTGGAGCGCAGTGATGTGACGCTGGAACTGGAGCCCGCGGCTCGCGAGTGGCTGGGCGATCGCGGCTACGACCCGAAGATGGGCGCCCGGCCGATGGCGCGCGTCATCCAGGAGTACATCAAGCGGCCGCTGGCCGAGAAGTTGCTGTTTGGCGATCTGTCGGAGGGTGGGCACGTGCGTATCGTGCTGACACCCGACGGGACGATTGGCCTGGAGGCCACGCCGCACACGCCGAAACTGGCGCATCTGGCCGAGTCAACCTGACCGGCAATGGCCGGGAGGCACATCGGCCGGCGGCTGTGAAGCCGCTTAGCGTTCCCGGTAGATGATGCGGCCCTTGGTCAGGTCGTACGGCGTGAGTTCCACCGTGACGCGATCCCCGGTCAGGATGCGGATGTAGTTCTTGCGCATCTTTCCGGAGATGTGCGCCATCACGACATGCCCGTTGTCGAGCTTTACCCGGAAGGTGGTATTCGGCAGCGTCTCGGTGACGACTCCCGCAAGCTCGATCGCTTCTTCTTTCGGCATAAACCTGCTCGTGCTGAGGCGGGCGGATTGTGCAAGAACTTGCCGGGCCGCGCAAGCGAAGCGGCGGCGATCAGTCGCGATTACGGCGGTACGGTACATGGGCGCCAGTCGCTTCGATGTAGAGGTCGATGTGCTCGCGTTCCTTTTCCAGGTAGTCATCCACCGCTGCGGCAAATTGTCGGTGCGACAACCAGTGCGCAGACCATACTTCGGTCGGTGCGAAGCCGCGGCTGATCTTGTGTTCGCCCTGCGTGCCGGGTTCGAAACGCTGCAGGCCTTGCGCGATGCAGTATTCGATGCCCTGGTAGTAGCAGGTCTCGAAATGCAGGCTGTGGTACTCGCCAGCGCTGCCCCAGTATCGGCCGTAGAGCGTGTCGCTGCTGCGAAAGCAGATGGCCACCGCCACCGGTTCATCCGCCAGCAGCGCCACAATGACCAGCAGATGCTCCGGCAGGCGCGCCGCCACGGTGCGGAAGAACTTTTCATTCAGATAGGGCTCGCGGCCCCTCCGCCAGAAGGAGCTGGCGTATAGCGGCATGACCTTCTGCCAGAGATCGTCGGTCATGTCCTGGCCCGGCACGAGACGAAAGCGAATGCCGGCCTCGGCGACGCGGCGCCGCTCGCGGCGGGCTTTCTTGCGTTTCTCGGCGGTGAATTCGCCGAGGAACTCGTCGAAGCTCGCATAGCCGCGGTTGTGCCAGTGGAACTGGCAGTCCTTGCGGATCATCAAGCCACAGCGGCGTAGCGCGCTGGTCTCGGCCAAAGAAGGAAACAGCACATGAAGTGACGATGCGGCCGATTTCGCGGCAAGCCCGCGCGCGGCGTCAACGAGCTGTGCGGTGATCGTTTCGTGGTTCTGATCCGGCGCTGCCAGCACTCGCGACCCGCTCGCCGGCGTGAAGGGCACGGCGCTTACGAGCTTCGGGAAGTAACGCAGGCCGGCACGGCGGTAGGCATCGGCCCATGCCCAGTCGAACACGAATTCGCCGAAAGAGTTGGTTTTGCGATAGAGCGGCATGGCTCCAATGAGCCGCCCATCCGCCGCGCGCAGGAGCAGGTGTTGCGGATACCAGCCCGTGGCGGGTGAGACGCAGCCGCTGGTCTCCAGTGCCTCGAGGAATTCATGCCGCAGGAATGGCTGCCCGGTGCCGGGCAGGGCGTTCCACTCCCCGGCCGCGACGTCCTGGATGTTGTCGAGGATCTCCGTCGGCACACAGTCAGCCGTGACTGTCGAGGAAGCGCTCGGCATCGAGTGCCGCCATGCAGCCCGTGCCGGCCGAGGTGATCGCCTGGCGATACACATGATCAGCCACGTCGCCGGCGGCAAAGACGCCGGGGACGCTGGTCGCCGTGGCGCTTCCGTCGCGCCCGCCGCGGACGATGATGTAGCCGTCGGCCATCTCGAGCTGGCCGGCAAAAATGCCGGTGTTCGGATCGTGGCCGATAGCGATGAACACGCCGTTGACCGGCAAGTCGCGGGACGCCGCGGAGCCTGCCGATGGGCGTACCCGCAGGCCGGTCACGCCACGCTCGTCGCCCAGCACCTCCTCGACGACATGGCTCCAGAGAATGTCGATGTTGCCGCCAGGCCCGGCACGCGCCATTAAGCGGTCCTGCAGCATCTTCTCCGCCCGCAGCCGATTGCGCCGGTGAATCAAGGTCACCCGCGAGGCGAGATTGGCGAGGTAAAGCGCTTCCTCGACTGCGACGTTGCCACCGCCAACCACCGCCACGGCCTGACCTTTATAAAAGAATCCGTCACAGGTCGCGCAGGCGGAAACTCCTTTGCCTTTGTATGCGCTCTCGCTGGGCAGCCCGAGGTAGCGCGCCGAGGCGCCAGTGGCGATGATCATCGCTTCGCAGCGGTATTCCCCGATGCTGCCCGTGAGGTGAAACGGGCGCTGGCCGAGCTTCGCTTCGTGTATGTGGTCGGATACCAGTTCAACGCCCAGTCGCTCGACGTGCTCCTGCAGGTTCTGCATCAATTGCGGCCCCTGCAGGCCTGCGGGGCCGCCGGGCCAGTTGTCCACTTCCGTGGTGGTCATCAACTGGCCGCCTTGCTCGAGTCCGGTGATCAGTAGCGGCGCGAGGTTGGCGCGTGCGGCATATACCGCGGCTGTGTAACCGGCGGGTCCGGAGCCCAGGATGACCAGGCGCGCGTTTCTGGGTGCGGACATGAACCTGACCTGCCGTCTGGTAGCGATCTAGTTGAGATAAGGGCCGCGCGGGGCGCAGGGATGGCGCGGTAGTGTAGGAAAATCGCCGGCCACCGCAAAGCTGCATGGTCAGCCGTCGCCTGACTCTGGAGGCGGGCAGGGCGACTGGCGAAAAATATTCGCAGGGCTGTTCAAAGCCGGCACGGTTTGCTGTTATCATGCCGCGAACTACTTTTGCGCAGAAGTAGTTAACTTTAGTTGTTGTCGTATCATCTGAAGTGAGTAGAGCAGCCCGTCTCGACGGCCATAATGCTCCTGCTGCGCCCGCGGTTAACGCCATGCGGGAGGCGGCGCTGTGGGTGTTGGGCGCCCTGTCGCTCATTATGCTGGTGGCCCTGCTCACCTTCGATCCCCGCGATCCCGGATTCAGTCATACCGGCGACGGCGGGCCGATCCGCAACCAGATCGGTTCCGGTGGCGCCTGGTTTGCCGACGTCAACTACAGTCTTTTCGGATACCCCGCGTACCTGTTCCCCGGCATGGTGCTGCTGGCGGGCTGGCTGGTTTTTTCGGCCCGCCGCCTGCCTGGCCCGCTCGACCGCGGTGTTTTAACCACGCGGTTTTGCGGATTCCTGCTCACCCTGCTCACCAGCTGTGGGCTTGGCACGCTGCACTTCGACAGTGCGCTGATGCCGCAGTCGAGCGGTGGCGCGCTTGGCGAACTGGTCGGCGGTTCCTTATCGGAAGCACTCGGCCTGGTCGGCGCGACCTTGCTGCTGCTTTCGCTATGGCTGGCGGCCGTATCGATCTTCACCGGCATTTCCTGGCTGACGGTGATGGACCAGACCGGCCGTTGTGTGCTGCTCGGCGTGGACCAGGTGCGAGCCTTCGCGCGACACATGCGCGAGCGCACGCAGATGCGCCAGGCGCAGGAGCAGCGCCAGGAGGCGGTGCGCGAGGTGCGCAAGAAGGTGGCGCGCAAGCCGCCGCCGAAGATCGAGCCGGTCATCGCGCCGCCCGAACCCAGCGCGCGTGTCGAGCAGGAACGGCAGGTCACGATGTTCGAGACCACGGCACCCGGAGAGCTGCCGCCGTTGTCGCTGCTCGATGAGGCTCCGCAGCAGGGGCCGGGCTATTCCAAGGAAGCGCTCGAGGCGATGTCGCGGCTGGTGGAGCTGAAGCTTCGCGATTTTGGTGTGGAAGCCGAAGTCGTTTCGGTGCATCCGGGCCCGGTGATTACGCGTTTCGAACTTAATCCCGCTCCTGGCGTTAAGGTCAGCCAGATATCGGGCCTCGCCAAGGACCTGGCGCGCTCACTTTCGGCGATCAGCGTGCGCGTGGTCGAGGTCATCCCCGGCAAGAGCACAGTGGGCCTGGAGATTCCCAACGAGACGCGCGAGCTGGTCACCCTCGGCGACATCCTGCGCTCGCGGGCGTACGAGGAAATGCCTTCACCGCTGACGCTCGCGCTCGGCAAGGACATCAGCGGCAAGCCGGTCGTGGCCGACCTGCAGCGCATGCCGCACTTGCTCATCGCCGGCACCACGGGTTCCGGCAAGTCGGTCGGCATCAACGCGATGGTTCTCTCGCTCCTTTACAAAGCCAGGCCCGAAGAGGTGCGGATGATCATGATCGACCCGAAGATGCTGGAGCTGTCCGTTTACCAGGGCATTCCGCACCTTCTGGCGCCGGTCGTCACCGACATGAAGGATGCAGCCAATGCGCTGCGCTGGTGCGTGGTCGAGATGGATCGCCGCTACCGGCTGATGGCCGCGCTCGGCGTGCGCAACATCAGCGGCTATAACCGCAAAGTCAAGGCGGCGCTTGATAAGGGCGAGCCGATCCCGGATCCGCTCGCCGCCCCCGGCGGCAATGGCGAGGCCGATGCGCCGCGCCGCAACCTCGAGCCCATGCCGCTCATCGTCGTGGTGGTCGACGAACTCGCTGACATGATGATGATCGTCGGCAAGAAGGTCGAAGAGCTGATTGCGCGGCTGGCGCAGAAGGCGCGCGCAGCCGGTATTCACATGATCATCGCCACGCAGCGCCCGTCAGTGGATGTGATCACTGGCCTGATCAAGGCGAATATTCCCTGCCGAATCGCCTTTCAGGTATCGGCGAAAGTCGATTCCCGCACCATTCTTGACCAGGGCGGTGCCGAAAGCCTGCTCGGCAATGGCGATATGCTGTTCATGCCGGCGGGCACGGCAACGCCGTTTCGGGTGCATGGCGCATTCGTCGCCGACCAGGAAGTGCACCGCGTCGCCGCACAGCTCAAGCGCGCCGGTGAGCCGCACTATCTTGCGGAGGTGCTCGAAGGGCCGTCGGTGGCGATTCCCGGCATCCCGGGCGAGCCCGTGGCGTCCGAGTGTGGTGACGACGACGGCGAGGCCGATCCGCTCTACGATCAGGCCGTGCAGATCGTCACCGAGACACGCCGTGCCTCGGTTTCCGGGATCCAGCGCCGGCTGAAGATCGGATACAACCGGGCCGCCCGCCTGGTCGAAACGATGGAGCAGGCGGGCCTCGTCGGGCCGCTGCAGTCGAACGGCTTCCGTGAAGTGCTGGCGCCGCCACCGCCCGAAGCCTGATCCGTGATGCGGCCTCGCTTGTGCCTGCTGCCGACCGTTGCGATAGCGGCCTGGTGGTCCATCGGCGCATCGGCTGCTGGTGCCACCGATGCGGGCGAGAAGCGTCTCGAGGATTTCATGGAGCGCGTGCAGACCTTGCGTGCGCAATTCCGTCAGGACATCCTCAACGACAAAGCGGAGCTGCTCGAGTCATCGTCGGGCGAGTTACTGTTCAGCCGCCCTGGCCGCTTCCGTTGGAATTACCGGCAGCCGTACCTGCGCACCGTCGTCGCCGACGGTCAGCGGCTCTGGCTTTACGAAGCAGACCTCGAGCAGGTCACCGTGCGACCGCTGTCCCCGGGGCTAGGGGAGACGCCGGCGGCGCTGCTCACCGGCGACAAGTCCATCCTCGAGCGTTTCGAGTACGTCAGCTCCTGGACCGGTGACAATATGCAATGGGTTCGGCTGCGCCCACGCTCGCCCGATGCCGATTTCGAGTCGGTGGCGATTGGCTTCGATGGCCAGCGCCCGGTGCAGCTCGAACTGCACGACCGAATGGGGCAGCAGACCCGGCTGGTACTTTCCGACGTACGCCTGAACGGCAAGCTTCCCGCCGAGACGTTTCGCTTCGAGGTACCGAAGGGCGTCGACGTGATCGGCGAAGAAGAGCTCGGGCGGTGATGCGTCCGCTGCGCTTCACCGCGCTGTGGCTTGGACTCGGCGCGGTACTGCTGGTCGCTGGCCTGGTGCTCGCCTTGGCGCCGATTACGTTCCCGGTGGCCCCGAACGTCACCGACAAGCTCGCGCACCTGGCCGGGTTCTGTGCCTTCACGCTGTGGTTTGGCGGGATTTTTACGCCGCGTGCCGGTTTTCGCGTGGCGCTTGGAATGTGCGCCTACGGCTTGTTGATTGAGTTGCTGCAGAGCCTCGTGCCGCATCGCTTGGCCGACCCTGTCGATGTGATGTTCAATGTGGCCGGGATCGGCGTCGGATGGTGGCTGGCGCGAACCGCCCTGGGCGGCTGGTGCGAGACACTTGAATCCTGGATCGGCGCCGGGCGAGCGGCATGACCACCGAGACCAACGACGAACCTGCAACGAGCTGGCGACCCCTTGCGGACCGGATGCGGCCCACGAGCCTCGGCGAGGTTCTGGGGCAGGCACACCTGCTCGGGCCGGGCCAGCCGCTCACCCGACTCGTCGAGGGCTCGCCGCTGCATTCGGCCATCCTGTGGGGGCCGCCCGGCACCGGCAAGACGACGCTGGCGAGGCTGATCGCGCAGCGCACGCGCGCCCGGTTCATCGGCCTCTCAGCGGTGCTCGCCGGGGTCAGGGATGTTCGCGCGGCGATCGCCGATGCGCAAGCGCATGCGGGCCGCCCGACCATTCTGTTCCTCGACGAGGTGCACCGCTTCAACAAGGCTCAGCAGGACGCGTTTCTGCCGTTCGTCGAGGACGGCACGCTGGTGTTCATCGGTGCGACCACCGAGAACCCGTCTTTCGAATTGAACAACGCGCTGCTGTCGCGGGCCCGCGTATACGTGCTGAAACCACTGCAAACAGCCGACCTGCAGCGCCTGCTCGCCCGCGCGCTCGATGATCGCGAGCGGGGGCTCGGTCAGTTGGGACTGGTCGCAGCGCAGCCCGTGCTCGAACAGCTGGCAGCCGCGGCTGATGGCGATGCGCGCCGCGCGCTGAATCTGCTCGACCTGGCGGCCGGGCTCGCCCGCGCCCAGGATCCCGGGGCGACGGAGATCGGCGCCGACGTCGCCACGCAGGTGATCAGCGGCGGCTGGCGGCGCTTCGATCGTGGCGGCGACATTTTCTACGACCAGATCTCGGCGCTGCACAAGTCGGTGCGCGGTTCAGACCCGGATGCGGCGCTCTACTG
>CAYOFE010000048.1:0-19205 GCA_964403135.1 uncultured Chromatiaceae bacterium | reverse complement strand
ATCGAGGGACTGCAGTACGGGCTGCGCGGACTGCTGGACACGGTGCTGTTTAATGCTTCGCGGGGGCGGCGCGGTCCGGCGAGATTCCAGCGCGAGGTACACTGCGGTGCGGTGCCGGCGAGCAAGGTCGAAGAGATCCGGGAGCGCATCAACGAGGTTCTGGCGCGTACCACCGAGCGGCTCGATGGTTACCTCGCTGCGCAGGAGCTTCCCGGCGGTGAGCGCGGCGCAGTGAAGCGCGTCAGCGTCGGTTTCTATTATTTCGAGAACAAGCCGCGCGACGGACACGCGCTTCAGCCGCGCTGTCGCGACTGATGTCGAGCCACCGCCTCGACGTGGGCAAGATTGAAGTGCACGTCGTACCAGCGCCCGTCCCGGTAGCGCTGATCGCCGCGCAGATCGTTGATGTTACTGACTGCCGGAGGCAGTCGTCCGGCGATCAGCAGATCCACCAGGGCGCCCTCGATCGCCAGGCGCAGCCGCGCTATCGCGAGACCCTCATCGGGGTCCTCCAGCCGAAACGCCGGAAGGTCCGGAACCGTCGCGGCGAAAACGCCATTTTGTTGGCGCACAAATACGGGTACGAGCATTGTGTGGATCCGCTTCCTGGCGCGTGCCGCCGGCTTTATACCGGGGGGCTGCACCGTGCTCAAGCCGCCAGCCCTACTCGAGGCGGGTTTTTGTCGCATCGGCCGTGCAGTCCGTCGGCGACTACCATAAGGCGCGCTGGGCGCCAAGTCGTCAGTACCTGGATTGTGATGCTGATCACGATAATGCCCGCGGGGTTGTGATATCTTTCTCACGAAAATTATCGAATAATGCGCCCACGGCAAGTCCGATGCGGCGAAAGACCAAGACTAAAAATGAAGGTCCTTCGGCGATGCCCACATGGTTTTTCCCAACCTATGAGTTGATCTTTGGCCGCCTGGACATCTGGCTGGCAGCGGCGGTGATTCTGGCCTGCGCCCGCACGGCGATGGACGACATGCTTGCCACCGTGCTGGTCATGGCTGCGGGTTGCTACGTCACGGCCGGCATTCTGCTCGGGCTGGCGTACATGATCTTCGATGCGCTGGGTTGATGCTTCGCGATAGCGAGAGCTGCGGCCGGGATTATTTCAAACCTTTCGTTGCGGGCGTCGCCTGACGCGGTAACATCGGTTGCGTGTCGCCCGGGTTAGCGGCGGCGCGCGACGGCGGCTTCATTGTCGCGGTTCGCAGGAAAAAGGTCCGGAAGAAGACCACCTGATAACGCATCGCAGCAATGCCAGCCGAAACATACCCCGTCAAGCCACCACGCCGCCGGAGCGCACTGCCCGAGGCCGCAGTCGAAACGCCCGCAGGCGGACTTCCCGAAAGGCGTGTGCAGCGTGACCGGCGAAGGCACTCGCTGGGGTCCTTTTTTTACGGCGGCTTCCGTCCACGCCGGCGTCATGGTCGCCGGCAAGGGGATCACAATCTCACCTTTCCGGATTGGCACGAGCCGCGCCTGCTGTTCCTGGCGGTGGCCATCGTGCTCATGAGCTGCGCCGATGCGCTGTTTACGCTGAAACTGCTCGCCGCCGGCGGGTCGGAACTTAACGGGTTCATGCGTGCGCTGCTGGCAAGCGATGCCGATCATTTCGTCTGGGTGAAAATCGGCATTACCTGCGTGGCCGTCATTCCACTGGTGATCGCCGCGCGCCGGCATCTGCTGGGCTGGTTCCCCGTGGTGCGGGTCTTGCAGTTTTTCTGCGCGGGCTATGCGCTGCTCATGGTGTACGAGATCTACCTGCTGGGTTGGCAGGCCACCCGCGTCGGCCCCCAGACCGTCGATCAGTTGATGCTCTGGGTCGCCGGCTGAGCCGAGATTTCTGCGCCGGGCACGGTATCCGGGCAAATTCGCGACCTTGTTACACGGCGCGGCTTCCGATAGGAGCCGCCTGCCCGTATCATGCGCGTCCCCGGCGCCACCCGGATCGGTCTATGAGTCAATCCCTGCGCGAGTCCTATGCGTCGTCGCCGCTTTTCGGTGCCAACGCCTCCTATGTTGAAGATCTGTACGAGACCTATCTCCGCGATCCCAACGGAGTGCCGGCGAACTGGCGGGCATTTTTTGCCGGCCTGCCGGCCGGGCGCATTGCCGCGGGTGCCGCGCATGTGTCCCGGCCAGTGGCACCTGTCCCGCCACCGGCAGTCGGGCCGGCGGCGACTGCACCCCGCCCGGCCAGCACCCCGGGCGAGAAACAGGCAGCCGTCTCCCGATTAATCCAGGTCTATAGTCTGCGCGGCTACCAGATCGCCGATCTCGATCCGCTCGGTCTTGCCGAGAAACGCGTGCCGCTGGTACTGCGACTCGAGCAACTCGGGCTGGGCGACACCGACATGGACCAGGAGTTCTATACCACCGGCCTGGCAACCACCGGTGGGCGAAAAATGCGCCTGCGGGACATCTTGGTCCTGCTGCGGCGAGTGTACTCCGGCAAGGTCGGTGCGGACTTTGCTC
The DNA here is from genome assembly GCA_964403135.1 of uncultured Chromatiaceae bacterium. GTDB lineage: Bacteria > Pseudomonadota > Gammaproteobacteria > Steroidobacterales > QUBU01. The sequence goes on along the minus strand of CAYOFE010000048.1, from coordinate 16,721 downwards.
ATCTCACGCGCGGGCGCGAGCGCATCTGGTTGCGCGAGCGGCTGGAGCGCGGCCTGCTTCGCGACGGGTTCAGTGCCGACGAGCGCCGCGAAATCCTCGGCCATCTGACCGCCGCTGAGGGTATTGAGCGTTACCTGCATACGCGCTATGTCGGGCAGAAGCGCTTTTCGCTGGAAGGCGGCGACAGCCTGATCCCGATGCTCGATGACCTGATTCAGCAGGGCGGGGCACGCGGCGTGCAGGAAATCGTCATCGGCATGGCACATCGCGGGCGCATCAACGTGCTGGTCAACGTGCTCGGCAAGGCCCCGCAGGCGCTGTTCCGCGAATTCGAGGGCAAGCATCACGCGGATGCGGCCAGCAGCTCAGGCGACGTCAAGTATCACATGGGCTTCTCGTCGGACATCCGCACGCCGGGCGGCAACGTACACGTGGTACTGGCCTTCAACCCGTCGCACCTGGAGATCGTCAACCCCGTCGTCGAAGGCTCCGTGCGCGCCCGGCAGGAGCGCCGCGGCGACGCGACGGGCGAGCAGATTCTGCCGGTGCTTATTCACGGCGATGCGGCTTTCGCCGGGCAGGGCGTGGTACAGGAAACGCTGCAGCTGTCGCAGGCACGCGGTTTCACCACCGGCGGCACGATTCACGTTATCGTCAACAATCAGGTGGGATTCACCACCAGCGATCCACGCGATGCGCGTTCCACGACTTACTGCAGCGACGTGGCGAAGATGGTCGAGGCGCCGATATTCCACGTGAATGGCGATGATCCGGAGGCAGCGGTATTCGTCACGCGCATGGCGCTGGAGTATCGGCAGACATTCCGCAAGGACGTCGTGATCGACCTGGTCTGTTACCGCAGGCATGGCCACAATGAGGCCGATGATCCTCTGGCTACCCAGCCGGTAATGTACCAGGTCATCCGCAAGCACCCGACGCCACGGCAGACCTACGCCCGCGCGCTGACGGAAAGCGGCGTCATCGCGGCGACCGACGCAGATGCCATGGTCGAGAACTACCGTGAGCGGCTGGATCAGGGTCAACCGCTGCCCCAGGCGCTGCTCGGTATGATCGGCAACGAGTTCACGGTCGACTGGGGTCGTTATCGCACCGCCGGCTGGGATGAACCAGTGACTACGGCGATCGCCAGGGAGGATTGCCCGGCGCTGGCGGCCGAGGTGACGCGTGTTCCTGCCGGCTTCACGCTGCATCCGCAGGTGGCACGCATCGTTCAGGACCGCGTGAGGATGGCTGCGGGTGAACTGCCCATGGACTGGGGTTTCGCGGAAATGATGGCGTACGCGAGCCTGCTGAAGGACGGTTTCCGCGTCCGCATTACCGGCCAGGACAGCCGGCGCGGCACGTTTTTCCACCGTCACGCGGTGCTGCACGATCAGGTGACCGGCTCGACCCACGTACTGCTGGAAGGTCTCGTCAGGCGACAAGGTGATTTCACCGTAACCGACTCATTGCTGTCCGAGGAAGCGGTGCTCGGTTTCGAGTACGGATACGCGACGACTGATCCGCAGAGCCTGGTGATCTGGGAGGGCCAGTTTGGCGACTTCGTCAATGGCGCACAGGTCGTCATCGATCAGTTCATCAGCTCGGGCGAAGCGAAGTGGGGGCGGTACTGCGGGTTGACGCTGTTCCTGCCGCACGGCCAGGAAGGCCAGGGGCCGGAGCATTCCTCGGGCCGTATCGAGCGGTTCCTGCAGCTGTGCGCCGAGCTCAACATGCAGGTGTGCGTGCCCTCCACGCCGTCGCAGATGTTTCACCTGTTGCGTCGGCAGATGCTGCGCGATCTGCGCAAGCCGCTGGTGGTGATGACGCCGAAGAGCCTGCTGCGGCACCGGCTGGCAAGCTCGCCGGTGAGCGAGCTATGGCAGGGGCGGTTCCGTCCCGTGATTGACGAGATCGACCAGCTCGACGAGGCTGGTGTCACCCGCCTCGTGCTCTGCGCGGGCAAGGTGTATTACGACCTGCTGGAGGCACGTCGCTCGCACAAGCTCGCCGACGTGGCGATCATCCGCATCGAGCAGCTTTATCCGTTTCCGGCTCGCGAGTATGCGGCGGTGCTGGCTCGCTATCCGGGTGTACGGGAAGTGGTCTGGTGCCAGGAAGAGCCGCAGAACCAGGGTGCCTGGTTCCAGATCCGTCACCGCCTGGAGGAGCCGCTGCGCACCGTGCGCGATGTCTTCTATGCCGGGCGGCCGGCGGCCGCAGCGCCTGCTCCGGGTAGTTTCCAGCGCCACGTGGCGCAACAGCAGGCGCTGGTCGAGGCTGCCCTCGGTATCGGGCGCCGGAAGGAATGAGCCAGGGGGTGCAGCGATGACGATCGAAGTCAAGGTGCCACAACTGCCCGAATCGGTGGCCGATGCCACACTCCTGACGTGGCACAAAGCGCCGGGCGATACGGTGATGCGCGACGAGAGCCTGGTCGAGCTCGAGACCGACAAGGTAGTGCTCGAAGTGCCCGCGCCGGTGAGTGGCGTATTGCGCGAGATCCGGGTGCAGAACGGCGCGACCGTGCGCGCCGGCGAGGTGCTGGCGCTGCTCGAACCGGGCAAGGCCAAGGTCACGGCGCCGCCGCCAGCGACGAAACCGGCGGCAACGACGGCTGCTGAACCGGCCCGCAGCGCCGGGAAGAGCGGGCCTGCAGCTCGCCGGGCGCTCGCCGAACAGGGCCTGAAGCCCGAGGACGTCGCCGGTTCCGGCCGCGAGGGCCGCATTCTGAAAACTGATGTGCCGCCAAGGACTTTACCGGCGGCGGCGCCCGCAACGGAGCCGTCCGCGGTATCGCTCGCCGCGCCTGCCGGAGCACGCCCAGAGCGGCGCGTGGCGATGAGCCGCCTGCGGGCACGTATTGCCGAGCGCATGGTGCAGGCCCAGCAGACCGCGGCGATGCTCACCACCTTCAACGAGGTGGACCTCACCGAAGTCATCGCGCTGCGCAACCGGCACAAGGACGCATTCGAAAAAAAATACGGCGTCAAGCTTGGCTTCATGTCGTTCTTCGTCAAGGCGAGCATCGAGGCTTTGCGGCGCTTCCCGGTGGTAAATGCCTCCGTAGAAGGTAACGAAATCGTCTATCACGACTATGTCGATATGGGCATTGCCGTGTCCACCGATCGCGGGCTGATCGTGCCGGTGGTGCGCGATGCCGGAAGCCTGAGCTTTGCCGGAATCGAGCAGGCGATCGGTGAGTACGGGCGCAAGGCCCGCGAGGGCACCATCGGCATGGACGAGCTCACCGGTGGCACGTTCACGATCACCAATGGCGGCATCTTTGGCTCACTGCTGTCCACCCCGATACTCAACCCGCCGCAGAGCGGCATCCTCGGCATGCACAAGATCCAGGAGCGCCCCATCGTGGTGAATGGCGAAATCAGAGTACGGTCGATGATGTACCTGGCCCTCACCTACGATCACCGCATCATCGACGGTCGCGAGGCGGTGCAATTCGTGGTGGCCGTGAAAGAAGCGCTCGAAGACCCAGGCCGGCTGCTGTTGCAGGTCTGACTGGCGTGTCGGTGGCATGGCGGAGCAGGGAATGAGCAGCAAGTTCGACGTGGTGGTGATTGGCGGTGGGCCGGCCGGCTACGTGGCGGCGATACGCGCGGCACAGAACGGGCTCAGTACCGCGTGTATCGATGCCTGGCGCACGCCGCAGGGCGCGGCCTCGCTCGGCGGCACCTGCCTGAACGCCGGCTGCATTCCCTCCAAGGCGCTGCTCGAATCCTCGGAGCTTTACCACCGCGCCCGGGGCGAATTTGCCAACCATGGCATCCGGCTCGGTGAAGTGGGCCTCGACCTGGCCCGCATGCAGGAACGCAAGGCGAAGATCGTCGCGCAGCTTTGCGGCGGCATCCAGTCGCTGTTCAAGGCCAACGGCGTGAAAGCGTTTGCCGGCCGCGGTCACCTGCTTCCGGGCAACAAGGTGCGGTTCACCGCCCATGACGGCGCGGAGGATCTCCTGGAAGCAGAGCACGTCATCCTCGCCAGCGGCTCGGTTCCCACCGGGTTGCCGATGGTGCGTTTCGATGGCACCCGGGTGGTCGACTCCGAGGGTGCACTGGCGTTCGACCGTGTGCCGCAGCGCCTCGGTGTGATCGGCGCCGGCGTGATCGGGCTGGAGCTTGGCAGCGTGTGGCGCCGGCTCGGCGCCGAAGTCACCGTGATCGAGGCCATGGAGCGGTTCCTGTTCATGGCCGATGGGCAGATCGCCAAGGAGGCCGAGCGGCAGATGCGCCGACAGGGACTTGATATCCGCCTCGGCGCCATGGTGCAGAGCGCCGAGGTGATCGGTGATGGTGTGCGGCTCACGTACCAGGACCGTCAGGGCTCGCATGAGATTACCGTTGACAAGGTGATCGTGGCGGTGGGCCGCCGGCCTTACACTGATGGGCTGCTCGATCCACTGGCCGGCGTCAATCTGACCGAAAAGGGCTTTATCGAGGTCGACGACCAGTGCCGTACCACGGCCGCCAATGTCTGGGCGATTGGCGATGTGGTGCGCGGGCCGGCGCTGGCACACAAGGGCTCCGAGGAAGGCGCGATGGTTGCCGACCTGATTGCCGGGCGCTACGGCCACGTCAACTATGCCGCCATTCCCTCGGTGATCTACACCGCACCGGAAATTGCCTGGGTCGGTCAGACCGAAGAGCAGCTCAAGACGACGGGTGTGGCCTACAAGGCCGGTACTTTCAATTTTGCGGCGAGCGGTCGCGCCAAGGCCATGGACCAGGCGGCGGGTATCGCCAAAGTGCTGGCCCACGCCGAGACCGATCGGATCCTCGGCGTGCACATAGTGGGTCCCATGGCCGGTGAGCTGATCGGCGAGGCGGTGGTTGCGATGGAATTCGAGGCAAGCGCCGAGGACCTGCAACGCACTATTCATGCCCATCCTACGCTGGCGGAAGCCGTGCACGAAGCGGCGTTGTCGGTGGATCGGCGGGCCATTCACGCGGTGAACAAGTAGTCGGGAAAAGCCGGCTACGAGCCGGTTTTTCTTGGGTTATCATTAGCGCCATTGTTGTCGCGGGGCCCGGGCGGCCCCGTGTCCGTTTTCTCTGCTGCCGACCGGGTAGGCGCACCGGGCTTTCACGCATGGCTGGCCACAGCAAGTGGGCAAATATTCAGCACCGCAAGGGTGCCCAGGACCGCAAGCGCGGCCAGATCTTCACCAAGCTCATTCGTGAACTGACGGTGGCGGCGCGGCTGGGAGGGCCGGACCCGGATGCCAACGCACGGCTGCGACTGGCCATCGACAGGGCCCGCGCGCAGAGCATGCCGCGGGACACCCTGGAGCGAGCCATCAAGCGGGGTAGCGGGCATATCGAAGGTACCGAACTGATGGAGGCCCGCTACGAGGGCTACGGGCCGGGTGGGGTTGCGGTCATCGTCGAATGCCTGACCGACAACCGCAACCGTACGGTGGCCGACATCCGCCACGCGTTTGCGAAACATGGGGGCAACCTCGGCGCCGACGGTTCGGTGGGCTATCTCTTCAACCGTGTCGGCCTGCTCGGCTATCCGCGCGATGTGGACGAGACTGCCCTGACCGAGGCCGCGATCGAGGCCGGCGCCGAGGACGTGGTAGTCAACTGCGATGGCTCGGTCGAGGTGCTCACCGATCCCGACGAGTTCGCGACGGTGCGAGCAGCGCTCGAAACGGCGGGGTTCGTTCCCGGGTTGGCCGAGGTGACGATGCGCTCGTCGGTGACCGTTGCCCTCGAGGCAGACGAGGCGCGGCGCACGATCGAGCTGCTCGCGGCGCTCGAGGAGATGGACGACGTGCAGAACGTTTACTCCAACGCAGACATTCCCGAGGAGGCCGTGACCGCTGCCTGAAGCGGTCAGGGGAGGCAGGCGTTTTGGTTCAGTGGACGCGCATTCTCGGCATCGATCCTGGCTCACGGGTCACCGGCTACGGCGTGATCGACAGCGCCGGAGCGCAACTGCGCTACGTCGCCAGTGGCTGTATACGCACGGAAGTTGCGGAGCTCGCACCGCGGCTCAAGGTCATTTACGCCGGCGTGCGGGCGCTGGTCGAGGAGCATCGGCCGAGTGAGGTCGCGGTAGAGCGGGTATTCGTGCATCGCAATGCCGACAGCGCGCTGAAGCTCGGCCAGGCGCGCTCGGCGGCGATCTGTGCAACCTTCGTCGAAGGTGTCGAGGTGCATGAATATGCTGCCAGAGCGGTGAAGCAGGCGGTGGTCGGCCAGGGCGGGGCGGAAAAGACGCAGGTCCAGCACATGGTGAAAGTGCTGCTGAAGCTCGGTGCGGAGCTGGTCGCCGACGAGGCCGATGCGCTGGCGGTGGCGTTGTGCCACGCGCACAGTCGAACGTTGTCGGTGCGGCTTTCGGCCACAGTCGGCTGGCGGGTGGCACGACGATGATCGGGCATCTGCATGGCGTGCTGGCGCACAAGGATCCGCCCTTTCTCGTGATCGATGTCAATGGTGTCGGTTACGAGGTCGAAGCGCCTGCGTCTACATGGAGCCGCCTGCCGGCGGCAGGCGCAGAGGTGACGCTTCGTACCCACCTCGTAGTCCGAGAGGACCAGCACTCGCTGTATGGATTCGCCACGGAGCCGGAGCGGCGGTTATTCCGCGACCTGTTGAAGGTGAGCGGCATCGGCGCGCGCATTGCGCTTGCGATCCTGTCCGGTATCAGTGTCGAAGGCTTTGTCCGCTGCGTGCAGACCAAGGACACGGCCGCTCTGACCAAGGTGCCCGGTATCGGGCGCAAGACCGCGGAGCGGCTGCTGCTCGATATGCGTGACCGCATCGAAGCGCTGGCACCAGGTATGCCGGCGGTGCTGCCGCCCGGGCCGGCTGAGTTGCCCGCGTCCACCGAAGCCGAAGTGATGCATGCGCTTGTTGGCCTCGGCTACAAGCCTGCCGAGGCGCGGCGCCTGCTCGATCAGGCGGGAGGCGTATCGGGCTCAGCCGAGGATATTCTCCGTGCGGCGCTGCGCTCGGCAGCCCCGGCGGTGCGGGGCTGATGGGAGCGAAACCGCATGGCTGAGCAGCAACGCATCGTCTCAACCGGCGCGCAGGGCGAGGAAGACGCCTATGAGCGCGCGATTCGCCCGCAGCGGCTCGACGAGTACATTGGCCAGGCTTCGGTCAAGCGCCAGATGCGGATTTTCGTGCAGGCCGCCCGGCAGCGCGGCGAGGCGCTCGACCATGTGCTCATATTCGGTCCGCCCGGGCTCGGCAAGACCACGCTCGCGCATATCGTCGCCAACGAGCTCGGCGTAAACCTGCGCCACACCTCGGGCCCGGTACTCGAGAGGCCGGGCGATCTGGCGGCGTTGCTGACCAATCTCGAACCGCGTGACGTGCTGTTTGTCGATGAGATTCACCGGTTGAGCCCGGTGGTTGAGGAAGTGCTCTACCCGGCCATGGAGGACTTCCAGCTCGACATCATGATCGGCGAAGGACCGTCCGCCCGCTCCATCAAGCTCGATCTGCCGCCTTTTACGCTGGTCGGCGCGACGACGCGGGCGGGGTTGTTGACCTCGCCGCTGCGCGACCGCTTCGGCATCGTGCAGCGCCTGGAGTTCTACACCGAGAGCGAGCTGCACGAGATCGTGCGCCGCTCGGCGCGCATTCTCGGCGTGGCGGTCGATGAGCCTGGCTTACAGCTGATTGCCGCCAGGGCACGCGGCACGCCACGTATCGCCAACCGCCTGTTGCGCCGCGTGCGCGATTATGCCGAGGTGGCCGGCAGTGGCCGCGTGGACGAGCCGACGGCCAGGGCGGCGATGCAGATGCTCGAGGTCGACCCGAACGGGTTCGATCTGATGGACCGGCGGCTGCTGCTGACCATCATCGAGCAGTTTGGCGGGGGGCCCGTCGGCATCGAATCCCTGGCGGCGGCGGTGGGCGAGGAGCGCGGCACCATCGAAGACGTGCTCGAGCCCTTTCTGATCCAGCAGGGTTTTCTCATGCGGACCTCACGCGGGCGCGTGGCCACCGCAAGGGCGTATCAGCACTTTGGGCTGCCCGCGCCGCGCAACGAGCGCGACAAGTCCATGCCGCTGTTCGGTCCACAGGCCGACTGAGCGGCGCGATTTTTTTTCGACAACGGGTCATTTCAGGCATGTCTGCGAACCAATCATTTCTGCAACTGGTACTCGGCGCGAGTTTGGTCGTGCAGTTCGTCATGGCGCTGCTGCTGGCCGCGTCGATCGCCTCGTGGGCCATCATCCTGCGCAAGCGCCGCGTGCTGCAGCAGGCCGCGGAGGGCTCCGACGCGTTCGAGGCCACTTTCTGGGGTGGTGCAGACCTCACCACCATCTATCGCGATGTGACAAGAGCCGGCGATGCCGCCGACATGGCTGGCCTGTTCGAAGCCGGTTTTCGCGAGTTCCGGCGCCTGACCCAGCAGTCCGGATTGACAGCAGCCCAGGTTCTCGAGGGCTGCCGCCGGGCGATGCGCGTGGCGCACCTGCGGGAAATGGATCGGCTCGAGCAGAGCCTGGCGACGTTGGCCACGATCGGTTCGACGAGCCCGTACGTGGGGCTGTTTGGTACGGTCTGGGGCATCATGAATTCCTTCCACGCCATCGGTAACGTGCAGTCGGCGACACTGGCGATGGTGGCACCAGGCATCTCCGAGGCGCTGATCGCCACGGCCATGGGCCTGTTCGCGGCGATCCCTGCGGTGATTGCTTACAATCGTTATGCCGACAAGGTGACCCGTCTGGAAGTGCGTTACGACACCTTCACCGAGGAGTTCTCCGCGGTTTTGCTGCGCCACGCCCACGCCCGGGAGCAGCCGGGACGCGAGGACCGGGAGGCCGGCTGATGGCAATGCGAGCCATACGCAAGCGCCGGCTGATGGGCGAGATCAACGTCGTTCCCTACATCGACGTCATGCTGGTACTGCTGATCATTTTCATGGTGACGGCGCCGTTGTTGACCCAAGGTATCGAAGTGGACCTGCCGAAAGCGGCGGCCGAGCCGATCGATCAGCGATTATTGAAGGATGAACAGCCACTGGTGCTGTCGGTGGACGCGCAAGGCCGCTTTTATCTGAACATCGGCGATGACGAAGACAAGCCCATTGACCCGGAAAAGGTCGTGAGCCTTGCCGCGCTGGTGATCCGCCGAAAACCCGAGATTCCGGTCCTGGTGAAAGCCGACCAGTCCGTGCCCTACGGCCGGGTGGTTGAAGCGATGGTGTTGTTGCAGCAGTCCGGAGCCGCCAAGGTGGGCTTTCTCACCGATCCGCCGGATCCCGCGCGCCTGAAGCGCCGCACGGGCTGACTGCCCCGCCACCTCAGTGTTGACCCGGCCACGGAAGGCATGTCCCACACTCTGAGCATGAGAGAGGCATCCGCGCGCGAGCAGGCGCTGGTGGTCGGCCTGTCGGTGGCCGGCCATGCCGTGCTGCTCGTGCTGCTGGCGCTGAACCTGGAGCTGATGCCGCGTCCGCCGCCGCAGCCGGTGCGTCTGGCCATCCAGGCGACCGTGGTTGACAGCAAGGCACTGCAGCGGCAGGCGGCAGCGCGACAGCGCGAGCAGCAGCAGGCGGTGGAACGCGAGCGCCAGGCCGAGGAACGGAAGCGCCACGCCGAGGAACGCCAGCGCGAGGTGGAGCGCCAGCGCCAGGAGGCGTTGCGCCTGGCTGAGCAGAAGCGCAAGGAACAGGCGGAGCTGGCCCGCAGGCAGGAGCAAAGCCGCAAGCAGGAGGCGGAGAAGCTGCGCCTGGCAAAGCTCGACGAGCAGCGCAAGGAAGCCGAGCGCCAGGCGAAGGAAACTGCCGAGGCCAAGCGCAAGGTCGAGGAGGAGCGCCGCAAGGCGCAGGACCGCGCCGATCTGGCGCGCCAGATGGCTGAGGAGGAAGAGCTGCAGTCGGCTGCCGCGGCGGGCTTGCTCGACCAGTATGCGGAAGTCATTCGCCAGAAGGTCGAGCGCAACTGGATCCGCCCGGCGAGCGCCCGGCAGGGTCTGCATTGTGTCGTGCTGGTGAAGCAGATTCCGGGCGGTGAGGTGGTCGATGTGCGGGTGGTCGAATGCAACGGCGATGCGGCGGTCGTTCGTTCGATCGAGGCGGCGGTGTTTCGCTCCTCGCCGTTACCGCCGCCGCCGAATCCGTCGCTGTTCGATCGGAGCTTGCGCTTTGAATTCAAACCGGAAGAATAGCGGCCTTTCTTGCGCCGGACGGGGTCTTAACATGGGTCGTTTGCTGTGGTGCGGCCGGTTGCTGGCATGGGTTGCGCTGGCCTTTACCGCGGGGGCAAAAGCCGAGCTGCGCATCGAAATCAGCCGTGGTGCCGAGCGCGCGATACCCGTGGCGATCGTGCCGCTCGGCTGGCAGGGTGGCGGGGCACGGCCTCCCGCCGATGTCGCGGCGGTCGTCGCCGCAGACCTCGCCAGCACCGGACGATTCGCGCCTTTGCCTGCGCAGGACATGCCGCAGCGCCCGACCATGGGCACCGCCATCGACTTTCCGGACTGGAAAATGCTCGGCGTGGAGGCCGTTGTCGTCGGGCAACTCGTCGAGTCGGCGCCCGGCGAGTTTACGATCCAGTTCGAGTTGTTCGACGTGTTCCGTGGCGAGCAGTTGCTCGGCTATCGGCTGCCTGCCGCGGCGGCCAATCTGCGCCTTGGCGCGCATCGCGTGGCCGACATGGTCTACGAGAAGCTGACCGGCGTTGCGGGCATATTCTCGACTCGCATCGCTTACATCAGCGTAATCAAGCGTAGCGGCAAGTCCGACCTGTACCGCCTGGTGGTGGCTGATGCCGATGGCGAGAATGCGCAGGTAATGGTCGAGTCCACCGAGCCCATCATGTCCCCGTCCTGGTCACCGGACGGCCGGAAGCTTGCCTACGTTTCGTTCGAGAACAAGACGGCGGAGATCTATGTGCAGACGCTGCGCTCCGGCGGGCGCCAGAAAATCTCGGCGCGGCCCGGGGTGAACGGCGCACCGTCCTGGTCGCCCGATGGCCGGATGCTCGCGCTGACCCTCTCGCGCGGTGACGGCAACCTGGACATCTATACCCTCGATATCGCAAACCAGGTGCTGACACGGCTCACCGATCAGCCGTCGATCGACACCGAAGCCAACTGGTCGCCCGACGGACGCATGATCTATTTCACCTCGGATCGCGCCGGCGGGCCGCAGGTGTATCGCGTGCCCGCCGGTGGCGGGGCCGCGCAGCGGGTGACCTTTGAGGGGAATTACAATGCGCGGCCACGCCTCTCGGCTGACGGAACGCGCATGGCCGTGGTGCACAATGACCGTGGGAACTATAGAATTGCCGTTGTCGGTCTGGATCGTGCGTTTACCCAGGTGCTTACGGACGGGCGTCTCGACGAGTCGCCCAGTTTCGCTTCCAATGGCGAGACCCTCATATATGCGACGCGTGAGGGGTCTCGGGGGGTGCTGGCTACCGTTTCGGCAGATGGGCGCATTCGCCAGCGTATTTCGGCGCTGGAGGGCGATGTGCGCGAGCCGGCATGGTCGCCGTTCCGGACGAACTGAGAACCTCTGCGCGGGCGGTTCCCGGATCTCGGTCGTTAGTTATTGCCTAGGAGCTTGATGACATGATTTCCAGATACATTGCACTCGTTCTGACGGTGGTGCTGGTGGCGGGCTGTGCCGGTCGCAAGGGCACCGAGCAGGAAGATCTGGGTTATGGCACCCATTCCGGCCCGCAGGGCGGTGCCCAGGCGGGTGGTGTTGGTGAAGGTGGCGTGGGCCAGGGCAGTGCCTTCGGCGACTCCGCCGTGGCCGGACCGACCGCCTCGGTGAAGAACCGAACTGTCTATTTCGACTACGACCGTGACGAGGTCAAGGCCGAGTTTCGCGAGATCGTCGCGGCGAACGGCCGCTATCTGGCCGCCAATCCGGCCGCTAAGGTTCGCCTGGAGGGCCATGCCGATGAACGCGGCAGCCGCGAGTACAACATCGGCCTCGGTGAGCGTCGCGCGCAGGCCGTGAAGCAGGCCTTGCTGCTGCAGGGCGCGGGCGCGAGCCAGCTCAACACGGTGAGCTATGGCGAGGAGCGGCCGGCGGCCACCGGCAGCGATGAGGAGTCCTGGGCACTGAATCGTCGCGTGGAACTGGTCTACGTTCAGTAACTCCGCAGCGATCGTGCCTGTCATGCTGCCTGTCATGCGCACTGGCGTCGTTTGCCTCGCGACCCTGCTTTTGTCGGGCTGCCTGATGGTGCCGCCGGAAGAGGACCCCGTCTATCTCAAGCAGGTGGAGATCGACAATCGGTTGGTCCGTGTCGAGAGGATCATCGACAACCAGGGGCTGACTAACCTGATGTCGCAGCTCGAGCAGCTACAGAAGGAAAACGCCGCCCTGCGCAACGAAGTGGAGACGCTTCGGCACAATGCTGATCAGGCCTCCGATCGCCAGCGCCAGCTTTATCTCGACATCGACCAGCGATTGCAGGCGATCGAGCAGCGGGCCAGCGCTCAGGCGCGCGCTGATGCGGAGCGCCCGGTTCTTGAGGGTGGCTCGCTCTCGCCCGGCCAACTGCCGGTACCGGGCGGCAACGAGCGCGCCAATTACCAGGCCGCATTCGAGTTGCTGAAACAGGGGCGCTATGATCAGGCCTCGCTGGCCTTTCGGCAGTTCCTGGCGGCTTTTCCGGGCAGCGGGCTTTCGGATAACGCCCAGTACTGGCTTGCCGAGAGTCACTATGTAACGCAGAAGTACAAGGAAGCGCTGGCGGAATTCGAGACCGTTGTCAGCAAGTATCCGCAGTCGCGCAAGATTCCCGACGCGCTGCTGAAGATCGGTTACTGCAACTATGAGCTGAAACGTTACGAGGCCGCACGCAAGGCGCTGAACTCGGTGGTGCAGAACTACGCGGAAACCACGGCCGCCCGGCTTGCCGGCCAGCGGCTCGAGGTCATGGCGGGCGAGGGCCACTGACCGGCGCCGGGAACGGACTGGGCGGCAGGCGGCCGCTTCGCACTGCATGGCCATGCCCAAGCGCAGCCCTGACGCAAATACCCGCCGCACCCAGCTGCGGGTGACCGAGATTTTCCACTCCATACAGGGCGAGTCCCGCACCGTGGGGTTTCCAACGGTGTTCGTGCGCCTGACGGGCTGTCCGCTGCGGTGTACATATTGCGATACGACGTATGCGTTTTCCGGAGGGGAGCCGAAAACAATCCCGTTGATATTGAAGGAAGTGGCGGACTTCGAGCCGCGCTACGTCTGCGTCACGGGTGGTGAGCCGCTGGCGCAGCCTGCCTGTCGCTCGCTGCTGACGGCCTTGTGCGACGCGGGCTACGAGGTTTCGCTGGAAACCGGCGGTGCGCTCGATATCGCGGGCATCGATCCGCGTGTCACCGTCGTCATGGACCTGAAAACACCGTCTTCGGGCGAGGAGCCGCGCAATCGCTGGGACAATCTGCAATTTCTGCGGCCGACCGACCAGTTGAAGTTCGTGTTGACGGATCGGTCTGACTACGAGTGGGCGCGAAAGGTCATCGCCGAGCGGGGTCTTGCGGCGGTGGCGACATTGCTGCTGTCGCCAGTCTGGGGCCGCCTCGATGCCAGGGAGCTGGCGGAGTGGGTGCTCGCCGATCGGTTGCCGGTGTGCGTGCAGGTGCAGCTGCACAAGTATCTGTGGGGCGAGGCGCGTGGCCATTGATCCGCGGCACCCGGGTTCGCCTCGTGCAGGGCCGCCGCGCGCGCTGGTCCTGCTGTCTGGCGGGATGGATTCCGCCACCTGTCTCGCTATGGCACGGCAGGCGGGTTATGCCTGTTACGCGCTGAGCTTCGATTACGGGCAGCGTCATCGGGCTGAGCTCCAAGCTGCGGCGCGCCTCGCTGCCCAGCTGGGTGCCATCGAGCACCGCGTGCTGCCGATCGGCCTCGGCGCACTCGGCGGTTCAGCGCTGACGGATCGGACGATCGCAGTGCCTCAGGCTGCGGGAGACGGCATACCGCCGACCTACGTTCCGGCACGCAACACAGTGTTTCTCGCCTGTGCGCTGGCGTGGGCTGAGGTCCTCGATGCGGAGGCGATTTATATCGGCGTCAACGCGGTGGATTACTCCGGTTATCCGGATTGCCGCCCCGAGTACATCGAGGCCTTTCAGGCCATGGCCGACCGGGCGACCCGCAGGGGCGTCGAGGGTCGGCCGATCCGCATCGTGGCTCCGCTCATCGGCATGAGCAAAGCGGCAATCATTCACAGCGGCATGACGCTGGGCGTGAACTATGCGCAGACCGTTTCCTGTTACCAGGCCACCGAACAGGGGGATGCCTGCGGCCGCTGCGATGCCTGCCGCCTGCGGCGTGCCGGATTTGCCGCAGCAGGAGTGCCAGATCCAACGCGCTACCGTGATAAGTCGTGAATTGGCCTGAATGATTGGGGTATCATGCCGCGCCTTTTTCGCATGGGCCGTTAGCTCAGTCGGTAGAGCAGCTGGCTTTTAACCAGTTGGTCGCAGGTTCAATTCCTGCACGGCCCACCACCTGCGCCGCAGGGCCTGTGGCGCAGATGCGTAATTTGGCATTTTGGCGCAGGTTTGGTGTGGTAATTGGCCAACAACGGCCGAGTGTTGGCGCCGATCATGCCATTGGCGGTTCGAGCACGGCGCACGCCCGTTGCGGCGCAGGTGCTGTTCGCACCGGGCAAGCTACCTTAATATGTCCCCGACGGGTTTCTGATCACGACGGCATCACGGAATGGCATTGCGCGATCCGCTGACTGACAGAGTGGATAACTATCGGCTGCGCCTCGGCGGCGCCGAGTACGTGCCCATTATCATCGGTGGCATGGGGGTGGATATCTCCACCGCGGAACTGGCGCTGGCCGCTGCCCGGCTTGGCGGCGTCGGGCATATTTCCGACGCGATGGTGCAGGAAGTTTCCGATCGCAAGTACGACACGCATTACACCAGGGCCAAGTCGAAGAAACATCGCAAGACCCGCGACGGCTTCGACAAGACCACTGTCAAGTTCGACCTCGAGCATCTGCGTCAGGCGCAGATTAATCACGTCCGGCACACGATGGACCGCAAGGCCGGAAGCGGCGCGGTTTTCATCAACGTAATGGAAAAACTCACGATGGGTGCGCCGGGCGACACGTTGCGCACACGGCTCATCGGCGCCATGGACGGTGGCATCGACGGCATCACGTTGTCGGCTGGCCTGCACATCGGCAGCCTGAAGCTGATCGAGGACCACCCCCGTTTCCGCGACGTGAAGATCGGTCCGATCGTTTCCAGTCTCCGCGCCCTGAAGATCTTCCTGAAGAGCGCGACGCGGGTGAATCGCCTTCCCGACTACATCATCGTGGAAGGCCCTCTCGCCGGGGGGCATCTCGGTTTCGGCGATGACTGGCGGGAGTACAACCTGCGCGATATCGTCACGGAAATCCTCGCTTTCATGCGCGAGGAGCAGCTCGATATCCCGATCATTCCCGCCGGAGGCATTTTCACGGGCACGGAAGCCGCTTCCTATCTGGCGCAGGGCGCCTCGGCGGTGCAGGTCGCTACACGTTTCACGATCACGAACGAGTGCGGACTGCCGGCCAGGGTCAAGCAGGACTATTTCCGGGCCGAGGAGGCTGACCTGGTTGTGTCGGGCGTGTCACCGACGGGCTACCCGATCCGGCTGCTCAGGTATAGCCCCTGTTTTACGTCGAACATTAAGCCGCAGTGCGAAGCATTCGGCTACCTGCTGAGCCGTGAGGGGACGTGCGCTTACCTGGATGCCTACGAAAAAGCGCCAGTCGACGCCGAAGGTGTGAAGCCGATAATCACCGACAAGGTCTGCCTCTGCTATCACTTCAGCAAGTTCAACTGCTACACCTGTGGTCATTACGTGTACCGGTTGAAGGACACCAGTCACCGTCTGGCAAACGGCCAGTATCAGTTGCTTTCCGCGGAGCACGTGTTCCGAGACTATCAGTTCAGCCGGAACAATGAGATCACGCTGCCCGAACCCGTCGAACTGCCGCCGCCAGTCGCCGTTGCCGCGGTCTGACCCGCGCGAACCAGCGACCCTGAAAAAGAAACCCCGCCATCCGGCGGGGTTTCTTGATTATTGGTGACGGTCGCACGCCCGCGGCGGCGCCGCGAAAGACTCAGAAGTTATAGATGACGTCGAACCCGATCAGCCAGGCCTTGTCGGTGTCCTCGATGTCGAACCACGTGCCCTCGGCGCGCAGCGTCATGTGTTCGGCCGCCTTGAAATCCACGCCGAGGCCCCAGGCGAGGTCAGTGCCGTCGTCGTCAAAGTTCCTGGGCCCCTTGTCGCAGGTTGTCGGATCGGGGGTGCCCTGCGGCGGGCCGCTTGCGCTGAGTGTCGTGCAGATCTTTGGAATGTTCTGTTGTCCGGGTGTGGGTTGCAGCAATTCGGCATAAGTGTCGCTGGCTGAGAACTCCAGGTCCCACATCAACACTCCGAGCTTGGCAAAAGCCGCCCAGTTTTCGGCGAACGGATAACGGCCCACCGCGTACAACTCGAAACCGTTGAGGTCGACGTCCTGGCGGATGCTGGATTGCACCGGGATCCGGTTGCAGTTGCCTGAAGGAGGGGTAGCAGGGTTGCAGTTGGGGGGGGCGCCTGCATCCTCGTAAGGGAACTCGTCATCGAGACTGCCGAAGTCCACGTAGCCCCCCTCGAGCGCCAGATACTGGCCAATGCGCACGCCCGCGAAGACGCGGTAGCCGACTTCAGTCGCTTCATAACCATCAGAACTGAACGTGTAGGCGACCGTCGAT